>JBDKFR010000107.1:0-30549 GCA_039798645.1 Bacteroidota bacterium
CCCCAACGAAGTTTCATTAATTGTGTTTGTCCACCAATGGTATTTGCAGAACCGTGTAGTATGTGTGAAGTTGTTACACCACCACTAAGTTGACGATATATATTAACGTCTTCTGGATTCATATTGTCACCAATACGAACCTCACTTGTCACCGATTGCGCACCTTCGTTTATTGATAAGGCTCCAATATGTGAGTGTTCGTCAATGATTCCAGCACTTAAGTGTTTGCCTGTTCCATCAATTACTCTTGCACTAGCATCCGAAATGTTTTTACCCACTTTTGCAATTTTTCCAGCTTTAACTAATACATCGGTATTTTCTAGTACACCTTCTTTTTCGCTAGTCCAAACAGTTGCATTTTTAATTAAAAGTGTTTCTTGATTAGGAATGGTTTCATTCCCCAATCCCACAAAAGGATAAGTTACCTTTGATAATGCTTTTGTTGAATCATTATCTTTTTTCTTATCTGCAACAGCAGCAATGGTTCCTACTAAACTTGCCGTCCAGGTTGTTTTATTTCCCTGTGCGTCTGTTCCAACGCCATTCCAATTATTACCAACTATGACGCCACCTAATCTTATTTGTTCAGCGCCTCTTCCTTTTTTTGAAGGGAAGCTTAATTTAATTAAGGATTCGTTAACCGATAATTTTGCAGTTAAAGTATCTGTAGCAATTACTGTTGCGCTTAGATCCTTTTTAACTTCTAAATTATAATCTGTTGTAGTTCCCGCGTTTGTGATGGTTAATTTATATTTTCCAGAAAGATTAGTCCACTCTGAAGCATTCAATTCATATTTTTTTCCTTGAACCCAATTTTCAATGATTTTAGCAGTACTTGAAAATACCGGCTCTGTGGTAATTAAAAAATTTGCCCACTTGCCCACTTCAACTGATCCTACTTGATCATATACTCCGATTTGCGTAGCTGGTGTTTTTGTTAATGCATCTAATGCTTTTGCTTCAGATAAACCAGCACTAATTGCTTTTCTCAAATTTGCAAAAAACGCTTTACTATCTTTCATTTCTGAAACACTAATACTAAATGGAATATTTGCTTTTTCAAATGCAGCTGGATTAGTAGGAGCTAATTCCCAATGTTTCATGTCAGATAAAGAAACAAATCTCGCATCAGTTGGATCTTCTACATCCATAGCAGCAGGAAAATCAATCCCCAATATAAACGAAGCTTTTGTTTTTGCTAATTCTTCAATTCTTTGGTAACCATTGTCGCCCCCCTTTAATATATATTGTACTCCAAATTCTGCACCAATTCTGTTGGCTCTTAATGTTGACCATTTATCGTCAGCAGCAAATATTTGTGGCAAAGATTGTGTTGCATTAAATGCTTCTAACGAAAGATTAGTTCCTTCGGATGCTGGTTTTGTTTGATACCATTTTGCATCCAAATATGTTTGACGCAATAAGGCGATGCTTCCCATTAAACTACTTGGATAAGATTGTGTTGAAGAACCCTTTTCAAAAGAATACACAGCCGCAGCTCTTGTTTTAATTAATGCTTGATGTGAATCTCCCGTATTTAAAGTTACAACCGCACCCGTACCACGCGCAATACCATCTTTTACATGCGTAAATACAGTTCCAAAACCATTTGCTCTAAAAGTATTTGCACCAGCTTCGTCAGCTGCGAAAATTTCATAAGCATTTACTTCAGGTTTAATTGCTTGATTCCAATTATATGCACCAGGCTTGTTAGAAACAAATTGTGCAGGTGCCCCATAATTAAAACCACCCGTTGGTCTTTTCGGAGCGCCAACACCATAATCGGTGTAAGCATCCACAAAAGATGGATAAATATATTTACCACTGCAGTCAACAACAACAGCATCAGCTGGAATTGCTACAGTTGCTCCAACAGCAATAATTTTCCCTTGTTTTATAAGGAGGGTTCCTTTTTCAATTTTAGTTGATGCATTTTGCACAATCGTAGCGTTTGTAAATGCATACAAACCAGTACGAACATCTCTTACTCCGTTAACCGGAAAAGATTCCTGTGCTTTTGACGCTACACTTACGCTAAGTAGTGTGAGCCATAAAAAGATCCTCTTCATGCGCGACAGTATTTTAATAATGATAGAATATTCTAAAGCTACTAAAATACTTGTTTGCAAAAAAGTGCAAATTTCAATTTTTGATGGATGGCTGTTTTTGTTTCAACTATCTACCCATATATACCATTAATATTTGAACATCGCTAGGATTCACGCCGCTAATACGACTTGCTTGTCCAATAGTTAAGGGTCTAATTTTTTTAAATTTTTGTAGTGCTTCAATGGAAAGGGCTGCTACTTTATCGTAATCGAATGTTTCTGGAATAACCAAATTTTCTAGGGAGGCCATTCTATCTACAATCTCTTTTTCCTTTTCAATATAGCGTTCATATTTAATTTGAATCTCGGTTTGTTCTAAAAATTCAATTTCCTTATCGGCTAATTTTTCTTTTAACCCCTCGCTATTCATCATAATTTGTTGCAAGCTAAGATTGGGTCGTAGCAAGAGTTTTGAAACTTTTTGTTTTTCATTTAATGCTGCAGAATCTACCGTATTTAAAAATTCATTTATATCATCTGGTTCTACTGCGTGTGTGTTTAATATATTTTTTATTTCTACAACCTCTTTATTTTTTTGATCAACACGACGCATCCTTTCTTCTTTCGCTAGTCCTAATTTGTAACTTATTTCCGTTAATCTAATGTCCGCATTATCCTGCCTCAACAAGGTTCTAAATTCAGCACGTGAAGTAAACATTCTATAGGGTTCGTTAGTGCCCTTTCCAATTAAGTCATCAATTAATACGCCAATGTAAGCATCACTTCGATGTAATATAAATGGTGCTTGATGTGTAATTTTAAGGTGCGCATTCATACCAGCCATAATACCTTGACATGCCGCTTCCTCATACCCCGTGGTTCCATTGATTTGTCCAGCGAAATATAGGTTTTCAATGGCCTTCGTTTCAAGCGTATATTTCAACTGGGTTGGTTGAAAGAAATCATATTCAATTGCATATCCCGGCCTGAACATTCTTGCATTAGCAAAACCAGGAACTCTACGAAGAGCTTCGTATTGTACTTCTTCTGGTAAACTCGTACTAAATCCATTTACATAAATTTCAACTGTATTCCACCCTTCTGGTTCTACAAACAATTGATGTCTTTCTCTATCTGCAAAGCGATTGATTTTATCTTCAATACTTGGACAGTATCTTGGACCAACTCCTTCAATGCGTCCGGCGTACATAGGGCTACGATCAAAACCAGTTTTTAATATATCATGAACGATAGTATCCGTATAAGTAATCCAACATGATCTTTGTTGTTCTGGTTTAACCCTTGGTGTATTTAAATAGGAGAAACCAACTACTTCATCGTCACCTTTTTGTTCTTCCATTTTCGAATAGTCCAAGCTTCTACCATCCACCCTTGGAGGCGTTCCGGTTTTAAGCCTATCTGATTCCATTCCAAACGAAACCAATTGTTCGGTAATTCCGGTGGCTGCTTTTTCAGCAACTCGCCCCCCGCCAATTTGTTTTTCTCCAATATGCATGATACCATTTAAGAAAGTACCACTTGTTATCACTACTGCATCGGATTCAATTAGGTGACCCAAACTCGTTTTAACACCACAAGCCTTTCCGTTTTTTATAATCAACTCATTCACTGAGTCCTGGTAAAAATCTACATTCGGAGTTTGTTCTAGTAACTCTCTCCACTTGGAAGCAAATAAGTGCCTATCATTTTGAGTCCTTGGACTCCACATAGCAGGCCCCTTACTCTTATTCAACATTCTAAATTGAATAGTACTTAAATCTGATACGATTCCACTGTATCCTCCAAGCGCGTCAATTTCTCTAACTATTTGCCCCTTGGCAATTCCTCCCATGGCAGGATTACAACTCATTTGTGCAATGGTCTGCATATTCATGGTAACAAGCAACACCTTGCTACCCATATTGGCCGCCGCTGCCGCTGCCTCACATCCGGCATGACCGGCTCCTACTACTATGACATTGTATTTTGGAAACATAAGGTTGCAAAGATAAGATGGGATTCATTAAGAAAGTGTTCCACGTGGAACACTTTCTTAATTAGTAAATATTTTAATCACTCGCCTTGCGAGTTCTCGTGGAACATCTTAAGAGATTTTTCGCAATTCAATATTGACAATATAAAAAATGTCTATTTCTCGACGCTCTATCGCTTCGCTCAAAGTTCGCTCGAAATAGCATTTCTTACTATTTTTTCTTCAATTGTTCCATGTGGAACATTTGCAGCCATTTGTCCTCCATGGCCCTCATTAGTTTGGCGTCTGCTGGTTTCTTGTCCTTATAACCACAAAAATGGAGCGCACCATGAAAAATAACCCTCAACAACTCGTTGCCTTGGGTGGTTTTTAGGGTTTTGGCGTTTTCTTTTACACGATCAACACTTATATATATGTCCCCAATTAATGACCCCTTGGTTTCAGATAAATCAAAACTGATGATATCAGTATAGTAATCATGATTTAAGTACTGCTTATTAATAGATAAAAGATATTTATCGGAGCAAAAAACATACTGGAGGCAATCAATTCGTATGCCCTCCTTTTTCATTTGCTTCTCGAGAAACGCCTTTAGGGCTACTCGATTGCCAAGGGTCACGGTCTTGTCGGCTTTGTTAAAGAATATGGTCATGCACATAGTGGTATGTCTTTCAAATATTTATACGAATAAACGGCTAAATTATTGCTCCAAATTTCGTAAGTATTTGGCGGGAAAGGAAACTATCTTTGTATTCTATCATGAAGAAATTATCTGAGCTACATATCGGTCAGTCCGGCGTTATTCATTCTTTTGAAAATGATGAAATCTTTTTAAAGTTAATGGAAATGGGATGCATTCCCGGAGAATATATTACGGTGGAGCAAATCGCACCACTGGGCGACCCAATAAGCATTTCAGTAGCCGGATATCAATTAAGCCTAAGAATGGACGAGGCGGAAAGTATTTTAATTACGCCAGAAAATATTGATAAATAATTGATAATCAACTCTTTAAAATGAAAATAGGCTTGTTTTTTGGTAGTTTTAATCCCATCCACAACGGGCACTTAATGGTGGCAAGTTATATTGCGAATCATTCAGATCTTAAGCAAGTGTGGCTGGTGGTGTCTCCTCAAAATCCGCATAAAACACAAAGCAGTTTATTAAACGAATACGATCGATTACACTTAGCCAATTTAGCAATAGAAGATGACACGCAATTGAAAGTATCAGACATTGAATTTAAATTGCCCAAACCATCCTATACAATCGATACACTTGCCTATTTAACTGAGCAATACCCGCAACATGAATTTTCAGTAATTATGGGTGGAGATAGTTTTCAAAATTTACCGAAATGGAAAAATTTCGAAACACTTATAAAAAATTACAGCTTCATTGTATATCGTCGTCCAGGTTTTGAAATCACAGAAACATATGGAGCAAAGCTTACTTATTTAGAAGCACCCATGTTAGAATTATCTGCAACACTTATTCGTAATAATCGCAAAGAAGGAATCACCATTCGATATTTAGTTCCAGAAAAAGTGCGTGAAGAAATTGAAAATAATAATTATTTCAAGGAGTAAGTCTAAGTCGCGATGCGACGGATATATATAAAAATAAAAGACCGAAAATTTTTTAAATCTTAAGCGGAAAAAGTAAAAGGCCCTTAATAAAATATAAGGGCCTTTTACTTACCTATTCATGCTCGCTAAAAATTCTTCATTATCTTTTGTGCCGCGCATGCGTTTTAATAATTCATTCATTGCTTCATCGGTGTTCATGTCGTTCAAGAATAAACGTAAAATATTCATTCTTTGTAATACATCGGCCGATAATAATAAATCATCACGACGCGTGCTTGAACCCGTTAAATCAATGGCAGGGAAAATACGCTTATTAGCTAAACGACGATCTAATACTAATTCCATATTACCAGTACCCTTGAACTCTTCAAAAATTACTTCATCCATCTTAGAACCAGTATCTACAAGGGCTGTAGCGATGATGGTAAGCGATCCACCGTTTTCAATTTTACGTGCAGCACCAAAAAATTGTTTTGGTTTTTGCATAGCGTTTGCTTCCACACCACCCGATAATACTTTACCAGAACTTGGAGCAACTGTATTGTGTGCACGCGCTAAACGCGTGATAGAATCTAATAAAATTACCACGTCGTGTCCGCACTCTACTAAACGTTTTGCTTTTTGTAAAGCCATGGTTGAAACTTTCACATGCTTTTCGGCAGGTTCATCAAAAGTAGAAGCAATTACTTCTGCTTTTACAGAACGCTCTACGTCGGTAACCTCTTCGGGACGCTCATCAACTAATACCACCATTAAATAACATTCAGGGTGATTAGCTGCAATTGCATTCGCAACTTCTTTTAATAACATGGTCTTACCCACTTTTGGTTGCGCCACTAATAAACCACGTTGGCCTTTACCAATGGGTGTAAATAAATCCATGATACGTGTGCTATAATTATTTGCACTTGTATAAAGATTTAATTTTTCAAAAGGAAATAAAGGGGTTAAATAATCAAAAGGAATACGATCGCGAATTTCATCCGGCTTTTTACCATTAACAAAATCAACCTTTGTTAATGCAAAATATTTTTCACCCTCTTTTGGAGGACGTACCGAACCTTGCACCGTATCACCCGTTTTTAAACCAAATAATTTTATTTGGGAAGGAGAAACATAAACGTCATCGGGAGATGATAAATAGTTATAATCTGAACTTCTTAAAAAGCCATATCCATCTGGCATCATTTCTAAAACGCCTTCGGAAGGAATGGCGCCATCGAATTCAATATTAAAAGCAGGCTCTTTTTTAGGTTGTTGAAAACGCTGATTTTGATGTTGACCTTGGCCTGGACCCCTATGACCCCTATTATCATTATGTTGTTGAGGGCCATTATTTTGATTTGTAGGTTGACCTGTTTGTGGATCTGTGCCTTCTTGTTGATTTTCTGGGCTTGGTGTTGTTGCAACAGGTGCAGGTGCACTTGCCGCACTTTCGTCTCCAAATAATTGTGCTGCGATTTGAGAAGCCTTATCGTCAATGCTTTGACTAGGGTTTTCAGTTTCGTTTACAGCAGTTTTTTTAGCAATAGGTTTTCTAGCTCTCGCTGGAACAGCGGCCTCTTCCTTTGTTGGACTGGTTTTCTCGGCTTTTGGGGACTTTGTGGTTGGCGCAGCAACGGGCTTGCGACCTCTTTTTGGTTTGTCGTCTTTTTCTTGCACTGTAAATCTTATAATTTATTAAAAAATCGAATCAAGTTCTGGGGCTTTTGAACATCTTGTTTTGAAATATTGGTCCAGATTGGAGGACCTCTTAGTTTGATGAGCGAAATAAATAAAATGATCTTCGCTACTTCCTATTGCAATGTTAAGCCCTTTTTCAATAAAAAAACAATTTTTTATAGGTTATCTTTGTTCTCCAAATAGTACAAACAAGTAATATGTTCAATCAAAGAGTAAAAATTAAACAATTGCTCATGGGCAATGACGCTGCAAGTGCAGTGGGTTCCGAAGTAGTGGTAATGGGTTGGGTGCGAACTTTTCGTAACAATCAGTTTATAGCATTGAATGATGGAAGTACCAATAATAATGTTCAAGTTGTTGCAAGTTTAGGTGAATTTGAGGATGCATTATTAAAGCGTATCACAACTGGCGCATCTTTAAAAGTTAAAGGGGTGGTTGTGGAGAGCCAGGGAAAGGGACAGTCAGTAGAGGTTAAAGCAACTAGTATTGAAATTTTAGGAGATAGTGATGCTGAAAAATATCCCTTGCAACCTAAAAAACATTCATTGGAATTTTTAAGAGAAAAGGCCCATTTGCGTTTTAGAACCAACACATTTGGTTCCGTTTTTCGCATCCGTCACTCTTTAGCATTTGCGGTGCACCAATTTTTTAATGAGCGAGGCTTTTTATATTTACATACGCCTATTATTACAAGCAGTGATGCCGAGGGTGCTGGTGAAATGTTTCGTGTAACGACGCTTCCTTTAGAGGGTGCTCCAAAAAATGAAGCAGGTGAAATTGATTTTACACAAGATTTTTTTGGCAAGAGTACCAACTTAACAGTAAGTGGTCAATTGGAAGGAGAGTTAGGCGCAATGGCGTTTTCAGACATTTATACTTTTGGTCCAACCTTCCGTGCCGAGAATTCAAATACAACAAGACACTTAGCAGAATTTTGGATGATAGAACCCGAAGTGGCGTTTAATGATTTGGAAGATAATATGAATTTAGCGGAAGATTTTATTAAACATTTGATTGCATATGTTATGCAAAACAATGCCGATGATTTACAATTTTTAGATGGTCGTTTAGCGGAAGAAGAAAAACAATTGCCTACCGAAAAAAGAAGTGGCTTAGGATTAATAGAGAAATTAAAATTTGTTTTAGAAAACGGATTTGAACGAATCACTTATTCGGAAGCTATTGATATTTTATTAAATAGTAATCACTATAAGAAAAAGAAATTCCAATATGATGTGAAGTGGGGAATTGATTTACAAAGTGAGCATGAAAGATATTTGGTGGAGCAACATTTTAAAAAGCCTGTAATTGTCACAGGATATCCTGCAGCAATCAAGGCGTTTTATATGCGTATGAATGATGGTTGTGAGCCAGGAAAAGAAACCGTTGCCGCTATGGATATATTGGCCCCAGGTATTGGTGAAATTGTGGGCGGATCGCAAAGGGAAGAGCGCTTAGAAAAATTAGAAGAGAGAATGCGCGCTATGCATATTCCTTTAGAAGAAATGAGTTACTATTTAGATACGCGTCGATTTGGAAGCGTTCCACACGCTGGTTTCGGCTTAGGTTTTGAGCGCATGGTGCAATTTGTAACAGGTATGACTAATATTAGAGACGTGATTGCATTTGCAAGAACACCGAACAATTGTGAATACTAAAATGTTATAAGAGCGCGGTATCGCGCTCTTTCTTTTTACGTAAAATGATAGATTGTATACTTCAACATTTATAATATTATTATAAGTAATATATGGGAATACTATTTGTTTTAATTGGAGCGTTTTGTTTTGCAATTAGTAATGCTTATTGGAAAAAAGTAACGCAAACCATTCCTTATCAAATAGGCATGTTTTATCGTGGCATTTTTGCATCGGCAACTTTTGCTATTTTATATTTTGGCTTTAGGCACACAGCATTTTTTAAGTATTGGATAGTGCGTGATTTGGCGATTGATAAACAGTTTTTATTATCCATCGCACTTAGTGTATTTAATATTTTTGGATTAATGTTTTTTTTACGTGGTATTCAAAAAGCCGCTGTAAGTGTTGTCGTGCCTGTGTCTTCATTAAAGGTGTTTACTATTTTAACTGCCGTTTTTGTGGTGGGAGAAATATGGAAAACCCAATATTTATATGCTTTTATTTTATCAACAGCAGGGCTTCTATTTTTATTTTTACAAGGATCTCAAACAAGTGACGCCTCGCTAGTAAGAAAAGGAATTGTGTATGGTTTGGCTTCAAGTTTTTTTTGGGGTAGCTCCTATGCATTATATACTTATCCTATTCAGTGGTGGGGACCTCTGGGCTTTAGTTTAATTATTGAAACTACCGCTATGTTATTTGGATTGGTATTAATATTTAGGGACGGACTTGCTAAGCAAATATTCACCTATACTAAGTCAGTACATATTCAAACCTATATTGTGCAGGGAATTTTATTAGTATCCGGAGGACTTGCAATTAATATTTCCTACCAGTACTTGCCAATAATGGTTATAAATATTTTAATTATTAGCTCTCAATTATTGTCAGTTTTGTTGGGATTCATGTTTTTTAAAGAAAGACTAAGTTTGAAACAATGGGTGGGTATCGCATTAATTATAGCCTCGTTTTATATAGTAGCGACCACCGCCTAGCAATGATTTTCAATAAAGAATGCTATTTTTTTGCTATTTAAGGCGGGCTGGCCTATATTTGCTGCCCGGTAATAGCAATATTACTGGATGGATAAATAATCCGATGGCGCTGTAGCTCAGTTGGTAGAGCAAAGGACTGAAAATCCTTGTGTCCCCGGTTCGAGCCCGGGTGGTGCCACAAACCCTCAACGAAAGTTGGGGGTTTTTTTATACCCTTCAACCATTTTTTATTCAATATACTTGACTACTCTAGCTAGTCTTCCATTTGCATTAATACCCTCAAGGACAATTTGTAATCTTTTACTAATATCATTATTGAAAAACTCAATTCTCACTCTTGAACTTTTTCTATTTGTCAATAAATATGGATTCCAATAAAGTGTTGCACGATTATCAACTTCAAAATTTTCAGATTGCTTATCGTAGTTAGGATTAAAAAATTCTTTAAAAACTGAATAGCCCCCAAGCACCGCATATTCCATTCCTTTTTTATTGTCATTGCCACCCTTATTATTACCCCCGCGTTTTGTATATATTGCTATCGCACCACCACTTCCTCCTCCAGCCGATCCAAAAAAGGGAGGTCTTAAAGCTTTTATGTAGGCGATATCTGTAATGGTTATATTTCTTACTTGATCAATACTGGTGTTGAATTCATTTAAAAAGAAATCAGTATTAGCGCCGCGCCAAGTGGCTGAAGGTTGAGATCCACCCGTTGTAATGGTTAAACCTGGAACCTTGGCTTGTAAATAGGTTAATATGTCAATAGATCCAATCACATTTGCATCAGCAGATAAATCAAAAGAAATGGCATCACCACCAGCAAATAACCCCGAGGTATATTTTTCATCCAAAATTTGTACAGGTGATTTTGTTTTTGATCTAACTACTACTTCACTTAATGTTAGGGAAGCTAAATATTTTTTTTGTCTTTCTTGTTCTAATAAAATGGCATTTAGCTTCAGTTTAGCAAGACTATCGCTCCAAGTATTATTAAACCGATCGGCATCTAAATTTAATTTTGAAAAATTTGGATTTAATAAACCATTTTCAAAACGCACCACAAAGGAGCTGTTTTTTGGCTTTCCATTTATGGAATAATAAATTTTTGAAGTGTCATTAAAGAACGCCGTATTATCTTCAAAACCACCCTCTTTTCCTACAGGTAAAAACAACATTTTTTTGCTGCTATCTTTACCAAGAATAATTAAGTTTAATAGCAATCCATCACTAATCTTTGATGCGGCGCTACTATAAACCTTACCACCTACTTTCATACGATCCGTTTCTATAGGGTAAACTTGCGTTGGTAAAATTCCCTTTTTAATTTTTTCCCAATCAAATTTTCGCCAACCATTCGTTAACATTACTAAATCTAAATGTGAAGCAACGCTATCCGCATCACTTGAAAAATAATAAGCTGGATTGTATACTTTACCCCTAATGTCATTGCTCAATAAAAAATCAGAATAAATATTTTGTTGCTCTGGTAAAACAACTGATGCATCTGTAATAGACATAGACATATTTGCCATGGTCGTGTCTTTTACATATAATTCAATAACATTTTTGCCTCGCTTATTTAAATTTGAAATTTGTATATTAACCTGCGCATTAAATTCATGTAATCTATTGTTAACCAAAACAACTCTTTCTGCAATAGGTAGCCAGTCGTTTGTAAACAATGAAAACTGAACTACGCCAGTAGGAAATTCATCAATGGGTAAACTTGCCTTTTGTGCTAATCGCTCTTCCCCTTTAAATTCAACGGTATAAATTAGGTGTTGATTTTGATGAACAAGTAATTTCATTTTTTTGAAATTATCTGGCACCACCATGTTTCTTTCTACAATTACATTGGCTTTATCAATATCCATGCTAACATTCATGATCACACCCGACTCTATGGCTGCTGCAATATTAGTTATACCTTTTTGGCCATTTTCATCTGTCCAATTTAATTGATAGCTTTCACCAGCAACGGGTTTTAATTTAAACGAACCCATTCCATCATGCAATACCCTTAAAGTATCAAGTACTTTATTTTTGTTGTTCATTAAGAGCCCCTTGATAAAAACAGGTACACCAAAAGCGTTGGTCGCTTTAAATGCCACTTTGCTTTTTAAATCATTTACCAAAACGCCTCCTTCAGGAAAAACATCTACCCTTGTTGTTTTATTCGTTACAATTTTTTGTTTAGCAGCTTTACCAATATTAATAGGAATATTCCTTTCATATATAAAAACGCTGTCATCATTTAACATCCATCGTGTAAAGGCTTTTACGTGAATAAAATCTCCGCTAAAATCTTGTGGTATATCAAAACTTCCTTTGGATGATGATTGAAAAAGTGGAGCTACCGTTTCTTTTAAAAATTTGCCATTATCATCATAAAAATCAACATAAACATTTTTACTTAAGTTGGACCACTCAATTCCTGTTAATAAATACAGCTTAAAAAATATTGTCTCACCGGCATTATAAATGGTTCTATCAAAATGCACATGAATTTTTTCATGAGGGTATTGTTCGTCATAAATATTTAAAACCGAATCTAATGTTTGCCCCTGCGTTTTGCTAAAAAATAATAATAGCAAAAAGAAAAAGTATATTTTGTATTGGTGTGATTTCATTTCGTATTTATATAAAAATAATTGGAGTTTATTTATTTAACCCCTTCATCCATTCAATTAATAAATTAGACCAACTTTCAAGTGATTTATTTCCATTTGCAAGTCCAAATCCGTGTCCTCCCGTAGGATAAATATGCATTTCGGTTGGCACTTTATTATTTTTAAGTGCCTGGTAATACAATAAACTATTTTCAACAGGAACCGCATCGTCGTCTGTTGCATGTATTAAAAAAGTGGGAGGTGTATTTGCTGTAACTTGTAATTCATTTGAATATAATTTTATCATTGCATCGGCAGGATTTTTTCCAATTAAATTATTTCTAGACCCCATATGGGTAATGTTTTTATCCATGGATATTACCGGATAAATTAAAATGCTAAAATTGGGTCTTGTGTCTCCATCAAAATGAGTAGAAAGGGTTGATGCTAAGTGTCCACCAGCAGAGAATCCCATGATGCCAATTTTATTAGGACTAACATTCCATTCCGCCGCGCGCGCGCGAACAATACGCATGGCTTGCTTGGCATCCATTAAAGGAACCTTGTCGGGTGTTGTACTTGAAATAGGATCAGGTAAACGATATTTTAAAACAAATGCGGCAATTCCTTTTGCATTTAAGAGTTTCGCAATATCTGTTCCCTCCCAATCATATGCTAATATTGTATATCCCCCACCAGGGCAAATAATTACAGCCTGTCCCGTGGCACTTCTTTTATTGGGTAAATAAACTTCAATTTGTGGAACCTGTACCTTACCAATTCTTACCATGTCAGTGCTTTCTACCTGCTCCTGTAAGTTGTTATTAATACTTAATGGAATGTTTCCATCGGGCCATAGATTTATTTTCATTGATTGACTGTAAGTGTAGTTTGCACATATTAAAAATAGTAAAGCAAAAATGGGTTTCATACTAAAGTGTTCAGTAAATTTAATGAATATAATTTGACATTAATTATGTTGGTAATTTTATAATTTATTATTTATGAAAAAATCGTTTTTCTTTTTGTTGCTATTAAGCATCGCGCTTACTACTACAGTTAAAGCTCAAAAGTTTGATGCGAATTGGGAATCCTTAAATACTAGAAAAATTCCAACTTGGTTTAATCAGGATAAATTTGGAATATTTATTCATTGGGGTGTTTATTCTGTTCCTGCCTATGCCCCAGCGATTCGAAATAATGGATATAGTTATGCTGAATGGTATTGGCATAGACTATATGAAAAACAAAAAGATTTTACTGCCTTTCACGATAAAAACTACGGTAGCAGTTTTGCGTATACTCAATTTGAACCCATGTTTAAAGCGGAGATGTTCGAACCCGATCAATGGGCTGACTTATTTAAAAAATCGGGAGCAAAATATGTAGTGCTAACTTCAAAACATCATGATGGGTATAGCTTATGGAATAGTCAAGAAGCAGATAAGAATTGGAATAGACCTTGGAATTCGGTAACAGGAACACCTCATCGTGATTTATTAGGCGACCTTACAAATTCGGTTAGAAATGCAGGGCTCAAAATGGGATATTACTATTCACTATACGAATGGTTTAATCCAATGTGGTTGCATGATAAAAAGGCATATGTAGAAAAACATATGATTCCCCAATTTAAAGACTTGGTTACTAAATATAAACCATCCATTATTTTTTCTGACGGAGAGTGGGATTTATCAGATACTGCTTGGCAAAGTCCAAAAATTTTAGCTTGGTTATTTAATGAATCGCCTGTAAAGGATCAGGTTGTTGTAAATGATAGATGGGGCAATAATACTAGAGAAAAAAATCATGGTGCGATGTATACTACTTCTGAATATGGAAGTGGAATGGATGCAAGTATTGTGTGGGAAGAAAGCCAGGGTGTTGGATTGTCTTATGGCTATAATAGAAATGAACAATTAAAAGATTATAAATCTAGTTATGAGTTAATACTAATGTTGTGTGATTTGGTTTCTAGAGGCGGCAACTTTTTATTAGATATTGGTCCCGATGCCGATGGAAACATTCCTGTGATTATGCAACAACGATTAACCGATATGGGTGACTGGTTAAACATAAATGGCGAAGCTATTTATGGTACAACCGCATGGACACAATCTTCGCAATGGAGTGATGGTATTATGCCAAATAAAAAAGGTGCAAGCTTTATGTCCGATTATAGGGTAGCCGATTTGGTAGTGCCAAAAAGAGATAGCGCTTATATAGAATCGTTTTTTACAAAAAAAGGTAATGACTTTTATTGCATACTACCTTCTTATAAAAAGAGTATAACAATTAAGAATGTTCAACTTCCTGCAAATATCGAATCAACGATATTGGGCTCCCAAACAAAAATTAAATGGAAACAAAAAGGGAAAAATGTATTTGTTGATTTATCACAACTACAGCCCGGCGATATTTCTAATACGGGGATATTTGTAATTAAATTCAGTTCAAATTAAAAGATAAGTCTATTTAATTTCTTTTTCCCCCGCTCTTCTTCTTGCCTCTTCTGCTTCTTTGTATATTCTTATCCAAGTAAGTGATATATCAATAATAGCAAGAACTGGTCCAATCATTATAACCATTAACACCTCTAAACCCGGTGAGTATCCAATGACACCATCATAAGATGACATTTTTGAACGTTTGTAAAGTTTGTATAAGCAATAAATGGCGCTTAAAATCCAAATGCCAATGGTGATATTTTGAATCATAGTAAAAATCTTTGTGTATGAAGTTAAATTATTTAGCTCAAAAAATAGGATGTTTCAGCTATTTATATACAAATTAATTAATATTTTAAAATCACTAAATAATACCGCGCTCATTTTCTTTATGAATTTTTATAGTAAATTTAGTATCAATACTAAGCATTATGCCTCTAGCCCCCCAATCAAGTACATTAGGTTTAAACACCTATACTGGACCTTGGTTGCCAATTCATACAAAGCACTTATTGAATAGAACCTTATTTGGTGCAAAGGCTTCCGAAATTAATTATTTCAATGCAAAGGGAATGGTGGCGTCGGTTGATGAATTATTAAATGTTAATACCACTATCCCTCCACCTTTAAATGATTATACCACTGCTTCGTTTACAGATCCCAATGTCTTAACTGGTGAAACTTGGATTAATGATATTACAGCGGATGGAACGATAAATAGTTATCGAACTACAACTTATAGAAAATGGTTATTAAGTAATTGGGTAGGTCAGGAAAAAAATATAAGGGAAAAATTGACCTTATTTTGGAGTAATCATTTTGGAACAGAATCTGACGTCATTGCGTATGCAACGATGACTTATCAGCATCATCAGGTATTAAGAAATAATTGTGTTGGAAATTTTAAACAAATGGTTAGAGCCATCACCACCGATCCTGGTATGCTCAGGTATTTGAATGGGTATTTAAGTACAAAAATCGCACCCGATGAAAACTATGCGCGTGAATTACAAGAGCTATTTACGGTTGGTAAAGACGGTGGTGCTAAGTATAGTGAGGATGATGTAAAAAATGCTGCAAGAGCATTAACGGGTTGGAAAATTGATGCAAAATTTAATCCCGTATTTGATAGTACTCGTCACGATACAGGTAACAAAACATTTTCAGCTTATTTTAAAAACACGGTCATTACGGGAAAAACAGGCGCCAACGGCGCTTTAGAAACAGACGAGTTGTTGAATATGATTTTTCAAAACACGGATGTTGCAAAATTTATTTGTCGAAAACTATATCGCTATTTTGTTTATTACTATGTTGATGCAAATGTTGAAGCCAATATTATTGGACCATTAGCCAATATTTTTATTGCCAATAATTATGAAATCAAACCCGTATTAAAAGCACTATTACAAAGTGAACATTTTTATGATAAATTATATATTGGTTGTCAAATAAAAAGTCCTGTTGATCATGTTGTTGGATTTTTAAGACAATTTGAAATTGCTTTTCCAGATGCCTTAACCGATTGCGTGGATGCTTATTCCTTGTATAATAATATGGTAAATCAATTAATTATAATGGGACAAACACCCGCCGACCCACCCAATGTTGCAGGATGGCCAGCCTTTTATCAAGCACCAGATTATAACGAACTATGGATCAATGCCGACACATTACCAAAACGAAATAAGTTCACAGATTTAATGGTTGAATCAGGTTATACAAAAAATGGTAAAAAAATTATCATTAACACAGTTCAATTTGTAAAAACAATTTCATCAAAGCCATCGGATCCCAATATTTTAATTGATGATCTATTTTCTTTTTTAGTGTCTACTGATATAGATGCTAGTTTAAAAACAAATTTAAAAGTTCAACTTTTATTAACTGGACAAGCCAGTGATTATTACTGGACGGATGCATGGAATATATATTTAGCAAATCCCACTGTCATAAATTTTAATATTGTCAATAATAGGCTTAAATCTTTATTGAAGTATATTATGAATTTACCAGACTATCAATTACAATAAAATGGAAAGAAGAAATTTTATAAGAAATAGTTTGGCTTTAATGGCACCCACTATGATTGGAGGCAACCCCATTCATATATTACAAGACCATCCATTATTGGATTCGGAATTACTAGCAACCTCAACAAATGATAGGGTGCTTGTAATTATTCAATTAAATGGAGGAAATGATGGCTTAAATACGGTCATACCACTAAGTGAGTATAGTAATTATAATAATGCAAGATCCAATATTGCCATACCCGAAAAAAAAGTACTTAAATTAACAGGACACGACGCAACCGGAATTCATCCGGCAATGACTTCGATGCAAAATTTATTTTCTGACGGCAAGCTTAATATCGTGCAGTCGGTGGGATACCCAAAGCCTAGCTATTCTCATTTTAGAGCTACCGATATATGGATGTCAGGTTCGGATAGCGATGAATATTTAAATACGGGTTGGGCGGGCAGGTTTTTAAATTATGAAAACCCGGGTTATCCTGATAATTATCCAACCAAGGAAAAACCCGACCCATTGGCAATACAAATTGGTTCTTTAGCTTCTCTTACCTGTCAAGGTCCAGCTGTAAACATGGCGCTTAGTGTTTCTGATCCAGGCTCCTTTTATAATTTAATTGATGGATCAAATGCATCTGTTTCAAATACCAATGCGGGTTATGAATTAAGCTTTTTAAGAGGTGTTGCCAAACAAACCAATTTGTATACAGCTCGCATTAAGGCTGCTTCTGATAGTGTAAAACAACAGGTTACCTATCCAAATAATTATTTAGCATCACAATTAAAAATTGTTGCTCGTTTAATCAAAGGTGGATTACAGACCAAGGTATATATGGTTAGCTACGGAGGATTTGATACACATGCAAGTCAGGTTGTTGCAACAGACACGACCACGGGAACACATGCTAATTTATTAAAAGTACTTTCCGATGCAGTTGCTGCGTTTCAGTCGGATTTAAGTGGATTGGAAATTGAGGATCGCGTCATTGGGATGACTTATTCAGAATTTGGAAGGCGCATTCAATCCAATGCAAGTGGAGGAACTGATCATGGTTCGGCTGCTCCTTTATTTTTATTTGGTAAAAATGTTAGGGGTGGAGTTTTTGGAAACAATCCAAGTATTCCAGCAAGTGTAACTGTAAATGATAATATTCCTTATCAGTATGATTTCAGAACCGTTTACAATACGATTTTACAAAATTGGTTTTGTGTAAATGAAACAGGACAAACAGAAGTGTTATCAAAAACTTATCCGATTCTTCCCTTCATTAATGCAAGTGTTTGTAGTGTTAATAATCCTGATTCAACATTTGCAAAAGAGGCGCTTATTTATATATATCCAAATCCTTTTTCAAGTCACACAAAAATTGAGTTTAAAACAAAAGGGGGACATACTATATTACAATTATTAGATGGTTCGGGATCGGTCATTAAATTATTAGTGGAAGCAAACTATAATTATGCAGGTATGAATAGTTATATGTTATATGGTACTGGACTAACGCCTGGAGTCTATTATATTAGAATGCAAAACGAAGATAAGGTATACGTTAAGGCGGTTATTAAAATGTAAAAGCCCCGCATGTTGATGCAGGGCTCAATTTTTTTTCTTAAAATTCTTTTTACAAGAAAATTAAATACAGTTAAACTCTGTGATAATCGGCTTTCCAATTTTGAATAGCCATTTTAATTTCTTTATTAGATAAGTTTTCTTTTATTGCACGATCTACTAAAGCCAAATATTCTGCGTCACTTGCAAAACGACAAGCGATAATTTGTGATATTTTTAATTCAGCTGGAAAAGACTTACCCGTCATAATATAGTAGCGTAAAGCTTCTTCTGCTCTAATGGCGCGGTCCTGTGCTTTTAAGGCGAAAGCTCTTGCGTACCATGCAATCAAAACAAAAATAAATGAAATAAGAACTACTAATGAAGCCAGGTATTTATTTTCTGGTGTTGCTTTAATCATATAATTGATGGATCCGCCTAATAAGGCAAACATTAAAGTAAATGTTACATAATGAAATCCTGGTACCATTTGTGCATGGTTTTTATAATTTTGTTCTTGCATAATTTGTTTTTATTTTTTGAAAGATAATCAAAATAAATATTCCCTTATATAAAAATCTATTTTACTCTTTTTAAATCCAAGTCTTGAAAATCAAAACTAAAATCAGTTAAAGGAGAAATAGCTTTCATGGTCATGCCCGATGGCTTTCCGTCCATGTCTGTTGTAAACATAGCAAATGCATCAGCATCCATAGTGCGATCGGTCCAACGTACAATTAAGGTATTACCCTTGTATGGATATAATATTCCATTTAATTTAGGAGATCGTTTACTAGCTATCCAAGCTTTTCCATTGTTATTGCTTATTTCAATATCGCCAAACCAAGTATCTCTATAGGTCCCAATATAAGGGGTGATATCAAATCCACCACTTGCTTTTGCTTGCGATGCTTTAATATTTTTTTCTACTTCTTCATTTATCTTTATTGCTTCGGCTTCTCCTTTTTCAACACGTTCGTGCATCACCTTCACCCAATTGTAACCGCTTATACCTAAATAACTGTCTTTAATTGTATAGCTTATTGCATTAAACGCTGCACCAGATTGTTGATTGGTAAAAACAATAATACCTAGGTTTAATTCAGGGAACATGACTACCTGTGTTACAATACCAGCCAATCCGCCTGTATGTGTTACTTGTTTATAACCCTTTACATCACTCAAAAACCATCCTAATCCATAAGCCGAAAAGTGGGTGTTATAAGGAGCTGACGCTTTTGCATTAATAATAGTTTGCGCACTCCATGTTTCTTCATGCACTTCATCACTAAATATTTTCTGTTTTAATTCAGGACCATATTTACCATGATTCATTTGTGCAATCACCCATTTACTCCAATCGGTCACATTACTCCAAATGCCACCAGCTGCATTCGCACTTTCACTCCAATCAATATCTAAAACTTGTAATTTTCCATCTACCGGAGCGTGTGGTCGAATAGCGTTGGTTCTATCTTTTATTCTATTTAAAGAAGCAGCACTAGCATTCATACCCAATGGCTGCATAATTCTTTTTTCTACAAAATCCTCCCAACTCACTCCACTAGCTTTAACTACAACTTCACCCGCAACAATGTATAAATTGTTATCATAATCATACTTTGTTCTAAATGCCGAAACGGGTTTTAAATATCTTAAATTATGAATGATGTCTTTTTTTGTAAAATCGCTTCCATCAGGAAACATCATTAAATCGCCTGCGCCTAATCCCAAACCACTGCGATGCGTCAATAAATCACGAATGGTAAAAGCATCGGTTACATATGGGTCATACATTTTAAATTCAGGTACATAGTCGGTAACCTTATCATCCCATTTTATTTTTCCCTCATCTACCAATATGCCTAAAGCGGCCGCAGTCAAGGCTTTACTATTTGATGCTACCCCAAACAATGTATTTTCATCTACTTTTTTTCCTGTATTAATATTGGCAACTCCATAACCCTTTGCGTGAATTAATTTCCCATCTTTTACTACACCCACCGCAATACCAGGTACATTAAAAGTTTTTAAAACCAATTCGGTTAAGGAATCAATTTGATTTGACGTTAGGGGTTTACTTGTTTGTGCAACACTTGTTTGTGCGAATAATAATATTGCAATGCTCAACTTTATTAGCTTTTTCATAGAAAAAATTTACAACTTGAATTTAGTTAAAAAATGATGTTTAATATTTTGTACTGTCTGTTTAATTTTGAGTGCTTAATCCGCCAATTACAAGCATTGCTTTTTTCTTATTGGGCTTAAACCAATTTAAAAATTGAACCATCTCTTTTTCTGCAATAGCAATGCATCCTGCTGTTGGAGCATATTTTTCATTTGCTACATGAAAAAAAATAGCACTACCCTTGCCTTTAACAATAGGTTGCGTGTTATATTCAATAACCATGCAATATTTATAGTCAATAGTTCTAAGTTTTAAATACTCAAATGATTTCGCAGCTGTCTCTCCGCGAACATATTTATTATAATCGTTTGAGTTTGAATCGTCAATCCATTTATCTAAGGAATCTACTTGTTGAAAAGGTAATTTTGTATCTACATTGTACTCGTAGCTATATAATTGCCCCAAATCGTATAAGCCGGTTGGTGTTTTACCATCTCCTTCGATTTTATTTTCAGCTAGCGCAAATCCATTACGACCAATGCTTGATTTGATGGGTCCAATCGCAATACTCCATTTTCCTCTTTTTCTTTCTAGACCAACAACCATAGGTGGTTGATTTAAATCCACATTTTGATAACTACAAACCAATTGCTTCACATTACCAACATTTTGTGTTTTATCATTCAAGTCTCTAATAATATGCTTGATCACAAAAAGTGAATCCTCGTTTTGTCCAAAAACAATTAAACCGTTACATATAATGACAAAGGATAATAGTAGTTTTTTCAAAATCTCGCTTTTGTGGTTCATTGATAGCTCAAATTAATAAATATAAAATATAGGATGTTCAAAATCTTTATTATTTAAGGAATAAGCTTCTTGGTTCTTCATATTCTTTAAACCTTCTTGCATACTATTTGTTAAATTGCGTAACTATGATAGGTCACCGTTTTGTAAACTTTATTCCTGGCGAAAATTCCAAGTCCAAATTCGAGCAAATGCTGGACATTTTTACGCAGTTACTTAATTATACAAGTGGGGATGCTAGTGAAGCGTTAGATTGGATGAATCAATTAGATCGCACCCATAAATTCACTGACGATAATTATGGAGTTGGTGATTTCATCGAGGATTTAAAGCAAAATGGTTATTTAAAAGAAAATCCACAAGATGGTAAATTTGCGATCACGGCTAAAACCGAGCAAACGATTCGCCAAAAAAGCCTTGAAGAAATTTTCGGAAAATTAAAGAAAGCAAAACAAGGAAATCACAGTACAACCAAGGCGGGGCCATCGGGTGACATAAATTCGGACACCCGTTCTTTTCAGTTTGGTGACTTAATGGAACAAATAGATTTTACGGAGAGCATCAAAAATGCACAAATTAATAGAGGTGTCGATGCCTTTTCTATGCACGAGGACGATTTAGTGATTAGAGAAGCGGATTTTAAAACACAAACCTCAACCGTGTTGATGATTGACATTTCACATTCTATGATTTTGTATGGTGAGGATAGAATTACGCCAGCAAAAAAAGTAGCAATGGCCTTGTGTGAACTCATCACTAAAAAATATCCAAAAGACACGATTGATATTGTCGTATTTGGAAACGATGCTTGGCAGGTAGAAATTAAAGACCTTCCTTATTTACAAGTAGGTCCTTATCATACCAATACCGTTGCTGGGCTTGAGTTGGCTATGGATATATTGCGTAAACGCAAAACAGCGAACAAGCAAATATTTATGATCACCGATGGCAAACCAACCTGTTTAAAAATAGGCGGCAAGTATTATAAAAATAGTTTTGGTTTAGATCGAAAAGTGGTAAACCGTTGTATTAATTTGGCAGGACAATGCAAGAAATTAAAGATACCTATTACTACTTTTATGATTGCTTCTGATCCCTACTTGCAAAAATTTGTAGAAGAGTTTACAGAAATGAATAATGGGAAAGCCTATTTTGCTTCACTTGACAATTTAGGTAGTTTTATATTTAATGATTTTGAAAGTGGAAAAAGAAAAACAGTGTATTAATTATGAGTAAGAAAATAGATATATCTAAAATCCTAACATTAGGAGATTTAAAAAAGTCGGGTTATCAACCCAAGTCCATTAAGGATGAAGTGCGTGACAATTTAATTGCGAGCATTCAAAATAAAGAAAATGCATTTGAAGGCATATTAGGATATGAGGATACGGTGATTCCTGATGTAGAAAGAGCATTATTAAGTCGACATAATATTTTGTTTTTAGGTTTAAGAGGCCAAGCAAAAACAAGAATGGCGCGACAAATGGTGGATCTATTGGATGAATACATACCAACCGTTGCAGGAAGTGAAGTGAATGATGACCCATTGCAGCCTTTAAGCAGATTTGCAGTGGATTTAATTGCAGAGCATGGCGATAATACACCAATACATTGGGTACATAAAAGCGCTAGATATGGTGAGAAGTTGGCTACACCCGATGTTAGTGTGTCCGATTTGATTGGAGATATTGACCCTATTAAGGCAGCTAATTTAAAATTGAGTTTTGCTGACGAAAAAGTAATTCACTATGGTATTATACCTAGAAGTAATCGTGGAATTTTTGTAATCAATGAATTACCGGATTTACAAGCAAGAATTCAGGTTTCATTGTTTAATATTTTACAAGAAGGAGATATTCAAATACGTGGATTTAAATTACGTATGCCGCTTGATATTTTATTTGTGTTTACAGCAAATCCTGAAGATTATACCAATAGAGGAAGTATTGTTACGCCATTAAAGGATAGAATTGAAAGTCAAATTTTAACGCATTATCCAAAGAGCATCGAAACATCACTCGCCATTACAGAACAAGAGGCGAATATTTTACCTTCTCAAAAAGAAAAAGTAGAAGTAAGTGATTTGGTGAAGCGTTTAATTGAACAAGTGTCTTTTGAAGCAAGAACCAATGAATTTGTTGACAAAAAAAGTGGCGTAAGTGCGCGTTTAACGATTGCAGCTTACGAAGCAGCAGTGAGTAGTGCTGAGCGACGAGCTATTATTCACAATGAAAAGCAAACACAAATTTGGATCAGTGATTTGTCGGGTATTATTCCCGCCATCACTGGAAAAATTGAATTGGTATATGAAGGGGAGCAAGAGGGTCCATATGAAGTGGCGCTGAACTTATTGAATAAATCAATACGCACCATTTTCATTTCTTATTTCCCGAATCCGGATGAAATAAAAAAGAAAAAGCCCGTAAAAAAATCACCCGACGGAGCAGTTCAAAAACAACCAGAAAATCCATATGCATTAATCACAAAATGGTTTGATGCTGGTAATCATTTGGATTTATTATTAGATATGAAGGATGAGGATAAAGTTGTTGCTTTATATAAAGTGGATGGCTTGTTCGGTATTGTTAAAAAACATTTTCCGCAAGCAAATGAAAAACAAGCAGCTTTATTAATGGAATTTGTATTACATGGTTTATCATCCTATTCGCTTATTAGCAAAAAAATGATTGATGGAAAAATTGAATTCAAAGACTTAATGGGAAGTATGATGAATTTAGGTTCCATGAATTTTGACGAGGATGACTTGAACGACTATGCATAAAAGCTAAATCCTAAGCGCTAATCTAGCATTGATTCTTAGCATATTTGCTATTTAATATTTAATACGTTGTATTATAATAACAGCGTAGTTTTACGCTATAAAGTAATACGCTGATTTTTTATTTTGAGGTTATCGACCATGTAATTAAATGTGGTTTAAAATAATCTCATCATGAAAAAATTAAATTTACTTCAAAAGTTCTTTCCCATTTTTTTAATCTTATTTTTTGTAGCATGTACCAAGTCTGGCGATATGATGGTGCCATCACCAGGCAAAGCATTACCAAGTGAAATTGTAAATGATGAAACATTTGTAGCATTTAATAATTCAATGGTAAGATTCGATCCTTTGTATATACAAACTATATATAACGATAAAAGATCTAAATCGCAGATTCAGGAACGAAGCACTTCTTTGTTAAACGCCCTGTATAAAAATCCTAATAATACTTTTGCCCAACAAGAAATTACAAAACTTTATCATTTTGATACGTATTTGGATTTAGTAAATGCATCCGATGAAATTTCAAAAACTGCTATTCAATTTCGGAAATTACATTTTGCTCCCAATCAAATACCAACCTCGGAGCAAGCACGCCAAATAGAAAAAGCTAGAAGACAATATGTTAAAGATAAAATTGAAAAATTAGATGAGGCAAGTTTAAAAAGAACCAATGGGTTATGGAATGAAAAGGTCGATGAAATATTATTTGAATTTCATTATTGGAACCTTGTTCAAAATGAGGAATTAGAAGCACTAAATGGTGGCTCGTCGACTTGTATAGATGCCTGCTGTTATGATTATAAATCATGTTTAACAGAAGCAGCATCTGCGTATAGGCTAAATTTTTTGACTTTAGGTGTTGCCATGGGAGCTGCGGGTGGAAGTATAGGTGCATTATATGGTTCTTTCATTCCACTTTTAGGTACAATAGCTGTAGGAACTGGGGGTGGTATCATTGGTGGTGTAGGCGGATTTGTTCAAGCAGTTAATATTTTCATGAAATCACAAGAAGCCTGTGTGTATAGTTACAAAGCATGTGTCATTCGACAAAATCAAAAATAAAAATTCAAAAAATGAAAAAAATTCAAATGCAGCTTAAAACCTTTGAAAGGAAAAAAATTTTTCTATTAGTCGCCTTTACATTGGTATTGTCAGTGGTCATAAATATCAACACAAAAGAGACGCTACATAATGGTTACCAGTTTTTTCTATCATTTTTTGGCATATACTCAAATGTTTTAAGTTTTATTTTTCTTATGCTTGTTATTAATGCGCAAGAGGAACCAAAGGGTAAAAACCCCTTTTACTTATTTAAATATGTCACTTATGTGTTTTTATTCATTTTATTCATAGCTCCATTTTTATATTTATGGAGCATGGGGGACGTGATCATGCAATTAAAATGGTAGAATCAATTTTTTATAATTATACGTTGGTGTAAAAAAGCTTACAAAAACAATAAAAATGCCCTGCTTTATTTAACTTACAGCAAAATATTTTAATATGCGTAAGATTAAATCAGTGATTGTAATATTGTTTTTATCATGCTTTTTTTCAACTCAAGCACAAAATATTCCAAGTCCAAAAGAGCATTTTGGTTTTAGCATTGGAGAAAATTATCAATTAGCCACCTTTACTCAAACAGAAGCGTATTTTCAAAAACTAGCTGCAAGTTCAAACAAAGTAAAACTGCAAGTAATTGGAAAAACCGAAGAGGGTCGTAATCAATATATGTTAATCGTGTCTGACCCGGCAAATATCAAGCAACTTGCAAAGTATAAAGCTATTTCTCAAAAATTAGCGAGAGCCGAGTCGCTTTCCGATGCGGAAGCGCAACAATTAGCAAAAGATGGAAAATCGGTTGTATGGATTGATGGTGGCTTGCATGCAACTGAGGTAGTAGGTGCGCATCAGTTAATTCAAACTATATATACTGTATTAACAAGAGATGACGAGGAGACAAAACGCATTTTAAAAAACACGATTATCTTATTTGTACATGCCAATCCCGATGGTCAAGAGTTGGTTTCAAATTGGTATATGCGTAATGCTGATACTTTAAAAAGAAGTACGAATGCATTACCAAGATTGTATCAAAAATATATTGGGCATGATAACAATCGAGACTTTTTTATGATGAACATGAGCGAATCAAAGAATATGAGTCGTCAACAATATATTGAGTGGATGCCTCAAATTTTGTACAATCACCACCAAACAGGTCCAGCAGGAACAGTGGTAGCGGGCCCACCTTACAGAGATCCATTTAATTATGTTTACAATCCATTATTGATAACAAGTTTAGATGCCATGGGCGCTGCAATGAGCAGTCGTTTAAATGCAGAACAAAAACCTGGTTACACTATGAAAGGTGGATCGGTTTATTCAACATGGTGGAATGGAGGTTTAAGAACAACTGCATACTATCATAATATTGTTGGTATATTAACTGAGATTATAGGAAGCCCTACACCAATGACAATACCATTAGTGCCTCAGCGTTTAATTCCAAATAGCGGCTTAACTTATCCTATTGAACCACAAAAATGGTATTTCAAAAATTCCATTGATTATTCTATCTCCTTAAACTATGCCGTTTTAAATTATGCTGCAAGGTATAAGGACGAAGTGTTGTTGAATATATATAAAATGGGTAAGGCTGCAATTGAATCAGGTAACAAAGACAATTGGACACTTTCGCCGAATAAAGTAGAAATGTTAAATGAACAATTAAAGGCGGAGAAAAGAGATATCAAAGTAGACAGTATTGCATATCAAAATTTTGCTAAAATATATAAGGCGCCAAACTTAAGAGATCCACGTGGTTATATTATTCCAGCTAATCAAAGTTCAAGTGCAGTTGCATTTGTTAATATATTAATTCAAAGTGGCATTAAAGTGCATAAGGCAAATAGTGATTTTGTTGTTAACGGAAAAAACTATGAAGCCGGTTCTTATATAGTAAGAACGAATCAAGCTTTTAGAGCACATGTATTAGATATGTTTGATCCGCAGGATCATCCAAATGACTTTTTATATCCAGGCGGCCCACCTGTTCGTCCATATGATGCTGCAGGATGGACCCCGGCATACACAATGGGTGTGGAGTTTGATAGAATCCTTGACGATTTTAATGGTCCATTTGAAACCATTGCTTATGGTCAAATTCAATCTCCAAAAAGTTCAATTTTCCTTACCGCTAATAGTGCAAATAAATTTTTTGCAATAAAATCAAATGACAATAATTGTTTTGTCATGGTTAATGATTTATTAAAAGCAGGCAAAACGGTTTATAAAAATAAAAATGGATTTTATTTCGAGGTTTCAGATTTAACTAAAGAAAAAGAAAGTATTGCTAAAGCTGGAATTGCAACAGTTACTGTTGATAATGTTCCGACGGACGCTATAAAAATCGAAAAATTAAAAATTGGATTATGGGATCGCTATGGTGGTTCAATGCCTTCGGGTTGGGTAAGGTGGATTTTTGAACAACATCATTTTGATTTCAATTTAATTTATGCTAAAGAAATTAATGCAGGTAATTTAAAAGACAAATATGATGTTATTGTATTTGTAGATGGCGCAATTCCTGCGGTTGTTGCAGGCGCTCCATCACCATATGATGAAAAAGAACCTAGCCTAGATGAAATTCCAGCAACCTATCATGCTATGCTTGGAAAAATAACTGCAGAAAAATCAATTCCTGCATTGAAAGCATTTATGGAACAAGGTGGTAGCGTTGTTACAATTGGTTCAAGTGCCAACTTAGCTTATCATTTAAACTTACCGGTAAAGAATGCAATTGTAGAAATGAATAATGGTAAAGAGCGTGTATTACCGGGTGAAAAATTTTATATTCCAGGAAGTATTTTGCAAGTAGCAGTCGCGCCAAACGTAAAAGCAAACTGGGGAATGAAAAACAATGCCGATGTTTATTTTAACAATAGCCCTGTATTTAGAGTGCAACCCGATGCGATAGCAAATGGAAATATTACACCACTTGCTTGGTTTGCTTCTGATAAAACATTGAGAAGTGGATGGGCGTTTGGACAAGCATACCTTCAAGATGGTGTTGCTGCTTTTGAAGCTAAAATCGGAAAAGGAAAATTATTTGTATACGGACCTGAAATTACTTTTAGAGGTCAAACACATAGCACGTATAAAATGTTATTTAACCAATTATATTAATAGGTAGCATCTAATAAAAAAGGCGATCTAATTAGATCGCCTTTTTTATTTTCTATATAGTTGAAACCTACATTCCCACCACTTTGTACTTTAATATATTGTCATCCATATATTCCTCGTAATAAATATTTTCAGGTGTTACAAATAACTTTTTACCATTGATGACAACAACCTTTGTTTGAGTTGGTAATTGCAAAACGATATCACCCATACTAGGTTTATAGTTATTTGCAGTAGTAGCTGAATTATTATTTTCAACACTTACCTCATTCATATTATCTGTATTAAGCACTCCATCCTTACCTTGAACAATATATCTGCGATTGCCATTCAAATCAATTACTTCCTTGTAATAGATTCCCAAATACTCATATAGTTTTTGGTCATTTACGATGATTGATTTTGCATCATTTGGTAAATTAGGAACTTCGGCTCCTATTGGTGCTTCAACAACCTGGTATTGTTGATCGTTGGTAGAACGGTAAAAAACACCACTATAATAATAGTAAGGAAATCCACCAAAGTTAAATCCCCAATAACCCCTTGGTAATAAACCTAGGGTTAATCCAAATGGAGGAGACACTATACCGTAATAATTTCCATAATTAGCGTAATACAATCCATTAGTATAATAAAATGGACGCCCCATATAAGCAATTCTTGTATAAGCAAATGGCAATCTTGATCTTTTTCCATAAGGCATGAATCTAGGTTGATAATTAAACCTATTAGTAATCATAGGTCTCCTTGAATTACCGTATCTAGATATGTTTCTATTATTAATAGAAGGGGTAACTGGTTTTACAATAACAGTATTACCTCTAAACGCAGCGCGATCCCTTCCTGCTCTTTGTGCAATACTTTGTTGCGCAATTAAAACGAATGATAACATGGCAATGAAAATTGCTTTCAAACGTGATTTGTTTTTCATAACAATTATATTTTATTATCTATTTGACAACAAAGTTCCTCTAAAGATTAATGCAATCGCATCTATTATTTTCTAAAAAATGTTAAGCTTATCATAATGATTAAATTTCCAACTATTTGAAAAATGTGAATGCTATTTGAAATTGAATGCATACTAAATTGTAGTTTTATGTAAATATTAAAAGGATGAGTATATACTGTTTTGCGAATAATCAAATTCAAATAATTGAAAAGGCGGGTGTTCCGGTTACCGATTTATTGGTACAACGCGGTTACGGCATTTTTGATTTTTTAAGAGTTGCTGGTGATAAACCTTTGTTCATTGAAGATCATTTGGATCGATTTTTTCATTCAGCTGAAAAAATGAGGTTAACGATTCCGCAAACAAGAGAAGACATAAAAAATATCGTAAAGGAGCTTATTCAAAAAAATCAAATGTCCTATTCTGGCATTCGAATGATTATTGCAGGAGGAGATGCACCCGATGGATACACTATTGAGCACCCTCACTTAATTGTAATACAAGCTTCTCTAGCTGAGCCAACTTTGCATTTACCAACAACAGGAATAAAATTAGCTACCTATTCTTATCAAAGACAAATACCCGATGTAAAAACAACGGACTATTTGATGGCGGTTTGGCTACAACCTTGGATGAAACAACAAGGTGCCGACGATATTTTATATTACTATAATGAAATTTTAAGTGAGTGCCCTAGGTCCAACTTTTTCTTAGTAACCAAAGACAATATATTAGTCACTGCCAATCAAAACATGCTAAATGGCATAACAAGAAAAAATATTATTAAGGTTTGCGAAGCCAATTCCATACCATTTGAGATTCGAGACATTCATATTAAGGAGATAAAAGAGGCGAAAGAAGCCTTTATAACAAGTTCCACCAAGCGCATTATCCCCGTCCGCCAAATTGACGAGGTAATTTATAATTCAGACTACGCAAGTTCTGTTGCGAAAAATATCTATGAATTACTTGTCCATTTAGAGCATTTATTGTTTGTTATTTAATTGTTTTTTGATCAAAATTTTATAAATTATTGATTTACAATCATTTGTATTTTAATTATTTATAAATTTTATATATAATTAATTGAAATATAATAC
>JBDKFR010000108.1:0-12312 GCA_039798645.1 Bacteroidota bacterium
GTTGTTTTAATGGTGTAGCGAGAGACTATGCAAGGTTTGGTCAATTGGTTTTACAGGATGGTAAATGGGGTAATCAACAAATTGTTTCTCAAAAATATATTCAAGAAGCAACAAGCCCTGCGACATATTTAAAAGACCCTAATGAAAATGGTAATCCTGTTGATTTTTATGGCTATCAATATTGGATATTCAATGAACAAGGACACAAAGTAGTTGCTCAAAATGGTTTATTCGGACAGTATGTTTATATCATTAAAGACAAGAATGCTGTAGTGGTTCGATTAGGAGAGTCTAAGGTGACAAAGGCAATACATCACGCACAGCCTGAAAACTTTAGTTATGTTGCCGCCGCGTTAACTATTTTAAAATAAGCGCATATAATTAGCATAAAAAAAGGGAGCTTCTTTCGAGGCTCCCTTTTTACGTAGATTTAAACTACTAAAATATATCCATCGCTTTTGCGAAATAAGTTACTGCACCAGGAAGCGCTAACCAGAAAAATTCTCTGTAAACAACTAATAAAGTGACCATGATTGCTGACCATACAAAACAGTAAATCCAGTATTTTTTTGTGTTTTTTTGTGCTTCCATTTTATTGTTATTTTTTTAAAGTATTGTTAGACGGTGCAAATATACAATTTTTATCATTTTGACCTATAATTTAGGCCCATAACTGTATTTTAAATCCACTTTCCAGCCATCTGCCGTGAGTATTACTTTTAGCCATCTTTGAATTTGATCAGTTGAATTCGAATAAATGATGACCGTTGTTTTAGGGTCAATTGTTTTTACTTCATTTATTTGGATGGACGATTGCCTTAATTGTTGACGGTTTTCTTTGTCTAAAGAAAAATACGCTTTTGACATTTCATCAAAATAGGCTTGATTTTTCGCGTCTTCGACCATGAAGGCATGTGCCATTTTCATGTCACCTTGATGATAGTTTTCAATAAAGTAACGTCCGCCATCCAACGCATTTTCAGCTTTTTCTGAAAAATTACTCGTTTGGCAAGAACTACCTAAAACGATCACACAAATGAAAAGGGTTAGTTTTTTTAGCATACCCAAAGTTAAGCCAATTTTTAATGTTAATTTTGTCGCATTAAAGATTCTAAATATGAAACAAATATTCGTTGTGATCGCTATGTTGGCTTTTGGAAATAGTCAAGCCCAGCAAAAGCATCCGGCATTTATGGAACAAGGGAATATCTACGAGGTAAACATTCGTCAATATACAAAAGAGGGGACATTGAATGCCTTTGCAAAACATTTGCCACGTTTGCAAAAAATGGGGGTGAAAACAATTTGGTTTATGCCTTTACAACCCATTTCAAAAGAAGGTCGAAAAGGGACATTAGGTTCCTATTATTCAGTGGCACATTACACACAAGTAAATCCTGAATTTGGAACCCTAAATGACTTCAATAAAATTGTAACCTCGGCACATAATTTAGGTATGAAAGTATTAATTGATTGGGTGCCTAACCATAGCGGAGCCGATCATTATTGGTTGAAAACACAGCCTAATTTTTATGAAAGAGACAGCACAGGCAAAGCTATTTTTACTGCCGACTGGTCAGATACCCGTGAGTTAAACTTTGATAATTTAGTGATGCAGGATAGTATGATTAATGCCATGAAATATTGGGTAAAAAATACGGCTATTGATGGATTCAGGGTTGACGTTGCTTGGGGTGTGCCTTATAGTTTTTGGAATAAATGTATCCCGGCTTTGAAAAAAGAAAGAAACTTATTTTTCTTAGCCGAAGCGGATGATCCTAAACTTCATGAATCCGGATTTGATGCCACTTATCCTTGGACAGAGTTTCATGTGATGAATGATATTGCTGCAGGAAAGAAAAACGTTTTATCCTTAGACACCGTTTTAAATAAAATTGACAAGGATTATGTGAAAGGGGCGTGGAGATTATATTTCACCAGTAACCATGATGAAAATTCTTGGAATAAGGCTGATTACGAAACCATGCCAGGTATTAAGCACGCGCCATTTGCGGTGTTTACGCAAACTTATAATAGAACATTGCCTTTAGTATATAGTGGTCAAGAAGAACCTGTATTGAGAGCCGTTTCGTTTTTTGAAAAAGACTCCATGGGCTTTAAAAAATATGAGCGTGCACCTTTTTATAAAACACTATTAAATTTAAGAAGTACCAACGCCGCATTTAAAGAAGCTGCTGTATTTGAACGTTTAAAGGTGAATGTTCCTAATCAAGTAATGGCTTATTCTCGAAAAAATGGCGACGACTTAGTAGTGGTTGTCTTGAATTTATCTGCGAATGCAACGGAAGCAATATTGGATGCAACTCTTCCCTCAGAAAAAATATATACTGAATTATTTACGCGTGAGGGATTAAAAGATATTCATAAATTATCATTACCAGCTTGGGGTTATAAAGTGTTTATATACGGGAAAAAATAAAAGAGAATCAAAATCAATATTAAGCAAGCATATAATTATTAATATGACAAAAAATAAATTGGTTGAACAAATATTAGAGAAGCAATCATACTTATGTGTTGGCTTGGATACCGATATTGAAAAACTACCAGCGCATTTACCTAAAACCAAGGAAGGTGTCATTGCTTTTAATAAAGCGATTATTGATGCGACTGCTCCATACTGCGTGAGCTATAAAATTAACACCGCATTTTATGAGTCGCAAGGCCTTGAGGGTTGGGAAGCGATGGAGGAAACCTTAGCACATATCCCGTCTAGTCATTTCACGATTGCTGATGCGAAACGTGGTGACATTGGAAATACATCGGCTCAATACGCAAAAACATTTTTTGAGGTGTTACCTTTTGATGCAATTACGGTAGCTCCTTATATGGGTAAGGATAGCATTGATCCTTTTTTAGCTTATTCTGATAAATGCACGATTGTTTTAGGTTTAACTTCCAACGATGGAAGTAAAAACTTTGAACAACAAAAATTAGCGAATGGACAATTTTTATATGAATCAGTATTAGAGCAGGTTGCAAGCTGGGGCAGCATTGATCAACTTATGTTTGTTGTAGGTGCAACCAAGGCCGAAGATTTTAGTGGCATCAGAAAAATTATCCCTCATCATTTTTTATTAGTACCAGGTGTTGGCGCACAAGGCGGAAGCTTAAGCGAGGTAACTAAGTATGGTAAAAACAACGAAGTAGGCTTATTAGTAAACGCTAGTAGGGCAGTTATTTTTGCAAGCAGTGGCAATGACTTTGCAGAAAAAGCATCAATCGCAGCAGCTGAATATGCAAACGAAATGAAGTCCTTATTAGTTGGTTCAATATAAGTTAGCTATAATTTAAGGAGGCCTTTATTGTAAATGCGAAATTTCTTCGCCTTCCATTTTTGCAATCACAACAGTAGCAACACTATTCCCAATAATATTGGTGATGGCCCTTGCTTCACTCATAAATTTATCTACCCCTAATAAAAATGCCAAACCTTCAATAGGTATTTTTTGAAGCGATGCTAAGGTGGATGCTAATACAATAAATCCACTCCCTGTTACACCTGCAGCACCTTTTGAAGTAAGCATTAAAATTAAAATCATGGTTACAATTTCCGGCATACTTAATTGCACATTATACAATTGTGCGATAAAAATAACCGCCATGGATAAATAAATGGAAGTCCCATCTAAATTAAAAGAATAGCCTGTAGGAACAACTAAACCCACCACCGATTTTGAACAGCCAATTTTTTCTAATTTATTCATTAAGGAAGGCATAGCAGGTTCCGATGAAGAAGTTCCAAATACAATTAATAATTCTTCCTTTATATGTGCTAATAATTTGAAAATAGAAAGTTTATAGTATTTTAAAATCAATCCTAGAATAATGAAAATAAATACGGCCATGGTTAAATACATGGTACCCATTAGTTTCCCCAATGGTATTAAAGTTTTTAACCCGTACTTTCCAATAGCAAATGACATGCCACCAAATGCAGCAATGGGGGCTAAGTACATTACATATTTTAAGCCGATAAAAACATAGTGCGTTATGCGACCTAATTGATGAATATATTTTTCACGATTGTTAAAATAATTTAAAGCAAATCCTAAAATAATGGCGGCTAATAAAACTTGCAGGTTAGTGTTTTGTGCTATAATCCCTAATAAATCAAAATGACTTTCCTTAGTATATTTGGAAGGATCTTGAATTTGTAAACCTTCCTTATTAATATTTCCTGGTTTAAGCCATAGTGCCACCACTACACCTATCGCTAAGGAAAGTGTACTCACTACCTCAAAATAAACAAGGGATCTTAACCCAATTCTACCTACTTTTTTTAAATTACCCATACTAGCTATGCCTAAACTAACCGTTAAAAAAATAATGGGGTAAGTAAACAGTTTTATAATATTGATAAACCATTTTGCTAAAGGTTCAAATTGAATCGCTAGGGAAGGGGATTCGATTCCTATGACTACACCCGCAATGATGGCAATAAGGACATAAAAACTTAAATGGGTGACTACTTTTCTCATGGATTGGATTTACATGTAAATATACTTTTTTTAGGTAGTTTAGGTTACCTTTGCTAACGATTGTTAAATTAAAACAACATGTTATGGCAGTAAGAACAGATTTATTCGAATCACCAGATTATTATCAATTGGATGATTTATTAAGTGAAGAGCATTTAATGGTACGATCTGCAGTGCGCGATTATGTAAAATCGGCCATATCTCCCATTATTGAGGACTATGCACAACGAGCTGAATTCCCTCAACAAATAGTAAAGCAATTAGGTGACTTAGGTTGTTTTGGTCCAACCGTTCCAGTTGAATATGGTGGCGGTGGTTTGGACTATATAAGCTATGGTATTATGATGCAGGAGTTAGAACGTGGCGATAGTGGTGTTCGAAGTACTGCAAGCGTGCAAGGTTCCCTTGTCATGCATCCTATTTATACTTACGGTAGTGAAGAACAAAAAAAGAAATACTTGCCAAAATTGGCATCAGGTGAGTGGTTAGGATGTTTTGGTTTAACTGAACCTAATCATGGTTCTGATCCAGGTGGCATGCTTACCAATATTAAAGATGCAGGGGATCATTATATTTTAAACGGTGCAAAAATGTGGATTAGTAATGCACCTTTTGCGCAAGTAGCGGTGGTTTGGGCAAAAAATGAGGAAGGTAAAATTGTGGGTTTAATTGTAGAAAGAGGAATGGAGGGATTTAGTACACCAACAACGCATAATAAGTGGAGTCTAAGAGCTAGTGCTACAGGAGAATTGGTTTTTGATAATGTGAAAGTGCCTAAGGAAAACATTTTCCCTAATATTAGTGGATTGAAAGGACCACTAGGTTGTTTAAGCAAAGCGAGATATGGTATTGCTTGGGGTGCTTTAGGAGCTGCAATGGATTGTTATGATACTGCATTAAGATATAGTAAAGAACGTGTTCAATTTGGTAAACCTATTGCAGGATTTCAGTTGCAACAAAAAAAGTTAGCAGAGATGCTTACTGAAATAACCAAAGGTCAATTATTAGTTTGGCGTTTAGGAGTGCTTATGAATCAAGGTAAAGCAACACCTGCTCAAATTAGTATGGCTAAGCGAAACAGCTGTGAAATTGCAACTCAAATTGCAAGAGATGCGCGTCAAATGCTTGGCGGCATGGGTATTACCGGCGAGTATTCCATTATGCGTCATATGATGAACTTGGAAAGTGTTATCACTTATGAAGGAACACATGATATTCATTTATTAATTACGGGTATGGATATTACAGGATTGAATGCTTTTAAATAAATAATGTTTATTGAATCGCCATGGCAGCTGAAAAAATATTTTTAATTGGGATGATGGGTTCTGGAAAATCATATTGGACTGGTAAAATTGCAAAATGGATTAAATCAGGCGCATATGATTTAGACGATTTGATTGTGATGAATGAAGAAAAAACCATTGTTGAAATTTTTCAAGAAGACGGGGAAGAATATTTTAGAAAGCTTGAAACCAAAATCTTAAAATGGTTTAAAGAGAAAAAAAAATTTGTATTAGCTACAGGTGGCGGTACACCATGCTTTCAAAATAATATGGACTGGATGAAAAAGGAAGGGGTGGTTATTTGGTTGGATGAATCCATTGAAGTTTTAATGACAAGATTAATTCCTGAACAAGCACATCGCCCGCTTATTGCTGGAATGGATGAGGAAACGCTCTCGCAGTTTTTGCAAAATAAAATACTAGAACGCACTCCGTTTTACCAGCAAGCGCATTATAGGTTAAAGCCTGGTGAAATTTCCGATGCTGCTATCAAAAAAATAATCCAACAACATGCATCGTAAAATAATATTGTTGGGCTTGATATTAGCATTGTTATCAGTGCTACTGGGTGCTTTTGGCGCTCATGCTTTAAAAAACATTGTGGAGTCTGATAAAGTAGCCATTTTTGAAACAGGGGTGAGGTATCAGTTCATGCACGGATTGGCATTAATATTATTGGCGCTTTTTAATCAACAAAATTTAACTTTTCCCCAACTTCAAAAAAGCATAAATAGGGCAGCTCAATTTTTTCTGTTGGGATGCTTGTTTTTTTGTGGCTCCTTATATTTATTAACACTACAGCCATTGGTTAGTTTTAATTACAGTCGAATAGTAGGTCCCGTTACCCCTATTGGAGGACTATTATTTATGTTAGGATGGGCAAGTTGGATAAGGCTAATTTGGAAGCATAAAGTGGATAAGTAGTCCCAATGCATTTCAATTTTACACATTAGCTAAAAATCCTTTTTCATACTATTTGGAACGCTTATATTTGTTACTATGGCAAATACGCTTAAAAGTAAATCAGCACCAAAAGTGAGCGAAGAAGCACTCAACCCCGATAAAGAGGCAGCGCTTGATGTAACCGAAGTAGTAAAGGATGAACGTACTTCCAAAATCATTGGTCTAATCTTAATATTAGTGACACTCTTTTTGTTTGTTGCTTTTACTTCCTATTTATTTACTTGGCAAGAGGATCAAGATAAAGTTCAACTTTGGCGCACAAGTTTATTTTCAACTCAGGATGTTAAAGTAAATAATCAATTAGGTTTTATTGGTGCATTTATTGCATATCAAATAATTAATAATGGATTTGGACTAGCGTCCTATTTGTTTTGCACTTTTACTTTTGTGTTAGGGATCAATATGTTTTTCACAAAACAAATTTTTAGTATCTGGAGAAATGTTAGATATGTATTAGTGGGATTATTAGTGTTGAGTACTTGTTTTGCATTTGTAACAAAAGGAAGTACTTTTTCATGGGGCGGCGCTGTAGGTGAATACAGTAATAGCTGGTTAATTAAGTGGGTTGGTACATTTGGCACAGGTGCTTTATTATTAGTGGCTGGTTTCAGTTATTTTATTTGGAGGTTTAATCCAAAATTCAATGTACCCAATTTCGATTCTTTGATTCCTCAAAAAAAGAATATTGCTGATGAACATCCAATAGCATTTGAACCTGACGCGGAGGCCATTCGAAAAGAATGGGATTTAAATAATCCTGCGCCAGTAGTGGAGGAAGCGCCTACTGGAAACCGATTGGTAAATAACGCTGAAGGAAATGGTATTTCAGTTATTATGCCTGATGACGATGAAGAAGGAGGGAAACTATTTATTGACGAACTTTCATTGACTGAGGAATTAGCACCCAAATTAGTGGAAGATTCAAACCCTATTGAAGCAGTGCATATGGAGCAGGAAAGTTTATTGGAAAATCAACAAGCAACTATCCCCGAGGCCCCAGAAGATTTTACTGATTTAGATGACGAATTATTGGAGGATTTAGATTTAGAAATAAATGAAGGAGCGGAGGAAGAAATTGTTTCCATTGCATCTATTGGAAGTTTAGCTACAAAATATGATGCGACACTTGATTTAAAAAATTATAAGTATCCGTCCATTAATTTATTAGAGACACATGGTTCTGAAAAAATTGTGCAAGATCCTGAGGAATTAGAAATGCACAAAAATCAAATTATTGCTACGTTAAAAAACTACGATATTGCCATTCAACGAATTGCAGCAACCGTAGGACCTACCGTTACTTTATATGAAATTGTACCTGCACCAGGTGTACGTATTAGCCGTATTAAAAACTTAGAAGATGATATTGCTTTAAGTTTAGCAGCATTAGGTATTCGTATTATTGCACCTATTCCTGGAAAAGGAACCATTGGTATTGAAGTACCTAATATTCGAAAGTCAGTGGTGAGTATGAAAACTTTACTCGCTAGTGAAAAGTTTCAAACAAGTTCTTATTCATTACCTATTGCAATTGGTAAAAAAATTGACAACGAAAACTTTATTGTTGACTTAGCAAGTATGCCACACTTATTAATGGCAGGAGCTACAGGTCAAGGTAAGTCGGTGGGATTAAACGCTATATTAGTTTCGCTTTTATATAAAAAGCATCCCTCACAATTGAAGTTTGTGTTGGTGGATCCTAAAAAAGTGGAATTAAGTTTGTACCGTGTCATTGAAAAACATTTCTTAGCAAAACTACCAGGTGAAGAAGACGCCATTATCACAGATACAAAGAAAGTAATTAATACTTTAAACGCATTGTGTATTGAAATGGATAACCGCTATGATTTGTTAAAGGAAGCGGGTTGTCGAAATATCAAAGAGTACAATGAGAAGTTTACTTCGCGTAAATTAAATCCAGAAAAAGGACATCAATATTTACCATTCATTGTATTAGTAGTCGATGAGTTTGCTGACTTAATTATGACGGCTGGTAAGGAAGTGGAAATGCCAATTGCACGTTTAGCACAGCTAGCTCGTGCTGTAGGGATTCACTTAATTATTGCAACACAAAGACCTTCAGTAAATATTATTACGGGTACCATTAAAGCGAATTTCCCTGCGCGTATTGCGTTTAAGGTATCAAGTAAAATTGATAGCCGTACCATTTTAGATGCTGGTGGAGCCGAGCAGTTAATTGGTAAAGGTGATATGCTAGTAAGTTATAATGGTGAAATCACCCGTTTACAATGTGCTTTTGTGGATACACCAGAAGTGGACCGTGTTTGTAATTTTATTGCCGAACAAAAAGGATACCCTCAAGCATTTTTATTACCTGAATATATGGATGAAAAGGATTTGGAAGCTGCCGGATTTGATGCAGGTGATAGAGACGCTTTATTTGAAGACGCTGCGAAGCTTATTGTAAGTGCTCAACAAGGGTCAACATCCTTAATCCAAAGAAGAATGAAATTAGGCTATAATAGAGCTGGGCGTTTAATGGATCAATTGGAGTCTGCTGGAATCGTGGGTCCAAGTCAGGGTAGTAAACCAAGGGAAGTCCTCTATAAGACCGACGTAGAACTACATGACTTTTTACAAAATCTATAATTAACACCTTCTTAAAGGTGGATGTCGTATTTTTGTAAACAAATTTTATAATTCCCGCTCATTCAATCCCCATGAAATACATAATTATCATTGTTTCCTTGTTCCTTTTTCAATCGGTTCAAGCTCAAAAAGACCCTCAAGCGAAGGCTTTATTGGACCAAATTGGGGTAAAAGTGAAGCAAGCCAAAGGTATTTTAGCAAGTATTCAACTTATTTCAAAAAATAACAAAGGCAAGTCATTAGGTACTAAATCCATCAATTTAAAGATGAAAGGGGATAAATACCTCCTAAAGCAAGGTTTGATGGAAATTATTTGTGATGGGGCAAATATCTACAATTTTGATGGAGCCAACTCCATTTCAAAATCAAGCGTTGCTGAGTCAGATCAAACCCTGAGCCCACAAAAATTATTGTCAGGAAGTTACGATAAGGACTTCAATTTCAAGCTATTAAGTCAAGATGCAAGCAAGGCTACCATTGAATTATTTCCAATCGATAAGCGTAAGAGTTTTCAGAAAGTAACCCTTATTTTAGATAAGGTAAAATCAGCCCTTTCAAGCGCCTCCATCTTGGACAAAAGCAACAATATTACTGATGTAAAGGTGGTTTCTATTAATTACGGGGTATCGTTTGAGGACAAGCTTTTCCTGTTTAACAGGGCAAAATACCCAAAAAACGTAGAAATTTTTGATTAGTATAAGGCCTTTTCCCCTTATCTTTGCAGCCGAAATAAAAGAAAAAAACCGTGGCCAATTGTTGGTCACAAAAAAAGAAGATTACAATGTCTATACTTACAAAAGAAAAGAAAGCAAGCATTTTTGCTGAATTTGGTGGAAAAGCAACTAACACAGGTTCTATCGAAGGACAAATTGCTATGTTAACACAACGTATCGCTCACATTTCAGGTCACTTGAAAGCGAACCACAAAGACCATTCAACTCAAAGAGGTTTAATGCAATTAGTGGGTCAGCGTAAGCGTTTATTGGTTTATTTACAAAAACATAACCTTACTGGTTACCGTGCGCTAATTGAAAAATTAGGCTTAAGAAAATAATTCAACGAACTATTTATAATAGCTGTCCCAACTGTACTACTACGGTTGGGATTAGTTGTTTATATAGGTCAATTTATTTTCGCGTGTTTTTGAAATAAATTCAGTTAGCACAATGAAGTTTTAACTCATTGTTTCACACCAAAAAAATTAAAAATGTTATCACAACCCAAATCAGTAAAGTTCGAGGTTAATCCTGGACAAGAAATATTTATCGAAACAGGTAAACTAGCTCGTCAAGCCGACGGAGCTGTTACTGTAAGACAAGGAAATTGTATTTTATTAGCAACCGTTGTTGCCAATAAAGATCCTAAAGACGGACAAGACTTTTTCCCATTAAGCGTTGACTACCAAGAGAAGTTTGCATCAGCAGGCCGTATCCCAGGTTCTTTCTTCAAAAGAGAAGCGCGTTTAAATGACTACGAAATTTTAACAAGCCGTTTAATTGACCGTGCGTTAAGACCTTTATTCCCTGAAGATTATTTATGCGATGTGCAGGTATTAATTTCATTGGTTTCGTCTGATGAAAATGTAATGCCAGATTCATTAGCATGTTTAGCTGCATCTGCTGCATTAGCAGTATCAAATATTCCAATTAAAGAAATTATTTCTGAAGTAAGAATTGCAAAAATTGATGGCCAATTTGTAATCAATCCTTCTAAAGCTGAATTAGCAAAATGTGAATTAGAATTCATTATTGCAGCTACTGAAAAGAATTTGATGATGGTAGAGGGTGAAGCGAAAGAATGTTCTGAGGAAGAGTTAGTTGTTTGTTTAGAAATGGCTCACGAAGCAATTAAAAAACAAATTAAGGCGCAAGCAGAATTAAGAAAAATTGTTGGCATCACTGAAGTTCGTGATTACAAGAAGCCAGAACAAGACGAAGACATCAAGAAAAAAGTATACGATTTCGCTACAGCTAAAGTAGACGCTATCGCAAGATTAGGTTCTGCAAAACATGAGCGTAGCGATGCATTCAGTGCATTGAAAAAAGAAATCATAGAACATTTAGGAACTGAAATAACTGACTTGCAAAAGAAATTAGCTGGTAAGTATTACGAGGACTTGAAATGGGAAGTGGTACGTAACATGATTGTTGACAGCCGTATTCGTTTAGACGGTCGTCAGTTAGATCAAGTACGTCCTTTGGCTATGGAAACATCTCCATTACCAACTCCTCACGGGTCTTCATTATTTACAAGAGGTGAAACACAATCTTTAACAACAGTTACATTAGGAACTAAGTTAGACGAGTTAATGCAAGAGACTGCTCAAAGCGCTGAATATCAAAAATTCTTCTTACACTATAATTTCCCTCCATTCTCAACAGGTGAAGTGAAAATGATGCGTGGTGTAGGTCGTCGTGAAGTAGGTCATGGTAACTTAGCGCAACGTTCTTTAAAACAAATGTTACCAGATAGCACAACTTTCCCTTACACATTACGTGTGGTTTCTGATATCTTAGAATCAAATGGTTCGTCATCAATGGCAACAGTTTGTGCGGGTTCATTAGCTTTAATGGATGCAGGTGTTCCAGTTCCTAAGCACGTAAGTGGTGTGGCAATGGGATTAATCTCAAGAGAGGATGGTAAGTATGCAATCTTAACAGACATTCTTGGTGATGAAGATCATTTAGGGGATATGGATTTTAAAGTAACAGGTACTAAAGACGGTATTTGTGGTGTTCAAATGGATATTAAAGTGGACGGTTTAAGCATGGACATTATGCGCGAAGCATTGTCTCAAGCGAAGAAAGGTCGCTTACACATATTAGATGCAATGTATGAGTGTATTCCAGCTGCAAGAGCAGATGTGAAGCCTCATGCGCCAAGAATGGTTAAGTTAATCATTGATAAAGAATTTATTGGTGCAGTAATCGGACCAGGTGGTAAGATTATTC
>JBDKFR010000109.1:0-3071 GCA_039798645.1 Bacteroidota bacterium
GACATTACAAAAGGAATTTGAAGGGGTAAGTGTTGAAAAAATAAGCGATGGTTACAAGGTTATTGTGCCCGCAAAATATATCGAAAATCATGAAGAGCACTTTGCAAGAGTGGTGCAATCTTATTTAGGCTATTTAGATAAAAATAATATGCCAAACTGGGAAGTGCCTAATATGTTAGCTAAATACTACACAACTAGTTCAGCACTTACACTTGCTCAAAGTAAAAAATAAAGCTTATTAGGATTCGGTCCAGTTAGGTTCATTATTATAGGGCCTACATGCTTCAAATTTACCGGGGTTGGGATCGTATGCTAAGTAGTTTTTACCAATTTTCTCACTCGTAAAATACGCCATGAGTGTTAAGTTTTTAATTTTTCTATAAAAACTTAATGGTGCTGGATTTTCTTCCATAGGTTTCCCCCACATGGTCATACCCGTTGGAGCAGAGGACTTGTCAAGCGCTATTAGTATTTGTTCCTTTTGCGTAGTATCACATAAATCAAAATCTTTACCAAACTGTTTTTTGGCATCAGCATTAATTTCCTCAATTCCTTTTTTGAAAAAAGCCTGTTCTTTTTGACCTAGTAAATTTTTTGTCAATAAGTCAATAAATTGAGGAACACCAATATCGTTGGCGCCTGGTGTTTTTGTGGCAGGGCAAATGGTTTCTGTGATTGCAGCTAAAGAAGCGGCTTCTGTTTTTGTAAAAAAAGTAGGTGTCCAGGGTAACTTAGCCTCTTGTTCACAAGACGCTAATAAACTCATTACGGTTCCTGATACTAATGTGTATCCTAAAAACAAAGTGGAATGTTGTATGTATTCTCGTCGGTTCATGAATTATAAATTTTGCTTTTTTAATTCACCTACTGCAAAATCAACGGCTCTTGCTGTCAGTGCCATATAAGTTAAGCTTGGATTTACGGAATTAGAAGAAGTCATACATGCGCCATCGGTGACAAATAAATTTGGAATGCCATGCACTTGATTGTGAGCATTTAATACTGATGTCTTTGGATCTTTACCCATGCGAGCTGTACCCATTTCATGAATTGAATTGCCAAGTGCCGTCGGGTTATCAAATGCTTTTATATTTTTAAATCCTGCTTTTTCAAACATTTCTTGCGCATCTGTCTTCATCTTTTTACGCATATTCCACTCATTATCTTTAAATCCTGCATCAATCACTAATTGAGGAATGCCCCACTTGTCTGTGAGTGTTGGATGAAGGGTAACTTTATTTTCATGATAAGGAAGTACTTCGCCAAATGCCATGATGCTCAAGTGCCAATCACCTGGGTTCATTAAACTGTCTTTGAAGGAAGCGCCAACGCCAACTTCATTAACGCCTCTATTCCAACTTTTTCTTATCGCATCACCTCCTTGATAATTAAAACCTCTTTTAAAAGTGGACTGTTTAGTTTGGTCATTTAAGTTAACATATTTTGGTATGAACAATCCTGAAGGTTTGCGCCCTTTGTAATAACTATCTTTCATGCCTTCGTAAGATCCCATTGCACCAACATTATGGTGATGGTCCATTACATTATGTCCTAATTCACCTGATTCATTTCCAAGTCCATTAGGATATCGTTCGGATTTCGAATGCATTAATATTTGCGTACTCGCTAAAGTGGAAGCACATAAAAAAATAACTTTTGCAAATACTTCAATTGTATTATTTGTTTCACTATCAATAATTATAACACCTTTGGCTTTATTGGTATTTTTATCCATGATAATAGAATGCACCACTGAGTTTGGTCTTATTGTAAGCTTGCCGGTATTATTTGCTGCAGGAAGTGTTGCTGCATTACTGCTAAAATAGGCTCCAAATGGACAACCTCTTCCACATCGGTTTCTATTTTGACAAGTTCCTCTTCCCAAAGCAGCATGCCATGGTTTGGTTTCTGTTAAATGTGCTACTCTGCCCATCATTACTGGTCGACCATTGAACCCATCTTGCACATGATCAGCAAAATGTTTTTCAATGCAATTCATTTCCATCGGCTTTAAAAAATCACCATCTGGTAAGTGTGGTAAATTTCTTTTTTCTCCCGCTACGCCAATAAATCTTTCTACATAACTATACCAAGGTTCAATGTCTTTATATCTAATGGGCCAATCAATGGCAATTCCTTCCTTTGCATTTGCTTCAAAATCTAAATCCGACCAACGATAGGTATGTCTTCCCCATGTAATGGAGCGACCACCAACTTGATTGCCTCTGAACCAATCAAATCTTTGTATTTCTTGGTAAGGATTTTCTAAATCATTGGTGAAAAAATTCCTAGAAAAAGCATTGATATATCCACTTCGCACTTGAACATGTTGTTTTGCTTTGTCTTCATCTGATAACATACCTCTAAAAGTTTCATCCCAAGCATCTTTATCTGCGTTTGGATAATCTTTTATATGGTCAACCATTTTTCCTTTTTCCAAAACCAAAGTGCTTAATCCTTTTTCACATAACTCCTTTGCAGCCCATCCACCTGTTATGCCAGATCCAATGACAATAGCATCATAGGTGTTAGATTTGTTTAAATTAAAATTAAATGATCCCATAGTTGATTTTCTTGACACTTAAAATACAAAAAAAATCAATGTCTCAGGAAGAAATATGGATGAAAGATTTTCAAACTTTTCAACCTTTACTTTGCAGGTAAGTACGTGATGGTATATTGTTTGACTATTTTTAAATTGCATAAACTACGATTGCTTTTACTTAAATTAACTGTTATGAGATTAAACCTTAAAGTTTTAATAGTCGGAATTGGTTTATTTGTTTCCACTGCAACCATTGCGCAAAAATTAACAGATGTAAATACACCATTACATGCTTTAAAGCCAGATTATCCAGTGTCCTATGAAATACCAACTGCGGGTATTGTCAAAGAGAAATTAGATAAAGTATATCAATACTTAAACGAAGTAACGCCTTGCCAACTCATCAATAAAAAAACAGGTGCTAATGTGGAGGTGTCCAAAATTGATACCAATACAGTATTCAAAACTGGCGATTTTAGATTAACTAGCTATGAATGGGGCGTAACCTATGCAGGCATGTTAGCAG
>JBDKFR010000110.1:0-7522 GCA_039798645.1 Bacteroidota bacterium
ACTTATAGCCCTTATAAATTTGTAAAATGTCGATGATGATTACACTTTTGTCCTACAATAATTTATCCCAATTGTGTTAATAGATTTTCCTTGTTGATGTTAGGTTGCTATGATAATCGTAATATCCAAAATCAAAACACACTTCATTTTATAGAAATTATACGAAGGGTTCAGATATTAGCTATATTTTATCTATATTGAAAGACAAAATATTGCTAAGCAATTAATTGATTGTCATGAGAAAATATATGTTTGGATATGTATTGGTAACAATGCTAGTATTGGTAAATTCTTCTAATTCACTTGCACAACAAAAGACGAGTTTACACCAATCGTACAACAATTATTTTTTAATTGGTACTGCAATTAACGCTCCACAGATATTAGCGAAAGATCCTAAGGCTGCAGCTATTATTACAAATGACTTTAATAGTCTTACACCTGAAAATATCATGAAAAGTGAAATCATACACCCTAAATGGGGTGAATATGATTTTACCTTAGCTGATAAAATGATTGAATATGCCCAAGCACATCAATTAAAAGTAAATGGTCATACTTTAATTTGGCATAGTCAATTACCCGCTTTCATGAAGTACATGCAAAGTGCTGATTCCGTTAGAAACTTTTTTGTTAATCATATTGAGACGGTTGCAAAAAGGTATGATGGCAAAATATTTTCTTGGGATGTGGTTAATGAAGCACTTGAAGAAAATGGGACTTTGAGAAAATCTATTTTTTTAGAAAAATTAGGACCTTCTTATATATCGGAAGCCTTCAAGTTAGCGCAACAAGCATCACCTAATGCTGAGTTATATTACAATGATTATAATATAGAACAACCTAAAAAACGTGCAGGCGCCATAGCCATTATAAAGGAACTTCAATCAAAAGGTATACGTATAGATGGAGTTGGTATTCAAGGCCATTGGCGTTATAATAAAATTCCTTTTAAAGAAATAGAAGAAAGTATTATTGAATTTTCGCAATTAGGTGTTAAGGTAATGTTTACTGAATTAGATTTAGGCGTATTGCCAAATCCATGGGATAGCGATGCTGCCGATGTAAATATGAAAGCAACTTATAGTGCTAAAATGAATCCTTACATGAATGCCTTGCCTGATTCGGTTCAAGATAAATTCACAGAAGGATACGAGTCCTTATTTAAATTATTTATAAAACATAAGGATAAAATAAGTAGGGTTACTTTTTGGGGTGTTCATGATGGACAATCCTGGTTAAATGGCTGGCCCATTAAAGGTCGTACGAACTATCCATTATTATTTGATAGAAAATATCAGCCTAAAGAAGCTTATTTCAAGTTAATCGCATTGACAAACCCAAAATAAAAATTTCTTAAATAAATTATAACTATGAATACAAGCGCACAAAAAATTTCAGTCCTAGAAAAAGTGGGGTATAGTCTAGGAGATCTTGCTGCGAATCTTATTTTTCAAACCTTGATGACTTTCCTAGCTTATTTTTATACCGACGTTTATAAAATTCCAGCGGCAACAGCTAGTGTCATTATATTTATTGGTGGATTTGTTGGAGCTTTTTTTAATATCATTATGGGTGCCATTGCCGATCGAACCAATACGCGATGGGGAAAATTTAGGCCATGGTTATTATGGACGGCGGTTCCATTTGGAGTTATTTCACTTCTTGCATTTTCAACACCTAATTTTAGCGAAACAGGTAAAATTATATATGCTTTTACTACCTACTTTTTATTGATTATTGTGTATTCAGCTAACAATTTGCCTTATGCTGCTTTGAGTGGCGTTATTACCGGAGATATGAAAGAGCGTAACAGTATTTCATCCTATCGTTTTGTAGCGGTAATGGTTGCGCAATTTATTATTCAATCATTATTACTTCCATTAGCGCTTTCTCTAGGGCATGGTGATAAAGCAGTAGGATTTGAAAAAGTGATGTTATTTTTTGCTATTACAGGTATCATTTGTTTTTTAATAACATTCTTGACAACAAAGGAAAGAATCGTTCCTGCACAAGAGGCAAAGTCGTCGGTGAAAACTGACTTAAATGATTTGTCTAAAAATATTCCTTGGATTATTATGCTTTCACTTACCATTCTAGTTTTTATCACTTTAGCTTTAAAAGGAGGCATGTATATTTATTACTTTAAATATTATTTAAATGAAACGGCCCAAGCCGGTTTTTTAGAAAATATTGGCTTTAATCATTTCATTGAAGGTTTGAATAACACAATTACTGGTATAGGGCTTGGTGAATTTCAATGGCCAAAAGATGCGCCAACTTCTGCAAACAGCTTATTTAATGCAGGTGGTATTATTTGTATGATTATTGGTATTATGTTTTCAAAACCATTAGCGGATAAATTTGGCAAACGAAATATTTTTGGCGCCTTTTTATTTTTATCTGCTTTATCCTTATTGGCCTTTAACTTTTTTTCACCTACAGCTATAGGTGCAGTATTTCTAACACAAATGGCACATGGATTTTTGTATGGTGTCACTATTCCTTTATTATGGGCAATGATCGCTGATGTTGCTGACTATAGTGAATGGAAAAATAATAGAAGAGCTACTGCTATCATTTTTTCGGCAATGATTTTTGGTTTAAAAATAGGACTTAGTATTGGAGGTGCATTAGGAGCGGCCTTACTAGCAAAATACGGATACGTGGCTGAATTAATGCAACAGACCGAAACAGCAATTGCAGGCATTAAAATGTCAGTAAGTATATATCCTGGATTAATATTTATGGTGGCGTCTGGTATTTTATATTGGTATGAAATTGATAAAAAAATGGAATTACAAATCGAAGAGGATTTGAAAAAAAGAAGGGAAGTTTAATTATAAAATTATAAAGTAAATAAATTCAAATGCCTGAAGATAATATTGACAATATTGATTTTGATGACTTAAATAAAAGGGCGATTTCACAGCCTTTGGTTAATCATTTATATACAGCCGATCCTTCAGCTCATGTTTTTGAAGGTAAAATATATATTTATCCATCTCATGATATTGATGCTGGCATTCCTTTTGATGATTTAGGAAGTCATTTTGCCATGGAAGATTACCATGTATTTTCTTTAGCCAATCCGGATGGACCAGTGATGGACCATGGTGTGGCTTTACATGTTAAGGATGTGCCATGGGCTGCGCGACAAATGTGGGCGCCCGATGCTGCTGAAAAAGACGGAAAGTATTATTTGTATTTCCCTGCTAAAAAAGCTGATGATATTTTTCAAATTGGAGTTGCGGTGAGTGATCATCCAGCAGGTCCATTTGTTCCTGAATTAGAACCTATCAAAAATAGTTACTCTATTGACCCTGCTGTTTTTAAAGATAATGATGGTAAGTATTATATGTATTTTGGCGGCATATGGGGAGGTCAATTACAATCCTATCGTCAAAATGAATACCATGTAAATCATCAAGAACCAATGGCCGGATTGCCTGCATTAGGGCCAAGAGTTGCTTTGTTAAGCGATGACATGTTGCAATTTGCTGAAAAAGTTAAAGAAATTATCATTTTAGATGAAGCGGGTAATCCATTGTTAGCTGAAGATAATGATCGACGTTTTTTTGAAGCATCCTGGATGCATAAATACAATGGCAAATATTATTTTTCTTACTCAACTGGGGATACACATTTTTTATGTTATGCAATAGGCGATAATCCATACGGGCCATTTACATATGCGGGAAGGATTTTAAATCCTGTGGTAGGATGGACATCGCATCACTCCATTTGTGAATTTGAAGGCAAGTGGTATTTATTTTATCATGACTCAAGTTTGTCAAAAGGAGTGACGCATTTACGCTCCATTAAAATGACTGAAATTAAATATGATAAGGAAGGGAAAATAATCACTTTAGACCCTTATTTATAAAAACTCTTTTTACAATTAATAAATGTTTGAATATAATTATTGAATGAAAAAATTTTCACTTTTACTATTAGTCATACTTAGTTATGCTTGTAAAGATAAAAAATCAATTCAAGCTGATGATGAATTTTTATCAAACGCTAAAGATCATAAGGAAGAATGGTTAACGCACGGATTAAATTATGCAGAAGATCGTTTTAGCTTATTGGATCAAATTAATAAGGATAATATTACCTCCTTAGGATTAGCTTGGACATCAGAACTTAATTCAAAAAGAGGAATTGAAGCAACACCTCTGGTGGCTGACGGAGTCATGTATTTAACAGGAGCATGGAGCATAGTTTATGCAATGGACGCTCGTAATGGGAAGTTGATTTGGAAATATGATCCTAAAGTGCCTGGAAAAACTGCTGAAAATTTATGTTGTGATGTTGTAAATCGAGGAGTGGCTCTATATAAAGGAAAAATATTTGCTGGAACTTTGGATGGAAGGCTTATTGCTTTAGATGCAATGACGGGTCAATTAGCTTGGGAAGTATTAACGGTGGATTCAACAAAACCTTATTCAATTACAGGTGCTCCAAGAGTGGTGGATGGAAAAGTAATTATAGGTAATGGTGGCGCAGAGTTTGGTGTTAGAGGATATGTAAGTGCATTTGATCCCAATAATGGAAATCAATTATGGAGATTTTATACAGTACCAGGTGATCCATCTAAACCTTTTGAAAATAAAGCAATGGAGGAAGCAGCCAAAACATGGAGTGGAGATTATTGGAAATATGGTGGAGGTGGTACCGCATGGGATGCAATGGCATATGATCCTGAATTAAAGTTGTTGTATGTTGGTACTGGAAACGGAAGTCCATGGGATCGAAAATATAGGAGTAATGGAGTTGGAGATAATTTATACTTATCATCCATTGTTGCATTAAACGTAGGTAACGGAGAAATGGTATGGCACTTTCAAACTACTCCCGGAGATAGCTGGGATTTTACTGCTGCACAACACATTATTTTAGCAGATATGAATATTAAGGGGGAAAAGAAAAAAATATTAATGCAAGCTCCCAAAAATGGATTCTTTTATGTGTTGGATAGAACCAATGGTAAATTTATTAGCGGGGATCCTTTTGTATATACAAATTGGGCTAAAAAATTAGATAGTATTACTGGTCGACCAATTGAAGAACCAGGAGTTCACTATGAAACAGTTAATACAGATGTTTCTCCTAATTATAATGGTGGCCACAATTGGCAGCCTATGGCATTTAATCCCAATTTGAATTTAGTGTATATACCAGCTAGGGAAAATGTCACTAATTATGGACGTGATACATCATGGAAATATAATCAAGTAGGTTTTGGAACTGGTAATGGATGGAATTTATCTATAGGAACAGATCCAACTAAACCAACCCGCCATGATACGGCAACTAAACACTTTCCAAGAGGGATGTTAATTGCTTGGAATCCTATCTTAAAAAAGAAAGTATGGACCGTCCCTCAGGAAGCAGACTGGAATGGCGGGGTTTTGGCAACAACGACTAATTTAGTTTTTCAAGGAACTGCACAAGGTGACTTTATTTGTTATGACGGAGCAAATGGAAAAATACTATGGAAAATAAATTTAGGAGGTGGCATTATCGCTGCTCCTATTTCTTATGAATTGGATAATACTCAATACATCACAGTTGCCGCAGGTTGGGGAGGTGGATATGGTATGAAAAAGAAATTTACGCCCTTACAACCAGGCAGGATTTTTACATTTAAGTTAAACGGAAAGGCGCCTATGCCATCATTTAATAAAGCAGTTACATTAGTGAAGCCAACTGTTGTAATTAAAACAAATAGTGTTGAATTTAAAAAAGGAGAAACCTTATTTTGGAAATATTGCGGAACATGTCATGTGGTGGATGAAGGCGGCGGCGGTTTAGCACCTGATTTAGCATATTCCCATAGTGCGGCAAATTCTAATCAGTTATTAAGTATTGTTCATGATGGGGCCTATTTGCCACTTGGTATGCCTAAATTTGGGAATAGACTAAGTAAAGATGATATTTTGAAAATTCAGCAATACATATTTAATAAATCAAAGTATTTAAAGTAAGGGGTTATGAGAAAAATATTCTTTTTTATATTTTTTGCTGCGTTTAGTGTTCATGCTGTCGCACAAATAAAACTCCCACGTTTAATTAGTAACGGAATGATTTTGCAACGTGACATACCTATACATATTTGGGGATGGGCAGGGGTGTACGAACAAGTTAATGTTATTATTGGGAATCAATATTATCAAACATCGGCTAATGCACAAGGCGAATGGAAAATTCAACTTAAACCTCATGCTGCAGGTGGTCCTTTTGAAATAAAAATTAAAGGCAGTAATGAAATTATATTAACGGATGTTTTATTTGGGGATGTATATGTTTGTAGTGGGCAGTCGAATATGGAATTGTGGATGGGTCGAATGCAATATAAATATGCAAAAGAAATTGAAACAGTAAATAATTTTCAAATAAGACAGTTTTTAGTGCCGGATAAATATGATTTTAAAAATCCCCAAAAGGATTTTGATGAGGGAAGTTGGCTATCGGCAAATCCAAAAAATATATTGGATTTTTCTGGTCTAGCTTATTTCTTTGCTAAGGAAATTAATACAAAATATAATATTCCAGTGGGTATTATCAATACTGCTTTAGGTGGCTCGCCTGCACAAGCTTGGATCAGCGAACAAGCATTAAGGGTTTTTCCTGATTACTTTAATGAAGCAGAGAAATACAAGGATGATGAAAATATTAAAAGCGTCGAGTCGCAAAATCAATTAATATCAAAATCATGGTATCATTATATTGATGTTTTTGATAAAGGAATTGCTGAGCATTGGAAATCGCCAAAATTGGATGATCAAAATTGGGCACAGATGACCATGCCTGGATATTGGGCTGACACCAAGTTGGGTAATGTAAATGGTGTTGTTTGGTTTAGGAAAAAAATTAAAGTTCCTGCTTCAATGGTTGGTAAGCCTGTAAAACTTGAATTGGGAAGGATAGTTGATGCCGATTCGGTTTTTGTAAATGAGCAATTTGTTGGAACCACCTCATATCAATATCCTCCTCGTCGTTATGAATTAGCAAATAATGTTCTTCATGAAGGTGAAAATGAGATTACGATTAGAGTCATTAATAATACTGGAAGAGGCGGATTTGTATTAGATAAAAAATATGAACTTACTTCTTTAAAGGATACCATTAAATTAACTGGAGATTGGAAATATAAACTAGGTGTAATAGCTACTAGTTTGCCAGGTGAAACATTTATCAGATGGAAGCCGCTTGGATTGTATAATGCCATGATTGCTCCTTTAACGAATTATGGAATCAAAGGGTTTTTATGGTATCAAGGTGAGGCAAATACAAGTAATCCATCCAATTATAGTGCGCTTATGCAAACTTTAATAACTGATTGGAGGACTAAATGGAACAATGTTAACCTTCCTTTTTTGTATGTACAGCTTCCTAATTTTATGGAACCTAATAAAAAGCCAGTTGAAAGTAATTGGGCAGAATTAAGGCAACAACAATTTAATTTAATGAAACTGCCTAATACAGGGATGGCGGTGGCTATTGATTTGGGTGATTG
>JBDKFR010000111.1:0-14829 GCA_039798645.1 Bacteroidota bacterium
GGCATTTTGTGCTGGGTCCCCCTTTTGTATGTATTCTTTTTTATTCCCGTTTTAGAATTATTTATAGCACCTGATCCAAAAAACTTAGATGCCATTGAGGAGCAATTGGCAAAGAATAATAAAATGTATGACATTATTATTTGGATGACAGTTCCTTTACAATACTTATTACTATTTATTTTCTTATACAGCTTTAAACAAGATTTATCAGGAATAGATATCGCTGGTCGCATTATTGCAATGGGTTTATTATGTGGCGCATTCGGCATCAATGCTGCGCACGAATTAGGACATAGGGTAAATGTTTTTGAGCAGTTTTTAGCAAAGCTCTTACTACTTACAAGTTTATACATGCACTTTTTTATTGAGCACAACAAAGGGCATCACAAACATGTAGCAACGCCTCAGGATCCAAGTACTGCAAAATATAAACAATCGGTATATGCATTTTGGATTCAAACTTTTGTTGGAACCTATAAAAGTGCTTGGCATATAGCAATTGATGAAGCGAAGAAAAAAAATAAGTCATTACCAATACTGAATAATGAAATGTTTTTATTCCAATTCATTCAAGTTGGATTCATATTAACCATTCTCAATTTCTTTGGCTTACATGTTATGTTGTATTTCATGGGCGCTGCACTCATGGGAGCTACCCTTCTTGAAACCGTAAATTACATTGAACACTATGGCCTTTCTAGAGAAAAAGGGGAAGGAGAATTATATGAAAGAGTAAAACCTCACCATAGCTGGAATAGTAATCACGTCATTGGTAGACTTATGCTATTTGAATTAAGTCGTCATAGTGATCATCATTATTTAGCTTCTCGTAAATATCAAATATTACGAAATATGGAGGAAGCGCCACAAATGCCTACAGGTTATCCTGGCATGATTGTACTTTCTTTATTCCCACCTATTTGGTTTCCGATAATGCATAAGCAAATGAAGAAATACGCTTTATAGTTGCTACTAATTATTTCTTATAATCAATAGAATCCTTACATTTACTAAAAGAAAGTAAAATGAAAAGGATATCCATTGTTTTCGTATTAACGTTAGGCTTGTTTGCATGTAATCAATCAAGCAAGAACAAAGTTGACAACTCCAAGTTCGGTACATTTTTAGAAAATTATTATCAGGACCAATTAAAGTTGAGTCCATTATCCGCAACTATGGTTGGCGATGACCGCTATGATGACTTGCTGCCTAATGATGGGTCGGTTGCCTATTTACAAGAGTGGTCCAAGTTTAATAAATCATATTTAGATAGCTTGAAAAATTATGATCGCAGCTCATTAAGCAGCAATGACCAACTGTCCTATGACAACTTAAAATATCAATTAGAAATGAATATTGAAGGGGATCAATTTCATTTTGAATATATGCCCTTCAATCAATTTGTAGGCCTACCCTTAACTTTTGGTCAATTGGGTTCAGGCACAAGTGCACAACCCTTTAAGACTGTAAAAAATTATGAAAACTGGCTTAAGCGTATGGCTGCATTTTCGGTATGGGCAGACACCGCTATTGGTAACTTTAAAAAGGGAATGGCTTCAGGAATCGTATTACCAAAGTCATTGGTTATCAAAGCAATTCCACAAATGCAAGGAATGGTTGTGAGTGATGTTAAAAAAAGTTTATTCTATGGTCCTATCAATTTAATGCCAAAGGATTTTTCAGCAGCAGATAAAGCTAGACTAACAAAGGAATACGAAAACGCTATCATGACTTCAATTGTGCCATCTTATAAAAAATTAGGAGACTTTTTACAAAATGAATATTTACCAAAAGCGAGAAATGAATCAGGCTTTGCAGCAAATACGGGTGGTGATAGGATGTATGCATACCAAGTAAAGGTGAACACAACAACCAATAAAACACCTGAGGAAATTTATCAAACTGGATTAGCTGAAGTGGCTAGAATTAGAAAAGCAATGGATAGTATTAAAACAGTTGTTGGGTTTAAAGGTGACCTAAAAGCATTTTTTCAATTCATGAAAACCGATAAGCAATTTATGCCTTATCATGAACCAAAGGATGTTATAGCAGCATTTGAGAAAATTCATAAAACAATGCAACCGAATTTGAAAAAAATGTTTTTAAACGAGCCTAAAACTCCATTTGAAATAAGACAAACTGAAGCCTTTAGAGCTGAATCTGCAAGTGCAGAATACAATCAAGGATCAGCTGACGGAACAAGACCAGGAATTTTTTATGTGCCTATTTTGGATGCTACTCAATTCAATACTACTTCAGGTATGGAATCATTGTTTTTACATGAGGCTATCCCAGGTCATCACTATCAAATTTCCTTAACACAAGAAAATACAGCATTACCAAAATTCAGACGATATGGTGGGCATAATGCATACATTGAAGGCTGGGCTTTGTATTGCGAATCACTTGGAAAGGAATTAGGACTTTACACTGACCCATATCAATACATGGGTGCATTAGGTGACGAAATGCATCGTGCCATTCGTTTAGTTGTTGACGTGGCCATTCATTCAAAAAATATGAGTAGAGAAGAAGCGATAAAATATATGATGGACAACGAAGCTATCAGTGAACAAGGTGCCACAGCTGAAATTGAAAGATATATGGCTATTCCTGGTCAAGCATTAGGTTATAAAACAGGCGCCATGAAAATAGCTGCATTAAGAAAAAAATACGAATCAGCACTTGGTACTAAATTTAACTTAGCGGATTTCCATAATGAAGTATTAAAAGACGGGTCCTTGCCATTAGCTATTTTTGAAGCAAAGATGGATGCATGGGCATCAGGTAAAAAGTAATATGCTGTGATCCAATTTCATTTTAGCTACTATGGAAATTGATGAATTAATAAATTATGCACTCTCTCTGCCAGAAGCAGAGGAGTGCTTTCCTTTTGGAGAAAACACCTTAGTGCTTAAAATCAAAGGTAAAATGTTTTTGACGGTTGATTTAGTCTCCTTCCCTACTACCCTGAATTACAAAGCAACACCCGATGATATAATCGATCAACGTGACCAATATCCTGATGCCATTTTTCCTGGATTTCACATGAATAAAAAGCATTGGAACACTTTACACTTAAATAAAATGGTGCCCTCCAAAATGATTCAACAGCTTATTCTAACTTCTTATACTTTAGTAAGGAAGTAGTCATATTCTTACTGCAAAGGCACCTAAAAAGCTCCCAAATTTAAAAGGCGTACCTTGCAGTCTATTATGAGTACGAATTTTAAAGAACTAGGGTTAATTGAACCCATTTTATTGGCATTATTTGAGGAAGGATACACCAATCCAACACCGATTCAAGAGCAGTCTATCCCTATCTTATTAGAGGGAAAGGACTTGTTAGGTTGTGCCCAAACTGGAACAGGAAAAACAGCTGCATTTACTTTACCTATTATACAATTGCTATCAGCAAAGCCGGTAGAAAAAAGGAAAAGGATTAAAAGTTTAATTGTTACACCTACACGTGAATTAGCGATTCAAATTGCTGAGAGTTTTAATGCTTACGGTAGACATACCCAACTAAATTGCACTGTCATATTTGGCGGTGTTGGACAAGGACCGCAAGTCACCGCTTTGAAAAATGGTGTCGATGTTGTTATTGCAACCCCCGGTCGTTTATTAGATTTAATGAATCAAGGCTTTATAAGCCTTCGTGATGTTGAATTTTTTGTATTAGATGAAGCTGACAGAATGTTGGACATGGGTTTTGTGCATGATGTTAAAAAATTATTAGCGGTATTGCCCAAGAAAAGACAATCCTTATTTTTCTCAGCTACCATGCCTCCGGAAATTGTAAGTCTTGCTAATTCAATTTTGCACAACCCTGAAAAAGTAACGGTAACACCCGTATCTTCTACAGTTGAAATTATTGATCAGGCAGTTTACTTTGTAGATAAAGTAAACAAAAATGCTTTGTTAGTGGAAGTATTGAAAAACCCTGCTATTAAAACAGCTTTGGTGTTTACAAGAACAAAACATGGTGCTGACAAAGTGGTGCAATTATTAACCAAGAACAATATTATTGCAGAAGCGATACATGGCAATAAATCACAAAATGCAAGACAACGTGCATTAAGTAACTTCAAAGAGCAAACCACTAGAGTTTTAGTTGCTACTGATATTGCAGCTAGAGGTATTGATGTGGATGAATTAGCGCACGTTATTAATTTTGACATTCCCAATATTCCAGAAACCTATGTGCATCGCATTGGCCGAACAGGTCGTGCAGGCGCTGAAGGAACAGCGTTAAGTTTCTGTGACTTTGAAGAAAAAGCATTTTTAGCTGATATTGAGAAGTTGATTGGAAAGAAAGTGCCAGTTATCTTTGAACACCCTTTCCCAATGCAACAATTTCATGCTAATAAAACTTCTCAGGATGCTGGCTGGGGTAAACCCAGAAATGTGCGAGGTCGCGCACCTCAACACGAGGGTGGCTTTGGAGCCAAAGGTGGACAAAAAAGGCGTTTTTCAAGCAACAAAACAAAGCGAGGTTAGTATCTTTGATACAATCAATAAATTGTATCATGAAGTACTTAATGCTTGTATTATTTGCAGGATGCTTTAGCTTATCTCAAGCACAAGACACTGTTGTTTCAAAAGCTGACGTCATTGGCGCAGCAAAGCTTTTTGATATTCAATTTACCCAAAAAGAAATTGACACTTTATATAGTGATGTTATAGATAACATTGCTAATTATAAAGCAATGCATAAATTATCGCTTCCCAACAGTGTAGGATTAAGTACTTGGCAATTAGCTACACCAGTTCCAGCAAATCGAAAAAACACAGTAGTCGAATTACCATTAACTAAAATCGAGCTGCCAAAAAATAAAAACGATTTAGCATTTTATGATATAAGCCAACTTGCCTATTTAATAAAAAATAAAAAAATTACGTCCTTAGCACTTACACAATTTTTTATAGAAAGAATTAAAAAATTTGGCGATACTTTAGAATGTGTGATTAGTATACAAGAAGACATTGCCTATGCACAAGCTAAAAAAGCTGACGAAGAATTAGCAAAAGGTAAATACAGAGGCTTATTACATGGCATACCCTATGGATTGAAGGACTTATTCGCCGTAAAAGGAACGAAAACAACTTGGGGAGCTGCACCTTATAAAAATCAAATCATCGACGAGGATGCATTTGTATATACTCAGTTAAAAAATGCAGGTGCTGTTTTAGTTGCAAAATTTACTTTGGGTGCTTTGGCAATGGGTGACTATTGGTATGGTGGTCGTACTAAAAATCCTTGGAATTTAAAATATGGATCATCGGGATCTTCGGCAGGATCCACTGCAGCAACAGTAGCAGGTTTAGTGCCATTCGCCATTGGAACAGAAACATACGGAAGTATCGTTTCGCCTTCTACACAATGTGGTGCTACAGGCTTAAGACCTACATTTGGCAGCATTAGTAGGTCTGGTGCAATGGCACTTAGTTACAGTTTAGACAAAGTTGGACCCATTTGCAGAAGTGCTAATGATGCGGCGATTGTATTTAATTATATTCACGGCACTGATGGCAAAGATTTATCAGCATTTAATACATCATTTAATTACCAACCTATTAAAGATGTAAAAAAGTTACGCATCGCTTATGCGAAAAACTATTTTGATAAAATAAAAGATACTACGAAAAATGATTGGAAAGTACTTGCCACATTAAAGAAATTAGGCGTTGAACTTATTCCAGTTGATTTTCCAGATAGTGGTGTGTATAATTTTAATATCATGGATGTTGTCATTGGAGCTGAATGCGGTGCTCAATTTGATGAAATGACAAGACTTAACATTGATGATGAATTAACTAGACAAACAAAGTATGATTGGCCAAATCAATTTAGAACTGCAAGATTTGTACCTGCAATTGAATACATAAACGCACAAAGACACCGTACCGTTTTAATGCAGAAAGTCAATGAAGTCATCAAAAAATATGATGTGATTATTTGTCCATCAAGAGGACCTGCAGGGAATCAAACTGCTATCACTAACTTAACAGGGCATCCCGTAGTTTGTATGCCTACCGGTTTTGATAGCAAAAGTGATTTGCCAACTGGGATTACTTTTGTAGGAAATTTATACGACGAGGGGACTATTTTACAAATCGCAAAATTATATCAGGATAATAGTCAATGGAATAAAAAACATCCAACATTATTTAACTAGTATTTATATGAATAACATTAAGAAAATTGCACTTGACCAATTAGGATATGGATTTATCAAAGACTTACCCAAAGGCAAGGATGAATACTATTTAAGGAATAAACAAAATCGAAGTGGTATTACATATCGACGTTTAACTGCTTTAGAAATTGAAATATTAGTCCGTAATAGAAATACCAGTGATGATTGGGGAAACATTTTAGTGTCCAATGCATTCAACCCTGAATTGGTAAAAAATTGCTCTTTTTTTGGTTTAATTCGCATTGGCAATTTGGAAAATAGTTGTCTAAGCTTTAGTGATTTAATTGTGCCTATTGGCTTGTATAACTCAACCATTATTAGCTCTGATTTTGGAAACAATGTATCCGTTCACAATGTGAATTACATGTCACATTATATATTAGGAAACGAAGTAATCATAAATAATGTCAATGAATTAGTAACGACCAACCACTCAAAATTTGGAAATGGTATTATTAAAAAAGGAGAAGCTGAATCGGTTAGAATTTGGCTTGAACTTTGCAATGAAAATACGGGTCGAAAAGTTTTACCATTCAATGGCATGACTGCTGGTGATGCATATTTATGGACTAGACATAGAGAAGACGCTTTATTACAACAAAAATTTATTGAGCTTACGGACAATCAATTTGACAATAAATTAGGATACTACGGAAAAATTGGCGACCGAACCGTTATAAAAAATTGTAAAATCATTAAAGATGTTTGGATTGGGGAAGATGCTTATTTAAAAGGTGCTAATAAAATAAAGAATGTAACCATTAACTCTCATCCTTTGGCTAAGTCTCAAGTGGGCGAAGGCTGCGAATTGGTAAACGGTATTGTTGGGTATGGGTGTAGAATATTTTATGGCATTAAAGCGGTTCGTTTTGTATTATCGGATTATTCACAACTTAAATATGGCGCAAGATTAATTAACTCCTTTCTAGGACCTAACGCTACCATTTCCTGTTGTGAGGTTTTAAACTCTTTAATTTTCCCTGCACATGAACAGCATCATAACAATAGCTTTTTATGTGCTGCACTTGTAATGGGGCAAAGTAATATTGCAGCAGGTGCAACCTTAGGTTCAAATCATAATAGTCGTGGCGCAGACGGTGAAGTAGTCATGGGAAGAGGGTTTTGGCCTGGACTTTGTGTAAGTATAAAACATAATTCCATATTTGCAAGTTTCTCCTTACTGAATAAAGGCGACTACAACTATGAGTTAAATATTCCTATTCCATTTTCTTTAATAAGCAATGACCCTTTGAAGGATGAGTTAGTGATCATGCCGGGCTATTGGTTTTTATATAATTTTTATGCATTGGCAAGAAATGCTTGGAAATACGTAGATCGTGATAAACGAAAATTTAAAACCCCCATTTTCGAATACGACTATCTTGCACCAGATTCTGTAAATGAACTTTTAAATGCACGTGATATTATTGCAAAAGCAGTTGCCGTTGCACAATTAACAAAAGAAAAGAAAGCAATTCCAGCTGACGAGTCTAAATTATTAGCACATGGGAACACATTATTAAATACAAAATCGAAAAAAGATATTGACAGTTTAGAAGTAATTGTCAGTGGATTTGAAAATAGTAAACGTAAAGCCAAACTGATCAAGTCTTACGATGCTTTCCATATGTTTGAAAAAATTATTTTCATATATGGAATCGAAGCTGCTTTGCGACTTACTGAAAACAAAAAGGGAAATGCAATTGTGACTACCTTGCAACAGGTTAAACTTTCAACAACCAATTTAACTTGGACAAATATTGGAGGCCAACTTATTCCTCAAAAAAATGTTGACGCCTTGTTGACGAAGATTAAAAATAATTCGATTAAAAGTTGGGACGAGGTACACGCGTTTTATGAAAGTGAATCCGATAAGTATAATACTAGAAAGGACTTACATGCATTGTCAACTTTAGAAAAGTTAACCAATAAGTCACTTAGCAAAATTACCGCAGCTTCATTTACTAAATGGTTAGATACCTATTTTGAAATAAAAACAGATATTACCAATAGGATTCAAACAACAAGAGCTAAGGATTATGCGAATCCATTTAGAAAAATGGTTTACAACAATGAAGCTGAAATGAATGCAGTAGTCGGTGCTTTAAAAGACAATGGATTCATAAAAGATCAACAAAAAGCATTAATAGAATTAGCCGATAAATTGAAGGGAATTAAAAGTCAGTTAAAACAAAAATAACTTAAGGTGTATTTTTAGTTTATGCCAATTCTAATAAAGTGATTTCAGGAAGAATACCTACCCTGCCTGGATACCCGATAAATCCGAATCCACGATTTACATACAATTGTTGCATACCCGATTGATATATACCTGCCCATTGTTTGTAAACCCATTGAACGGGACTCCATTTAAAATAAGGATTCTCTAACCCAAATTGCATGCCATGCGTGTGTCCAGCTAGCATCAATTGCACTTGAGGATAATCCACTAAAACCTGTGCTTCCCAGTGACTTGGATCATGACTCATTAAAACAATAGGTGCTTTATCATCTATACCCGCCATGGCCACATCCATTTTTCCATATTTAGGAAAACGTGCTTTTGCGCCCCAATTCTCTATACCAACTAATTGAATGAATGCCCCTTCTTTTTCTATTTTCACATGTTCATTCATCAATAAACGCCAACCTAAATTTGCATGAACTTGTTTAAGTGCTTCTAAATTATTTTGTTTCGCTTCCTTACTTTCCCATTGAACATAATCACCATAATCATGATTACCAAGTGTACTATAAACACCATGATTTGCTTTTACTTGACTGAACACATCCATCCAGTTTTGCATTTCAGTGGCTCTATCATTCACTAAATCACCTGTAAATAAAATTAAATCTGCTTGTTGTTGATTGATTAAATCAATCCCTTTTAGAACTGCATTTTTATCTTGCAAGCTTCCACTATGAATGTCGCTTATATGAATAATTTTAAACCCTTTAAAAATTGGATCCAACCCTTTTAATGCAATTTTTTTCTTTACTACTTTGTAATTATACTTGTTTCCAAAACCATATATTAAGGAAAAGAATAAAGTGGAAGCCATTCCAACGCCTAACCAACTTAAAAAAGTAGACCTAGGAATTCCATTCTCCGAATTGATAAACTGAGCCCCTGTATAGGTCGAAATTTTACTCAACGTCCAAAAAGTACCGCGACGAATATCATCAATCAAGAAAATCAAAGCCATGATCAATTGCGTAAACATCCAACCCATGCTTACTGAAAAAATATACTGTCTAAAATATGGGTTAGTAAGTATCGGAAACAAAATAAACGCCCCAATGCAAACAATGCATAAAAACCAATAAAGGACCCCTACCCCCATTTTTACCCCGTTTCCACTTGCCTGAATTAGGTTTCTAAGTACCTGATAGACATAAAAATCAATTACAATAAGAATAATTAGGAAAATAGATATAAAAAGAGGGTTTCTCATAAGGGTATTTAAAGGACAAAAATAGGGCCAAAAGCCTTATTTTTGACATAAATTAAGGATACCTAAGTTATGGCAAGAATAATTGGAATAGCAAATCAAAAAGGGGGAGTAGGCAAAACTACCTCAGCAATTAATATTGCTGCTAGTTTGGCTGTTTTAGAATATAAAACCCTTTTAATTGACGCCGATCCTCAAGCGAATAGTACAACAGGTGTTGGATTTGATTTACATAATATTACTACTAGTATTTATGATGGTATGATTAACCATACACCATTATCTGATATTGTCTTAAAAACAGAGATCCCCCATTTAGACTTAATCCCATCACATATTGACTTGGTGGGTGCTGAAATTGAATTAGTAAACTTCCCGAATCGCGAAAATGTATTAAAGGATTTATTAGCCCCTATCAGAGACAAATACGACTTTATTATCATTGACTGTTTGCCATCTCTAGGATTGATTACCGTTAATTCATTAGTAGCTGCAGATAGCGTAATTGTACCTGTGCAATGTGAATTTTTTGCATTAGAAGGATTAGGAAAATTATTGAATACGGTGAAAATTGTTCAAAGCAGGTTAAATCCGAATTTGCAAATTGAAGGTATATTAATGACCATGTACGACACAAGATTAAGATTAAGTAGTCAGGTTGTCGGCGAGGTAAGAAAACATTTTGATGACATGGTATTTTCGACCATCATTCATCGTAATGCTCGATTAAGTGAAGCGCCTAGTGTTGGAAAGCCAGTTATATTATATGATGCGGATAGTAAGGGCACCATAAATTATTTAAATCTCGCTAAAGAAATTTTACAAAAAAATGGCATGACTAAAATGAGCAATGCCGACAGAATAATCGATTAACCATGAGTAAGAGTACCAGCAATAAAGACATGATTGGAAAAGGACTTCGTTCTTTATTACAAAATATTGATGCTGAATATAAAAACCCTGCGGGTAAAGTGGAAGCTGAAACTATACAAAAAGCAGTAGCCACAAACAGAATACCCTTAAGTGATATTCAAATTAACCCAAAAAATCCAAGAAAGGATTTTGATGATATTGCACTTCAAGAATTACGTCATTCTATTAAATTACATGACATTATTCAGCCTATTACAGTCGCTTTACTTCCAAATGGCAAATACCAACTGATTGCGGGTGAACGACGATTCCGCGCTTCAAAACTAGCCGGGCTTACTGACATACCTGCTTATGTAAGACAAGGCAACGACCAAGAATTGTTGGAACTGGCTTTACTTGAAAACTTACAAAGGGTTGACTTAAATGAAATTGAAATTGCATTGAGTTATCAAAGAATGATGCAAGAATTGAATTATACCCAAGAGAAAGTTTCTGAGCGAATGGGTAAAGATCGATCCACTGTTGCAAATTATATTCGTTTACTTGACTTACCTCCTGCTATTCAAGCCGCAGTTCGAAAAGGTAAATTGAGTGTTAGTTTGGCGAAAATATTAATTGGCAAAGAAATTGATCAACAGCTTTTTTTATTTAAAGAGATAACCGAAAAGGGGCTGACTGTTCGACAAACAGAAGAGTTAGTTAAAAAAATGAATGCTGCTAGTGGTCGTCAACCAAAGGCTGCCAAGAAAAACGAACTTTCTCCCGTATATAAAAAATTAGAAGATAAATTAGCGAGTCATTTATCAGCAAAAGTTGCGTTGGTGCAACAAAAAAACGGAAGCGGTACCATTACCATATCCTACCAGGACATTAATGGGTTAAATACAATTTTAGATGCCATGCAAGTTAGCATTAGCTAGTATGAGGCTAATATTTATTTCTTTTTTAATAATACTTGTACAACATAATAGTTGGGGTCAGGATAGTAACAGCATAAAAAAAATAGATACCCTCCCGCGCCATAACCCAAGATTAGCCACTAAATATTCGGCATTATTACCAGGTCTTGGTCAAATTTATAATAAACAATATTGGAAACTTCCCATTGTATATGGGGCGCTAGCTATACCAGTAGCTACTTATATTTACAACGACGATTTATACAATAAAACAAAATTTGCCTATACGGCAAGATTCAAGGAAGAAAATGGCGACAATTCGGATGTTGCAAAAATCGATCCTGTACTTAAAAATTTAAGTTTGGGTTCACTGCAGAGTTATAGAAATGGTTTTAGAAAAGATAGAGACTACTCCATATTATGGTTTATCCTTGGCTGGGGACTCAACGTAGTAGATGCGACCGTTTCAGGACATTTAAAAGAATTTGATGTGAGCTCTAATTTGGCAATAAGCATAAAACCAATGGTGCAGCCTCAATTTAGACAAAGCGGTTTATCTTTGCAACTTCATTTTAAAAATGTACAGAGCAAATAGTAACGGATCGAAAAGCAGGCAAAGGAATAAATATAACAACAAGCAATTATGAAAATAGCTTTAATTGGATACGGCAAAATGGGGAAGGCCATTGAAGAAATAGCCATTGCAAAAGGACACGAAATTGTACTTAAAATAGATGTCCAAAACAACCATGAATTCACTTTAGAAAATATCAAACAGGCCGATGTAGCCATTGAATTCACAGGACCACATAGCGCATTTGAAAATGTAAAAAAATGTATTGATTTGGGTATTCCTGTTGTGAGTGGCTCAACAGGTTGGCTAGATAAATGGGGCGAAATTCAAAGTTTGTGTAACGATAAAAAAGGAACTTTGATTTACTCCAGTAATTATAGCATAGGAGTGAATTTGTTTTTTGAACTTAATAAGCAGTTGGCAAAATTAATGGAGCCCTACCAGGATTACAATGTGTCTATGACTGAAATTCATCACACTGAAAAGAAGGATGCACCTAGTGGTACTGCCATTTCATTGGCTGAACAAATTTTAGCGAATATGGGACGCAAAAAACAATGGACCAATGCGCCATCATTATCTCCGGCCGATTTAGTGATTACCTCTGAACGTGTTGATCCAGCTCCTGGAACACATACCGTATCCTATGACTCCCCTATTGATAGCATCGAAATTACCCACACAGCACATACCCGTAAAGGCTTCGCTAGCGGTGCGGTTTTAGCTGCTGAATTTGCCAACAAAAAAAATGGTATCTTTACCATGAAAGACGTACTAGGATTATAATATGTTATCTAAAAAAACACAATACGCACTACAAGCATTATCCTATATGGCAGGTAAAAATACCGATGCCCCTATACTTATTGCAGAAATAGCAGATCAGAAAAAAATTCCATTAAAGTTTTTAGAAAACATTTTATTAGCACTCAAAAAGGCTGGGTTTTTAGAAAGTAAAAAAGGGAAACATGGTGGTTATTTATTTGCAACACCTCCCGAAAAAATTAAACTATCTGCCATTTTCAGAACCATCGAAGGCCCTATTGCCCTTTTGCCTTGTGTGAGTCTTAATTTTTATAAAAAATGTGAAACTTGCAATGAAAAAAAGTGTGGAATTAACAAGGTGATGCTTGAAGTAAGAGATAATACTTTAGCCATTCTTGATAAAAAAACAGTACTGGATTTAATATCATTATAAACAACTCCCCCGTTCTTAATATCATTTTCAAATTAAAACAATCTATGAGAAAAATTATTTTTATTGCCTTCTTAACTGCAATTATAACTAACGCAAATGCACAAAGCTTAATAGGCGGGAAAAATATTTTAAAGACCAACTTGTCGGGAGACGTTTTGCAAAATTATAACCTTACTTATGAGAGAAGCATAAATCGATTTATGTCAATTTCTGCAAGTTACGGTTCCATGGCTAAGCGCAGCCTGCCATTAAAGTCCCTCGCAAAACAATTTATTGACAACTCAAACATCGATTTTGATAATTTTAAAGTAGCGAATAATGCTTTAACAGTTGAAGGAAGGTTTTATATTGGCTTACAAAAAATGTCAGGATTTTATATTGCACCTTATGCTCGTTTCGGAAACATGGAAGTGGATGTTCCTGTCAATTATACTTACACTACACAGCCTTCAGTTGTAAATGGAGTGAATATTCCTGCTACAACAGTGACTACAAAATCAACTTTAAATGGAAGCATCCGTTCACAAAGTGTCGGTGCTTATTTTGGCATGCAATTCCAATTACTTACAAAAGTTGTTTTAGATATATGGGCAATAGGTGGTCACTATGGAAGTTCAAATGGTAAAATACAAGCTGATTTGCCAGCAGGTACGCCAAGCGAAGCAGCTGCAGCTTTAAAAACAACTTTAGACAACACCAACGCAAGTCCATTTAAATTAAGCACAACAGTATCTGGAAATAGTGTCATCACTAACACAGATGGCCCTTGGGCTGGATTAAGAGGCGCTGGTATCACTGTTGGTATAAGGTTTTAATCTATCCTATAAAGTACGCAAATTGACAAACATAACTATTGCAAATTAAACATCATGATCCCTTCCTATTTACAAGACCATTTTAAGCATCAACAATATGACGCTAATAATTTTTTTCTAATTGCTGGTCCATGCGTGGTGGAAAGTGAAGAATTAGTAATGGAAATTGGAGAGAAGGTTTCTACCATTTGTAAGAACTTAGGTATCCCTTACGTTTTTAAAGCAAGCTATCGTAAAGCGAACCGTACTAGTGCTAATTCCTTCACAGGGATAGGTGATGATACGGGAATGGAATTGATAAAAAAAGTAGGCGCTAAATTCAATGTGCCTACCACTTCTGATATACATGCACATGACGAAGCGGCTATTGCGGCTCAGTTTATTGATATTTTGCAAATCCCAGCCTTTCTTTGTCGTCAAACCGACTTATTGGTAGCAGCTGCTGAAACTGGTAAAATTGTAAACGTAAAAAAAGGACAATTTTTAAGTGGCGCTTCTATGAAATTTGCTGTAGATAAAATTAAATTAGCTGGCAATGATAAAGTAATGTTAACCGAGCGCGGGAACACTTTTGGCTACCAGGATTTAGTAGTAGACTACCGAAATATTCCTGCCATGGCTGAGAACAACGTGCCAGTCATTATGGACTGTACCCACTCATTACAACAACCTAATCAAACAAGTGGTATAACTGGTGGTAATCCAGCTTTAATTGAAACCATCGCCAAGGCTGCAATTGCGTCGGGCGCAGATGGATTATTTATTGAAACGCATCCTAATCCTGCAGTCGCAAAAAGCGATGGCGCCAATATGTTAAG
>JBDKFR010000112.1:0-17427 GCA_039798645.1 Bacteroidota bacterium
CTCCTTTGCCAAAATACATTAAGCGTAAACCAGACGAAGAAGATAAAGACAGATACCAAACTGTTTATGCAAAGCATGAAGGTGCGGTGGCTGCTCCTACTGCAGGTTTACACTTTAGTAAAGAATTGGTAAAACGTGCCGAAATTATTGGTATCCGTTTTGCTGAAGTTACTTTACATACTGGCTTAAGTACTTTCCGCCCTATTGAAGTAGAAGATTTAAGCAAACATAAAATGGATGCCGAATACTTTAATATTAATGAAGACGCTTGCCGTATCATTAATACCGCTAAAGAAAATGGTCGCCGTGTTTGTTCTATTGGCACCACTGCAATGCGTGCTATGGAAAGTAGCGTAACTGCACAACGTTTATTAAAACCTGCTGAAGGCTGGACGAATCACTTTATTCACCCTCCTTACAACTTTAATATAGCAGATAGCTTGGTAACGAATTTCCATTTGCCTAAAACAAGTTTATTAATTATGACTTGCGCTTTTGCAGGTTATGAATTAGCGATGGAAGCATATAAAAAAGCAATTAAAGATAAGTACCGTTTCTTCTCCTACGGAGACGCGTTATTATTTATTTAAAAATTTATTGAAATTAATTTTTAAATAAATAATACAATAATGATTTTTACTAGTGTTACACATAAAAAGAGCCAAATGCTATATTTGGCTCTTTTTTATTGATTATAAAAAACGCTATAAATTAAACAAGCCCTTGTTCACCAATTGTAAAGTTTTTGTCTTGTATGCGCTTGGTAATAACAAGGTGATATTATGAGGACTTCCACCATAACTAACCATGGTAACAGGAACTTCATTAATAGCTTCGAATAATTTTTTTAATATAGAATCAGTTTTAGCAATTTCATTACCGACAATCGAAACTATTGTTTGATCTTTTTCAATTTCAATTGAAGCAATGTTGTTAAGCTCTTCTATAATTTCAGCCAAATGTATATCACTATCAATGGTAACAGACACTGCAACCTCAGATGTGGTAATCATGTCAATCGGCGTTTTATATTTTTCAAATACTTCAAATATTTTTCTTAAAAAACCATACGCCAATAACATTCTACTACTCTTAATTTTCACAGCGATAATTCCATCTTTCGCAGCGACTGCTTTCACACCAACAGTTCCAGCTTCTTTTTTAATGACCGTACCCGCAGCTGAAGGCTCCATGGTATTTAATAATTTAACTGGCACGTTTTCCTGTTGAGCTGGCCAAATACATGTTGGATGTAAAATTTTTGCACCAAAATAAGCAAGCTCTGCAGCTTCATCAAAACTTAATTGTTCAATAGCTACTGTTTTGTCAACGACTCTTGGATCGTTGTTGTGCATGCCATCAATATCAGTCCAAATTTCACAAACGGATGCTTTCACAGCAGCTGCAATTAAAGATGCAGTATAATCACTTCCTCCTCTCTTTAAATTATCAACCTCTCCTTTTGCGTTTCGACAAATATAACCTTGTGTGATAAATAATTTTTTATTTGGGTGTGATGCCAATACAACTGATAATTTTTCCTTTATAGCCGCTAGGTCTGGTTCCTCATTCGCATCCAAGCGCATAAATTCCAATGCTGGAATTAATGCATGATCAATATTTTCCTGTTCTAAATACAATGAAAATAATTTAGTACTCATTAATTCACCTTGGGCCAATATGTCTCTATTTAAAGCATCGCTCAATGAAATACGTTGAGTGATTTTTAAAAATTCAAAATGTTCATCAATGATTGAATTCGCTTTTTCTCTTAAAGCATCCGACTTTAATAAATCTAAAATAAAAGAACGGTAGTGTTTATCTAAAGTTTCTATTTGATTAGCAGCGCCAGCTTTATCGGCCTTTGCTAAAAAATCACTAATGCCAACTAGGGCATTTGTAGTTCCACTTAAAGCACTTAAAACCACAATGGTTGGTTCTTCGCTTTTTGTAATTAACTGTGACACTTGGTGCATACGCTCAGGTTTTCCAACACTGGTACCACCGAACTTCATTATCTTCATAATCGATTATTATTGATCAAATAAATAAGAGAGCAAAGGTAAAAAGTAAATACCAAAACACACGTTAGTCTTACTTAAATGGAAGGGTTTATTTATTTTAAATACTATAAAGTCAGTGCAAATTTGTTGCCGACCTCATTTAAATCCCGTACCACATCATCCACCAAAGGAATACCTGATTTCATGCGTTCTCCTTCCATTGCTCTTTCTATATCTCCTGCTACATAAACTTTATCATGACCTTCAATTGGCTTAGCATTTCTAAACCTGTTTAACCATAAATCCATATTAGATTTAAAATCCTGCGCTGGTCTGAATGCATCAATACGCATAGCCCCTAAAAAATGACCTAACCCTTCGCCAGGCATATTTTCAGGCATTGGAATATAGGCAGGAAAAGGGGGTGCCCAAGGCCCAAAACTTGCCCCACTTAAAACGCCACTAAAAATATCAACAATACTTCCTAATGCATATCCTTTATGACTTCCTAAGTCCTTTTCAGAACCTAGTGGCAATAATGCTCCACCCTTTTTTAAAATATGTGCATCATTACTTGATTGTCCATTTGCATCCTGTGCCCAACCAGTTGGTATGGGTTGATTTTTTCGTTGTGCAATTTCCAATTTTCCATTGGCTGCAGTAGTCGTTGCAAAATCAGCTACATATGGTGCTTCATTTCCTGCAGGTATAGCGACAGCAATTGGATTTGTACCCAACATTTTTTCAGCTGCATAAGTAGGTGCCACTAATGCACTTGCATTGGTCATTGCCATTCCAATCATATCCTCCGACAAAGCCATCATAGCATGAAAACCTGCAATACCAAAATGATTACTATTTTTTACACTAACCCAACCTGTTCCCACATTTTTTGCTTTTTCGATCGCAATTTGCATAGCCCTTGGAGCTACAACTAAACCTAATCCTTTATCCCCATCTACCACCGCAGTTGAAGGTGTTTCATGTATAATTTTAATATTGGGTGTTGCATTAATTCTTCCTGCTTCCCATAAACGCACATAACCAATTAAGCGCGCTATTCCATGACTATCTATTCCTCGTAAATCAGCCGATAATAAAACACTTGTTGCTAAAGTGGCATCTTCATTAGAACATCCCATTTTAAAAAAAACATTCAATGCAAATGAATATAATTGTTGATAGGAATAAATGGAATCGCTCATAATATGTTTTTCAGTTCTCGGCAAATTTAGGCATAAAAAAAGGTGTACCGAAGTACACCTTTATAAAAATTACTTGTTTACACTAAAATGGTAAATCGTCTGCCATAGTATCATCTCCTACACCAGCACTTGCATTAGGTGTATAAGTAGCACCGGCACTCTGATCAGGTGCTGGGCTATCACCACCGTTTGATTTTCCACCTAATAATTGTACAGATGCAATTCTTAATGTTAAGGAAGCACCATTACGTCCATCAGCCGTGGTATAGGTTCTGACATCTGGAGTTCCTTCAACATAAACTTGTGTTCCTTTCTTTAAATAAGGAGCAACTGCAGTACGATCTGTCCAATAAGAACAATCCACCCATGTAGTTCTGTCTTTTTGATTGCCTTGCGCATCTTTAAAACGTTCTGTATGTGCAACATTAAAGTTGATTACAGACTTTCCATTCACATTGTTTACTTGAGCATCTTTGCCCAAATTTCCGATTACTTGTAACTTGATCATTTTCTTAAATTTTGTCGTTATATTAAAGTGAAGATAGAAAAAACTTCGTGAAAAGACCTACTTTTGTGCCAAGCCAACTTTTAACTGGCCAAGAAAATGAGTAAAAAAGGAAAGGTTTTAGTCGCTATGAGCGGCGGAATTGACAGTACAGTCGCAGCCCTTATGCTGCATAACGAAGGTTACGAAGTGGTGGGAATCACCATGAAAACCTGGGACTACTCCACAAGTAATACAAACGGTAAAGAAACAGGATGTTGCAATATTGACTCCTTTAATGATGCTCGTTTAGCAGCTGTGAACAATGGCTTTCCTCACTATATATTAGATATTAGAGACGAATTTGGTGACTTTGTGATTGAAAATTTCGTTGAAGAATATTTAGCTGGTCGTACTCCCAACCCTTGTGTAATGTGCAACACACATATAAAATGGCGCGCCTTATTAAAAAGAGCCGATGCATTGGGTTGTGATTTTATTGCTACTGGTCACTATGCAAAAGTGCGTCAACATACCAATGGCCGTTATGTAATTTCAAAAGGCTTGGATGAAACCAAGGACCAAAGCTATGTGTTATGGGGTGTGGACCAGGACTTATTAAGTCGTACCATTTTACCATTGGGCGGCATGCATAAAACGGATATTCGTCAAATGGCCATTGATATGGGTTATCCTGAATTGGCTAAAAAAAGTGAGAGCTACGAAATTTGTTTTGTACCAGATAATGATTACCGTGGATTTTTAAAAAGACGCGTTGATGGACTAGAAGAAAAAGTAAATGGTGGATGGTTTGTTGATACCAAAGGAAAGCGATTAGGGAAACACAAGGGCTACCCTTTTTATACGATTGGACAACGTAAGGGTTTAGAAATTGCATTAGGAAAGCCTGCATATGTAACAGCCATTGATCCTGAAAAAAATATTGTGGTGATTGGGGAAGAAAAAGATTTAGACTCCAATGATATGTTGGTATCAAAAATTAATTGGATAAAATATGATCATTTAGACGGCCCAACTGATTTAATGGCTAAAATTAGATACCATGATAGCGGTGCATTATGTACGCTATCTCATACCAACAATGGTGTTCAAGCAAGGTTCTATGAAAATGTAAAAAGTATTGCACCAGGTCAAAGTGCCGTATTTTATGAAGGCGATGATGTAGTTGCAGGAGGTATTATACAAAGTGGAAGTCTAATTTAATCAGCAATTTTCTCAAGCAAAGCACCAAATAAAGTATCAGCTTGCTTTTCGTAACCTATAAAGTATTGCTGTTTCACAACTTTGAATTTACCTGTGGCTAATAATGTTTCTACATTTTTTTCATTCTCGTCATTGTAAACAGAACAAGTAGCAAATAATAAATGTCCATTTAATTTTACAGTAGGAATCAGGTTGTGTAAAATTTGAGCTTGTAATTTTGTGTACTTATTTAATTGCGATTCAGTAAAATAAGCTAATTGTTCGGGTGTTCTACCCCAGGTACCGCTTCCAGAACAAGGCACGTCTGCAAAAACGAAATCAAATGGCTTCTTTATATCAAAGGACTGTGTTAAATCAATTTCTTGTACACTTGCTGGTCGTATTCCAGCTTCTTGCAAACGTTTATCCGCATTGAATAAAATACTTTCTCTCACATCAGATAAATGCATTCTAATGTTTGACATGGTGTCGAACATTAGAATTGTTTTGCCCCCACTCGCTGCACAGGCATCCCAAACTTGAATTGGATGTTCCACACTAGTAGGCATTAACAATAACAACCCAGCCAACGCTTGCGAATTTAAATCTTGAATAACTGCCTCTTTATTTAATTCCAATACATTTTGTAAGGATGTGGTATTTGCAAATGCAAACGCATTTTCATTAACTTCTTTATATTCAATGTTGGCAGCTTGTAATTTTTGAACAACTTTATCTTTTTGCCAAGGACGAATCCTAATAAATAAATAAGGTTGGGTTTGATGCGATGCAATAAATTTATGCACATCAATTTGAGCTGATATTTTATGGGCTAATGGAAAATCTGAAGCCGCAGTCCTAAAATGCGCATAACATAAGGCACTTATGTTTTTTCGATCCTTGCTGCCATGCTTTTTATTTGCTGCAAAATATTTTTTCAAATAATTAGCTAGCGGTTCTTCCCCATGGTAAGCTGCAATTAATTTATCAGCAATTTGTTGATGTACTGCGTAATGCATTACAATTCTAATAAGCTTGCTACTGGATCTTTCCCAATTAATAATAAGGAAGGATTCTCTAATAATTCCTTAACTCTTACCAAGAAGCCAACACTTTCACGGCCATCAATAATACGGTGGTCGTAACTAAGCGCCAAGTACATCATTGGTAATATTTTCACTTCCCCATTTACAGCCATTGGTCTATCCTGAATTTTATGCATTCCTAAAATTGCAGACTGAGGAATATTAATAATAGGTGTACTCATCAAACTTCCAAACACACCACCATTGGTAATGGTGAATGTTCCACCCGTTAAATCCTCTGCAGTTAATTTTGAATCTCTAGCCTTACCTGCCAACACAATAACATTCTTTTCAATTTCAGCCATGCTCAAACTTTCAACATTTCTGATTACAGGAACGGTCAAGCCTCTTGGTGTACTTACTGCAATACTGATATCAGCATAGTCATGATATAACAATTGATCACCATCAATAAACGCATTTACAGTTGGCCATTCAGTTAAAGCAATCGCACAGGCTTTAGCAAAGAAACTCATGAAACCTAAATTCACACCATGTGCTTCTTTAAATTTATCTTTAAATTGTTTTCTTATTTGCATAATAGCTGTCATGTCCACTTCATTAAATGTAGTTAACATGGCAGTCGTATTTTTTGCTTCTACTAAACGACGACTTATTGTTTTTCTTAGGTTACTCATTTTCTCAGGACGCACATTACGAGAAAATAATTCTTGTCCAGCAAATTGAATTTTACCTGGATTATTTAAAGCATCCAACACGTCTACCTTTGTAATCTTACCTGCATAACCACTTGCTTTTATTTGTGCAGTGTCTACTTTTTTATCTGCAATGATTGCAGCAGCAACTGGTGTAGCCTTAACATTGTTAGGAACCGAAGTTACTGGCGCTTGACTTGTTGGCACAGGTGCTGATGTTGCTGGCGCTGAAGCAGGAGCTTCGGCTTGAGCTGGTTTAGCAGCAGTTTCGTCGATGTCTGCTAAAACATCACCAATTAATATACTATCTCCTTCCTTTGCTTTATGAAATAAAACGCCCGCTTTTTCAGCATTCACTTCAAAAGTTGCTTTCTCACTTTCTAATTCTGCAATTACTTCATCACGGTCTACCCATGCTCCCTCAGCCTTTGTCCATTTTAACAAAGTCACTTCTGTAATTGATTCACCAACTGTTGGTACTTTTATTGAAATCATAAAAACTAATTATTTATTTATAATGAAAACGCTGTTGATATAATGTCTGCTTGTTCTTTGGTATGAACTTTCATATAGCCAGTTGCTGTTGAAGCACTTGACTGTCTACTAATTACACCAAACTTAATCGCTTTTAAATTCATTTGTAAGAAACCTGCAGCTCCCATATTTAATGGTTCTTCTTGAACCCAGAACCATACCGCCTTTTCATACTTTTGTTGCAATACCTTAATTTGATTTACTGGCAATGGATATAATTGTTCCAAACGCACAATGGCAATATCATTTCTGTTATCTGTTTTTTGTTTCTCTGCTAATTCATATGATATTTTACCTGAACAGAATAAAACTTTCTTGACTTGTGTTGGATCGGTAACAAAACTGTCATCCAAAACTTCTTTGAAGCCCCCTTCTGTTAACTCCTTTAAATCACTGAAGGTCCAAGGACTTCTCAAATTCGCTTTTGGCGAAAAGTTAATCATTGGTTTACGGAAGTTCCAAGTTAATTGACGACGAAGTGCATGGAAGAAATTGGCAGCAGTCGTTATATTTGTTACAATCATGTTGTACTCAGCGCACAATTGTAAATATCGTTCTAACCGTGCACTACTATGTTCAGGACCTTGCCCTTCATAGCCATGAGGAAGTAACATGACTACCCCATTTTGTCTTTGCCATTTTTGCTCACCAGCCGCTATAAATTGGTCAATAATTGTTTGTGCTCCATTAGAGAAATCACCAAACTGTGCTTCCCAAATAACAAGTGCATTTGCGTTAGCTAATGAATATCCATATTCATACCCTAATACCCCATATTCACTTAATAATGAATTGTAAATTCTAAAGGGTTGTTGACTTTGTGAAATTTGATCCAATCTGCAATATTGTTGATTTGTATTTTCATCAAACAATACTGCATGTCTATGACTAAAAGTTCCACGCTTCACATCCTGTCCGCTCATTCTAACTGTTTTGCCTTCAGACAATAAGGAAGCATATGCCATTAATTCACCTGTAGCCCAATCAATTTTATTTTCTGTCTCAAATAATTTTACTTTTTCTTGGATTAATTTCTCCACTTTTTTAAGTGGTGTAAATCCTTCAGGCCATTTCATCAATGCATTGAAAATGTATTTTGCTTTATCAGCAGTAATACTTGTATCCGGTGAAGTTTCAAAATCAGCAGGAGTTGCTTTATGCATTGCCTTCCATGCTAGTTCTGGTGCTTGATATTTATAAGGCAATGGATTTTGTTTTACTTCATCCAATCTTGCTTGTAAATCAGACCAAAACTTTTGCTCCATTTCTTTCGCCAAGTTTTGTGCATCGGCAGTTCCATTTTGAGATAAGAACTCAACATAGGTTTCTCTTGGATTCTTATGTTGCTCAATTAATTTATACAATTGAGGTTGCGTGTATTTTGGATCATCTCCTTCATTGTGACCGTGCTTACGATAACAAACCATGTCAACAAATATATCAGACTTAAATGCTTGTCGATATTTTGCAGCAATTACCGCTGCTTTGTAAACTGCTTCTGCATCGTCACCATTCACATGCAATACCGGAGCTTGCACCATGGCAGCTATTGATGTACAATAGTTAGCACTTCTCGCATCATCAAAATCTGTTGTAAATCCAATTTGATTATTAATAACAAAATGAATCGTACCACCTGTATGATATCCATTCAAATCACACATTTGTAAAATCTCGTACACAATACCCTGGCCTGCAACCGACGCATCGCCATGAATTAATATGGGTAATACTTTATTAAAATCATTTTCATACAACACATCTGCCTTCGCTCTCGCGAATCCTAAAACCACCGGATCAACTGCTTCCAAATGCGATGGATTTTGCATTAATTTCAAATGCACTTTTTTATTTGTGATGGTATCCACTTCTGAACTGTATCCCATATGGTATTTTACATCTCCACTACCCATGGTTTGATCCAACACGGCAGTTCCTTCAAACTCACTAAAAATTTGCTCATATGTTTTACCCATGATATTAGCAAGTACATTTAAACGTCCACGGTGCGCCATTCCAATTACTACTTCTTCAACACCATTATCTGCCCCAACGTTAATGATGGCATCTAATGCAGCTATGGTGGACTCACCACCTTCTAATGAAAAACGTTTTTGTCCAATATATTTCGTGTGTAAGAATTTTTCGAAAATTACACCTTGGTTTAATTTCTCAAGAATGCGTCTTTTTTGATCTATGGTAATGGCATCTGAAAAATTATGTTCCATTTCATTTGTCAACCAATCCACTTTTGTTTGGTCTGAAATGTATTTAAATTCTATACCAATATTTTTAGCATAAGCATTTTGCAAATGAGCGATAATATTTTGCAAACTTGTTGTGCCTAAACCCAATAAATTACCAGCATAAAATGAATTAGCTAAATCAGCATCACTCAAATTAAAAAATGCAAGTTCCAAATTTGCATGTCTGTCTTTTCTTTCTCTAATTGGATTGGTTTTTGCAATTAAATGCCCTTTATTTCGATAACCTAGTATAAGACGATAAACAGCAATCTCTTTTGCCCAGTTTATATTTAAATGATCCGATGAGACAGAAGCAGTAGCATTAACTTTATCTTGTCCAGCTGACACAATATTTGTTGATTTGTCGGTTCCATTTTGCATTGCAAAATCAAAACCTTCAAAAAACTTTTTTAAATCAGGGTCAACTGAATTAGGGTCTTGAACAAACTGTTGGTACATCCCTTCGATAAAAGATGGATGTGAATTTGTGATGTATGAAAAATCCTTCATTTAGATTGCTTTCTTTTTGAATTTCTTGGAGCGCAAATATCGTGCTAATTCATTGATTTAAAAGGAAATTTTAATCAAATTTATTAGTATGATTCATACAATTTTGCAATTCAAAAACAACCTGAATGGAGTCTAGTTTTACCTGTTTAAGAATTAGGCTAAGAAAATGAATTAATATGTTGATTATCAGTAACTTATATTCTTTTTGTATTTTTTTTCATTTTAATTTTAATTATTAGCCTTCTTCCCTTACCTTTGCCCTCCTGAAAATTAATTAGTACATGGCAAATCATTCGGCTACCAAAAAAGATGTAAGACAAGCAACTAAACGTCGCGATAGAAACCGTTATTATGGTAAAACTACTCGTAATGCAATTCGTGATTTAAAAACAATCGGCGAGCAAACTGCTTATGACGAAAAGTTACCTAACATCATGTCTCAAATTGACAAATTAGCAAAGCGTGGAATTATCCATAAAAATAAAGCTGCTAATTTAAAAAGCAAACTAGCTAGACACACAGCAGTTGCTCCAGTTGCTAAAAAGAAGTAATTAACTAGCTTCGGCTATTAATATATGAGTCCTGCCCTTCCCGGCGGGACTTTTTTTTTGTAACTTTGCATCATGACTGAAAAAATACTTATTCTTGACTTCGGAAGTCAATATACCCAGCTTATTGCTCGTGCCGTAAGAGAAGCAAATGTTTATTGCGAGATCAAGCCATTTAATTCAAAGTTTGATTTTGATCCCACTTTAAAAGGCATCATTTTAAGTGGATCACCCGCTAGTGTAAACGAACAAGACGCTCCAAACGTGGATATTCAAGCCATGTTGGATAAACTTCCTGTTTTAACTGTTTGTTATGGAGCTCAACTAAGTGCTAAGAATTTTGGGGGCAAGGTTGAGAAATCAAATAAAAGAGAATATGGTCGTGCTCAATTACGTATACAAAAGGATGACATCATATTTAAGAATATCGCTAATAATAGCCAGGTTTGGATGAGTCATAGTGATTCTATCACCCAACTTCCTGAAAATTTTGAACTTTTGGCCGATACAGACAGCATTCCAGTAGCTGCTTTTAGAAAAAAGGCTGATGCTGGTAATAGTTTACATGGATTTCAATTCCACCCTGAGGTTTACCACTCGACAGAGGGCAAAACCATGATTAAGAACTTTTTGGTTGATATATGTGGATGTAGCCAAAATTGGACACCCGCATCCTTTGTAAATGAGACTGTTGAAAAGCTAAAAGCTCAGATTGGGGAAGGTCATGTGATTATGGCATTAAGTGGAGGTGTTGACAGTACCGTTGCTGCCACTTTAATTCATAAAGCGATTGGTTCTCGCCTTCATGGTATTTTTGTAGACAATGGGGTTTTAAGAAAAGATGAGTTCCAAAATGTATTAGATATATACAAATCAGTTGGCTTAAATGTGAAGGGAATTGACGCCAAACAAATGTTTTATGACGCCTTAGCTGGTAAATCCGACCCAGAAGAAAAGCGTAAAATTATAGGAAAACTATTTATAGATGTATTTCAAATAGAGGCATCTAAAATGCTGGAAGCCAAGTTTTTAGGACAGGGCACGATTTATCCTGACGTGATCGAAAGTGTGAGTGTTCACGGCCCATCTCAAACCATCAAGTCACACCACAATGTGGGCGGGCTACCCGATACTTTACACCTTAGCTTAGTGGAACCACTGAGGTACTTATTCAAGGATGAGGTTCGCAAAGTTGGTCTTGAATTAGGGATCCCTGCTGACTTGATAAATCGCCACCCATTCCCTGGACCAGGTTTAGCTATTCGTATATTAGGTGAAATCACACCTGAAAAAGTAGATTTATTGCAAAGAGCGGACCATGTTTATATGAATGCACTGAAAGAATTCGACTTATATACCAAGGTTTGGCAAGCTGGGACAATACTTTTACCTGTAAAAAGCGTGGGGGTGATGGGAGACGAAAGAACTTATGAATACACAGTTGCCCTAAGAGCAGTTACGTCGGTTGATGGAATGACCGCTGACTGGGCACATTTACCTTATGAGTTCCTTGCCCATGTAAGCAATGCCATTATCAACGAAGTAAGAGGTATTAACCGCGTTGTTTACGACATTAGTAGTAAGCCGCCGGCGACGATTGAATGGGAATAATACTTATATATTTACTTTAATTATAAAGGCCTAAACAAATGATATACAAATGTTTAGGCCTTATTATTTTAACTTAATGATAATCAAGCTAATCAGCTTAATTAGTTCATTGTACGCTTCAAATTACTGATCTTATCCTGCAAACTGTTCACTACACCAGCTAATTGATCCACATTCCACATAGGCTGCGCCCCTGCTTTATGTATGATATAAACTGCTTTCCAAATTTCAACTATATCTTGACTATTTACTTGATATGGCTCGTATAATGGATTGTCACTCAATAAAGTAAGCTTTTCCTTATTATCATCATTTGTGATGATTCTTTTGTATACTACCCCGTCCGCATTGGAGACAACGATATAAGTATTGGAGTTTTTAACATCCTTAAAACTATCTACTTTCTCCCCAACGATTACCGATCCGCTAGGTGTTGGCAGCATACTATCCCCTATAATTTCAAATGCACGATAGTCACCTGGGGCCAACATAGGTAAAGTGAAGGTGTTTAACTCGTCCAAGAACTCCGGATCAGCATAACCAGCCAAATATCCCGCAGCCGCCTTAACGGGTACAAACGGAACAATGGGAGCTGCTGAACTAGACTTATCCATTTTCATGGATCGACGACGGTCTAAATAGGATAATCCGGCATCGGAACTATTATTTCCTTTTTCTGAAAGATCCTGAAACAGGAATTCTTCCAAACTAATATTAAATAAAGCACATATAGCTTCTTGAACTTCCAAACGGGGCTCTGCCCTTTCTTCTTCATAAGCTCCTACCAAGGAACGCTTAATCTGAAGTTGATTGGCCATTTCCTCTTGTGTCCATTCGCGCTGCTTTCTGATGTACTTTAAATTCTTACCTGCGTATGACATAACTAATGATTTTAGTGCAATTTACTAATTTATTTAGTATTTCCAAATATTTTTAGCAATTTTTATAAAATATTTTCGTTCCACCCATTTATACGGCTAAAGGTTTTAATTTTTGTGACAAGGTTCTTGAATAGTAACTTGCAGTATGGCTAAAACAAAAACAGAAAAACCGCTCATATTAATAACAAATGATGATGGCATCACTGCCCCAGGCATAAAGGCATTAGTACAAGCTGCCCTACCTTTTGGGAAAGTAGTCATTGTTGCTCCTGATAAACCACAAAGTGGTATGGGACATGCCATCACAATAGGTCATCATTTAAGACTCACCAAGGTGGATTATATGGAAGGAGTTGAAGCTTATGCTTGTAGCGGTACACCGGTGGACTGTGTGAAATTAGCCGTTGACAAAGTGCTTCACCGCAAACCCACTATTTGTTTGAGTGGCATTAACCATGGCGCCAATCACTCCATTAATGTAATTTATTCAGGAACTATGTCGGCTGCTTTGGAAGCATCCATTGAAAGCATTCCTAGTATTGGGTTTAGTTTATTGGACCTTAGTATTGAAGCGGATTTTACAGCAGCAGCTCATTTTGCAGGTATCATTATACAAAAAGTATTAGCCGATAAAAACTTGGATAAACACTTATGCTTGAATGTAAATATTCCTAAAGTGGAGACCAAGTTGATTAAGGGGATAAAAGTATGCAAACAAGCCTATGCTAAATATGAGGAGAAATATGTAGAGCGCAAGGACCCTTATGGGAAAAAATATTATTGGCTAACAGGCGAGTTTATCAACTTTGACAAATCAAAAGACACCGATGTTTGGGCACTAAAAAATAATTACGTGAGTATCGTCCCGGTTCAATTTGATTTAACGAATCATATTATTAAAGACAAATTAAGCAAGAAGTGGAAAAGCTAAAAGATAGTTATTTACTAGGGGTTATAATTGGTTTAATAATTCCAGTTTTTGGATTCTTTGGTTTCTATAAATGGAAATTCAGTGTTTTTACCATTCAAGAATTTGTCGACGTTGTAATTCAACAAAAATCAATATTATCATCCATGATAAGCGTATCGCTTTTATTAAATGGAGCAATCATTATGCTTTTGTTTCAACATGAAAAAGATAAAACGGTAAAAGGTATTTTTATTACTACAACTATATATGCAGTGGTCGCCATTGCATGTAAATGGCTATTATAAATGCGATACTATATTATAGCTGGCGAAGCTAGCGGTGATTTACACGGATCCAATTTAATTAAAGCCATTAAGGCTAATGACCCTAACGCTGCGATTCAATGTTGGGGAGGAGATTTAATGCAAGCAGCAGGAGGAAATTTAGTAAAACATTATAGCAGTTTAGCTTTCATGGGATTTGTTGAAGTACTCATGAATATCAATACCATTTTATCAAATATTAAATTTTGTAAAAAAGACATTGAAGCTTTCCAACCCGATGTATTAATTTGTATTGATTATCCTGGATTTAATTTACGCATTGCAAAGTGGGCAAAATCAAAAAGGCTTAAAGTGGTTTATTTTATTGCACCTCAGGTTTGGGCATGGAAAGAAAACAGAGTGCCAGCCATGCGAGAAAGCATTGATCGATTATTATGTATACTACCTTTTGAAAAGCAATATTTTAAAGAGCGTTGGAACTGGGATGTTGATTATGTCGGCCATCCATTAATGCAAGTTTTAGAGCGTCAACATAATTTACCGCATCCCCTACCTACCATTGTAGGAGAAAAAATAATCGCCTTATTACCAGGAAGTAGAAAACAAGAAATTATTAAAAAATTACCTGAAATGCTTTCAGTGGTAAATGCATTTCCTAATTATCATTTTGCAATTGCACAAGCCCCAGGCTTGGATGATGCTTGGTTTGCATCCTTGGTGCCGTTAAATAAAAATGTACATATTGTAAAAGGCAATACCTATGCTTTGTTAAATCATAGCATAGCAGCATTAGTTACCAGCGGAACTGCCACCTTAGAAACTGCCTTATTAGGAGTGCCTGAAATAGTTTGTTATAAAGGCAATCCCATAACCCTAGCGCTTGCCAAACGTTTTGTAAAAATTAAATTCATTGCCCTTGTGAATTTAATTATGGATAAGGAAGTTGTGAAAGAATTGATTCAGGAGAATTTGAATAAAAAGAATTTGGTACAGCAGTTAACCCTTTTGCTAGAAGATGAAAATAAAAAAGCACAAATAGCCGCAGACTATAAACTGCTAAAGGAAAAACTATATACGGGGCAAAGTGCCACTGAAGTTGCTGCGCGAATTATTGAAGAAGAATTAGCTAAATAACTATTCTTTATTTGAGTCTCATTTACTAATGCATGAACTTACGCACAATGATTACAATTAATCCTATCAAGAAAACAATTAAGGAAATACGATTCATGCCATGCATCGCTTTCATCATGCCAGTTCTTTCCTGATTTGGATCTCGTTTTACTAAAAACAAGTACTCTCCTATTTGTCTTAAAAATCCCATATAGTGATATTTAAATTATGCGTTTTGAGATACCAACCAACTCTTTAATAAGTTGGTAATTTGAGTTGCCTCAATAATAAAACCATCATGACCATACATAGAATCAATAGCAATTAATTTTGCATTAGGCATATGATGCTCCATGAAACGTTGCTCATCCAATGGACATAAAATATCGCTATTAATGCCAATAATAAAGGTGGGTGTTTTAATGGTAGCCAAAGTAGTCATTAAGTCGCCGCCTCTTTTACGTGCTAAGTGATGACTGTCCATGGATTTAGTTAATAACCAATAACTATATGCGTTAAATCGTTTTACTAATTTATCACCTTGATATTCTATATATGAGGATGCTTTAAAATTATCAATCTTCTCTGGATCTTCATCAGTTTGTTTTTCTTGAAAAATACCATAGTTCCTATAGGTCAACATGCCAATGGCACGTGCGGCTTTTAAGCCTTTCGCACCAGCGTTAGGCGTCGCTTCTTTCCATGTACAATCCGCTTCAATAGCTAAACGCTGCGCAGTATGAACAGCCACGCCCCATGCACTTTCAGAAGGTGAAGTTGAAATCAAGAACATTTTTTTGATAACCGTAGGTTCAACAACAGCCCATTCTAAAGCTTGATATCCACCCATACTTCCTCCCATTAATAAATGGATACTATCAATTCCTAAATGTTGTCTTAATAAAATATGTGCTTGCACCATATCACGTATGGTCACGGTAGGAAAATTATTTAAGCTAATTTCTGTTCCTAAATCTTCGACACTCAGTGGCCCTGTTGAACCATAACATGAACCAATAATATTAGCACAAACAATAAAGTAATCATTAGGGTTTATTAAATAGCCTTCCCCAACTAAGCCTTTCCACCAATCAGCCGCATCACTATTGGCTGTTAAAGCATGACATACCCAAGCCACTTTTTTACCAGGTGTAAACTCACCATAGGTGTGATAAGCTATTTTAAGCTTAGGCAAAGTCACCCCACACTCCAATGTAAAAGGCTGGTTATATTGATATATTGTTGGACCCATTTTTTCGAATGCTATTTGCTTTATAAGTATCTATTTGAATTACCTTTGCCAAAGGTACAAATTTTATACTTCTTATATACTAACAAGCATTAACCAATGGCTAGAATTCATTTAAAGCAAATTGACCAGGACTATCAGTTTCAAACTACCGACGAGGCAGGTCAACAAATAACAATGGACATTCCTGTTGACCAAGGCGGTCATGGAAATGGCGTACGCCCTATGCAAGCTTTATTAAGTGCTTTAGGTGGATGCAGTGCGGTTGATATTATCATGATATTAAAGAAGCAAAAAGAAACCATTGATCAATTTGAAATGATGATTGAAGGAGAACGTCAAACAGGAAAAGAACCTGCTTTATGGGAGACTATTCACATTGAATTTAAATTAAAAGGTACCATGACTAAGGAGCGTGCTGAAAAAGCTTGTTCTCTTTCCATGGATAAATATTGTTCGGTTGCTGCGACCCTAAGAGCGGCTGGCGCAGTTATCACTTGGAATGTTGAAATTTTATAAATCAACCATTACAAAATTATTTCAAAAGGTTTTCATTTTAACAATAGCAGTATGAAGCATAATCAATCCAAATTAATTAGAACAAGGGTTCCACAAACACCGGAACATGAACACTCCACCCCTTTGTTCCTTACTAGTAGCTTTACTTTTGATAATGCGGAGGATATGCGTGCAGCTTTTGCTGATGAAACCGATGCCAATATTTACAGTCGTTTTTCTAATCCAACTGTACAAGAATTTGTAGACAGACTTTGTGTATTAGAAAATGCCGAAGACGGATTTGCAACTGCAAGTGGCATGAGTGCTGTATTTGGATCCTTTATGGCTTTATTAAAAAAAGGCGACCATTTATTATCTTGTAATTCCATTTTTGGAAGTACGCATAC
>JBDKFR010000113.1:0-7845 GCA_039798645.1 Bacteroidota bacterium
TATTATTCTTTGCCAATTGCTCCTCAATGGCATCTAAGTTTTTTGGATCAGGTGCTATAAATAATTCTAAAACGGGAATAAAAAAGAATACATACAAAAGGGGGACCCAGCACAAAATGCCCGTATTATTAAATGCAAGGTAACTTAGCAAATACATAACAAACGGTGTCACATATTTGAACGATTTTATAAATGTAATCATACTTAAATGTAAGCATTTTTTATTTTTCTAATACCCCATTAACTAATCGCCATATTTTCAATGGATTATCTCTGCGGATGGCTAAAGGTAAAAGTGTATCTGGGAAGTCTTGGAAACAAACCGGCCTTACAAATCGTTTAATTGCATTTGTTCCTACTGATGTGCTTTGAGGCGCAGTTGTGGCTGGGTAAGGGCCGCCATGCACCATAGAATGACATACCTCAACGCCTGTTGGATAGCCATTGATCAAAACTCTTCCAACTTTAAGTTCTAAAATATCAAATAACTCTTTGTAAGATTGCAAATCTTGTTCTGTTCCAATAACAGTTGCTGTTAAATGTCCATTTAAATTCTTGGCGGCATTTAATATCTGATCTTTTGTATCAGCATCAACAAGAACACTTGATGGTCCGAAATTTTCGTCAGCTAATATTTCATTTTGGAAATAGTCTCCAATGCTTGTTCTAAATATGCTTGAATTAACAGTGTTTGGATTATCAGAGGCTAAGCCAGATGAAATTTGATCAACCTTATTTATTGAATTTGTTTTTTGGACGCCATTTTCATAAGATTTTTTGATGTCGGATGTAAGCATAACTCCTGCAGGCACTTCACTGATTTTCGCAATAAGTTGTGTGTAAAATTGATTTTTATTGCTTGATTCAGCAACAAAACACAACCCTGGGTTTGTACAAAATTGTCCAACTCCTTGCGTTATTGAACCTGCTAAACCATTTGCAATTTCAATGGCTCTTTCATTAATTGCTCCTGGTAAAATAAATACAGGATTTGTGCTTCCCATTTCAGCAAAAACGGGTATGGGTTCTGGTCTTGCATTGGCTATATCAAATAAAGCCTTCCCTCCTTTATGAGAACCAGTAAATCCTACCGCTTTGATTAGTGGGTGTTTTACTAAAACTTCTCCAACCTCATTAGTGCTTCCATGAATTAAAGTAAACACAGCTTCCGGCATTTCGCATTTTTTTATTGCTATTGCAATTGCATGTGCAATCATTTCCGAAGTGCCAGGATGCGCTTTATGACCTTTTACAATCACTGGACAACCAGAAGCAAGTGCAGAAGCAGTATCACCACCCGCAACAGAAAATGCAAGCGGAAAATTGCTGGCACCGAAAACTGCTATGGGGCCAATAGGTAATAATAAATGTCTAATATCTGATTTTGGCAAAGGTAATCTATCAGGTATGGCGGTGTCAATTCTTGCATCCACCCAAGATCCTTCTCTTACAACTGATGCAAATAAATTTAATTGCCCAACGGTTCTTCCTCTTTCACCTTGCAATCTTGCTAAAGGTAATGCAGTTTCCAAATGGCATCTTTCAATAAGGGCATCCCCAAGATTCAAAATTTCCTGTCCGATACATTCTAAAAATTGCGCAATACTTTCTTTATCTTTCTTTCTGTAAATATCAAAAGCAAGTTGTGCCTTTTCGACCACCGAGTTTATTTGACTTTCCGAAAGGTTAGTATACTCGCCATTTAATTTTTCATTTGTCGCTGGATTTATTGCGAAAAAAGTTGATGCATTGCTCATTGAGAAAGTATTTAGTCGAAGTTGATTATTTGATTAAAGATGCTTCTTTGTTAATTAAGGTTTGTAGTAACTGACATTCGCTTTCATTAGGCATTACTAATGGAGCTCGAACATTGCCGGCGCTTTTTCCAACTAATTTGCAACCAGCTTTGATCAAGCTAACTGCATAACCTTGTTTTTTACTTCTTAAACGTACAAATGGCACGAAAAATTCAGCAATTATTTTATTCACTGTTTCCTTATCCCCAGCTCTTAATGATTTATAAAAATGATTTGCCAAGCTTGGAACAAAATTAAATACAGCGGAGGAATAAGTGTTTACTCCAATTGACAAGTAGGCTTCTGAAATTATTTCTGCTGTAGGAACGCCTCCTATATATACCAATCTGTCACCAATCATTTTAATGGTAACATTTAATTCTTCCATGACGCCTGTACCATCTTTTAAAGCAATAAAATTCGGACATTGTTCTGCCAAAATCTTGATGTGTTCAGCAGATAAAACACCATTTGCTCTATTATAATATATTACTGGCAGTTTTGTGTTTTGCATAATGGTTTTAGCATATTCAACAATCCCGTCCTGAGGACATTCGGTTAAATAGGGTGGCATCAATAATAAACCATCAATGCCAGCAGCTTCGGCAATTTTTGCGTATTCTATTGCTACAGGGATACTTCTACCGACACTAGCAATAGTGGGAACTCTGCCGTTAACTTTTTTTGAAGTTAATTCAACGATGCTGGTATACTCTTCCTTTGATAAAGAGAAAAATTCTCCAGTTCCACCTGCAACAAATACAGCAGACACATTGTAATCAACAAATGATTCAAGCCTTTCAGAAAAAGTTGTTGCATTAAATTTTCCATTTTCATCTAAATCAGTTACCGGGAAAGATAAAAGCCCATCACTTAATGCAGCTTTGATACGCGTAAAATTTGTATTCATGATCTTATGTTATTGAGTAATTAATTATGTTAATGGACCAGGGTTAAATAAAACTAAATCGTTGTGTAAGCCTAATATATCGCAGGCAACTTTTTTCCTTCCACTTGCCACATCAAGTATTAACTGAAACAATTCCCAACCCATTTCTTCAATTGTTTTTTTACCAGTAGCAACCTGTCCTGCATCAAGGTCAATCAAATCAAACCAACGCTGACTTAATTTTGAATTTGATCCAACTTTTATCACCGGTACGATTGACAAACCATATGGTGTTCCTCGACCTGTCATGAATATGTGGATGTTCATACCAGAAGCTACTTGTAGTGTACCGCATACAAAATCACTTGCAGGGGTTGCAGCAAAGGTGAGCCCATTTTTTCTTATTTTTTCGCCTGGACTTAATACATCGACAATTGGGCTCTTGCCTGATTTTACGATTGACCCCAACGATTTTTCAACAATATTACTAAGGCCCCCTAATTTATTACCTGGGGTGGTGTTTGAACTTCTATCCACTAATCCCTTTTGAAGATAATCATCATACCATTGCATTTCATTGATTAATGCCTGACCAACGGTTGGGTTAATAGTTCTAGGTACTAGTAAATGCACGGCGTCTCTTACTTCGGTCACTTCTGAAAACATCACACTCCCTCCAGCACGTATAATTAAATCAGAAGCAAATCCTGCTACTGGGTTTGCTGTTAATCCCGAAAATGCATCACTGCCACCACATTGCATTCCTACTACTAAATCCGAAGCAGGGCAAGTTTCTCTTTTTCTTTTATTTAAATTGGCAAGGTGAATTTTAGCAGTTTCCATAATCCCATGAACCATTTCATTAAATCCTTGAAAAGATTCATCTTGCATGTAAGAAATGCTTGCATTTTCATTTTGCTGTTCCCTGCCTTCCACTTTTGCAATTAAAGCCTCAGGTCTTAATTTTTCACATCCCAACCCAATCACCATAATTTCACCTCCAAAATTAGGGTTGGTTGCTAAATTTTTAATCGTTCGGATGGGTACAATTGCTGCTGGTGCATTGATGGCAATACCACAACCATATGAATGATTTAATGCTACAACATCATCAACATTTGGGTATTGATGTAGTAACTCTTGTTTGATTTTTTTTACAAGGTGTTCTGTTAATCCTGCAACACATTGCACACTTGTTGAGATGCCTAAAATATTTTTAGTACCCACACTGCCATCCTTATTACGATATCCTTCAAAAGTATAACCCTCTAATGGTTCCGTAATTTCTGACGTGGAAGTAGGCAAAGTCATTGTTTGCAAATCTGGTGCAATGGGCAATGACATTTTATTTTCATTTATCCATTCACCTTTTTTTATCATTTGATTGGCATAACCTATAGCTTGTCCGTATCGGATAATTGGATTGCCAATTTCAAAATCAATCAATGCAACTTTATGTCCAAAAGGGATGGCTTCTAATAACTCAATATTTTCATTGACCACAGTTCCTGCCGGCAATCCAGCTTCATTGACAACAATGGCTACATTGTCTTCATTTGTTGTTTTAATAATTGATATAGAAGCTGACATAAAATTAAATTAGCGGTAATACATTTGATAAAATCATGATGGCGACTAGTCCTGAAAGACCCATAACCATCGACAAAAAAGAAAAATGTCGAATGGTTTCTTTTTCTTCCATTGCACACATTTCTGTAACGATCCAAAATGCGCTATCATTCATCCAAGTAAAAATTTTAGATCCACAACCAATTGCTAATGCAATGTAAACAGGGTGGAAGCCTAAATTGATTCCTACAATACCCGTCATGATACCTGCTGCTGTAACCATGGCTACCATTGCAGAACCTTGCACGGTCCTAATCGCAGCTGTGATAAAAAATGCCAATGGGATAACGGCAACTTTATAATTACTTGCTAAGTTTCCCAAGCTTATGCCAATGCCAGTTTGTTCCAACATTTTTCCAAATACTCCACCCGCAGTGGTGATTAATATGATTACACCCGCACTACTAATTGATTCTGCAATGTGTTTTTGAAATTGTTTTTTTTCTTTCACCCTAGTCCAAAGTAATAAAATGGCAATTGCTGCTGAAATCGCTAATGCAATATTTGGGTCACCCAAAACGGAAAGTATTGCTTGACTAGTCTTGTCCAAACTTTTGGTAAAGGTGTTTGCCGTAATTAAAAAGAGTGGAAGTAAAATTGGCAAAATGGAAATCCATAATGAAGGAAGTTCATTGATATCTTTTTCGGAAAGTGATTTTAATTCATCTACACTAACATCGGCTGTATCACGCATAGGCATTTCCCATTTTTTGTTTGCCCATAAAGCATAAACATATCCGCACAAACTTGTAAAAATGCCAATTGCAAAGCCACCAACAATCATAGTACCAGTAGAAACCCCTAAAGCTTGCGCAACAAATAAGGGGCCCGCTGAAGGTGGCACCAAGGAGTGTGCCATTACGCCACCTGCTATAACAGTCATCAAATATAGACTGTATTTTTTTGGATTATGAACTCCTAATCCTTTAATCAAGGGTAGCATTAAATAAAAAACAGTTTGAAAAAAAACAGGTATTGATAATAAAAATCCACCACTCATTAAAGCGAATGATGCTTTGTCTTTACCAAATAATTTTAAAAAACCTCGAACGATTCGCTCTGCTCCACCACTTTTCATTAAACAGGTTCCTATTATAGATCCCAACGCGATTAGTATGCCAATTTTTCCACTTGTATTTCCAAATGCTTCACCTAGTCGAGTACCAATAGAGGTGGTTGAAAGTGTTAATGCATCTTTTGGAGCAAGGCCCTTATGAATTGCGTACTCGTATATAGAATTTGAAGATGTTAATATTCCGGTAACTAATGCTGCTAGTAATAAGGAAATAACCGAATGTAATTTGAATTTAATAATACATACTAACACTACTATTGTTCCTATTAATACAATTAGATAGGGATTCATAAACAATTCATTTTGGTTTGTTAATTATTAAAATTCAAATTTTGATTTGTTGATTATTCCACCGTGATTAAATAATCCGTCTGGTTCATTTTTCTTACCCCTAATTACTTTGGGGGTGTTTGTTTTGAATAATTGTAGAATGAAGATAGTTTACTTTTGTACCATTTTCCACCATTTAATGGGTATAATTTCTCATTATTCAGTATTTCTGAAATCTCATTTAAAGATAGTCCTTCATTCTCTTTTAATTGTATTATCCTATTCATAATCTTAATCCTCTTGGGGTTAGATGAAGTAGATTTGGTGTTATTTACCCCAATTTCAGTATTGTATTTTGAAACCCCATCCAGAATATTATATTCTTTGAATCCATTTTTATCCTCTTTTCCGGTGAATTTCAAACTATCTCCAACTATTGGAAGTTTGAAGTTTATATCTAAAATATGAGATTGATTCTTCTTATTATATTCAATTTCGATTTTATTGATTGTCTCATTTAGAAACTCTCTCTTCTTTTCTAATGAGAGTAATTCTTTTTCATCAATTTGTTCATTCACCTTCTTTAACCAGTTTACCCATCCTTTCGAATTCGAAATTGTATTAAGATTGTGGTTTAATTCAGAAATTTCTTCATTTAACTTTTCCAAGTGTAGAACAAATCGTTCTTTTAATTTATCCCCTTGTATTTTGGATAATTTTCCAATTCGAACATCGAAATCAATATCTAAATAATTCTCTTCAACTTTGACTTTTTCAAGATTTTTATCTCGAAGTTTTCTTTTAATATCCTCTGTTAATTTTCGATTCTTTTCTTTATCCTCGAACTTTGGGTTTAAACTATTGATTTTATAATTCTCACGAATTGTTTTCGAATTTTTAAGAACGTCAACAATTACATCAAATACTCTATCATCAATATCTTCCATTCGAGGACTTTTCTTTAATGGACAGTTCTTGTGGTCAATTTTCTCTCCTACCTTTCTCCAATTTACCTCGTTACATTTACCATAGTAATGGTTTGTACTTTTAAATCGATGTCCCAATTTTAATTTACAATTTGTACAAACAAGAAACCCTTTTAATAGTGATTTTCGAGACCTTCCATCTAATGTTGTTGGAAAGTTATCGTTTATTTTTTCCTGAACTTCTTTCCATAATGTATCATCAATAATTTTCGGAGTATTTATTTCTATTGTTTCAATAACTTTAATTTCGTTTTTACCTACTTTTTCTTTCCAAACCCAGGTTTGTTTACCAATATATACTTCTTTCCTTAACATAGAGAGAATTGTACCTGAATTCCAACCTTTGATACTTCTTCTTGGTTTAATTTCAGTTTGTCTATCCATAAAGACTTTAATGTCCATTGGTGTTTTACCATTATTGTACATTTCAAACATCTTCTTGACAATAGAGGATTCTTTTTTATTTATTATTAACTCTTTTTTCTTAACCTCATATCCAAATGGGACAGTACCTCCAATCCATGTATTACCATTTTTTAAGGAATTTCTTTTACCAAGTATTGACCTCATTCTCCTTAATTCGTTATCGTATTGAGAAATTAAGGACAGTACTCCAACTGATAATCTATCTCCTAAATTATTTAAATCATAAGGTTTGGATGACTCTCCAACATATATCTCAACATTATAATCTATAAAAATTTTCAAAATTGAATACCAGGAGTTTGAATATCTTCCAAGTCTATCAGTATTGAAAACCCATACTTTCCTAATTCCATTAGTTTTCTGAATTTCTGTAAGAAGTTCTACTAAAACTGGTCGTTCATTTACTTCTACTTTAAATGAACTTTGAACACCTTCGTTGAATTCAATATAACTTACTCCAAGTTTCTTGGAAACCTCAATACCCATTTTTTGTTGAATATCTAATCCACCTCCATCAGTCTCTTGTGGTTTTGATGACACCCTGTATAACAATCCGATTTTTTCCATAGTTGTAATATGAAGTATTTACAAAGTCTTTTTTCTTACCCCTAATATAGTAAAATCAATTACCCTATCAACTCGTATAGGGTGAAATTTTTGACCTCGACAAAAAAATGGGTTCGATTGGGTGTGGGGGAGAAAGAAACTTGTCAGTTACAAGAAACTCCATCTGGGGGTCAGGTTCAACACGGACTTCCAGTATAACTAATCTAG
>JBDKFR010000114.1:0-3636 GCA_039798645.1 Bacteroidota bacterium
GTTTTTAATTGTACAATAGTGCCTCTTACAATCATGCTAAAGCCATCTAAAATTCCACTTAATACTAAAGCGGCAAACGATATCCAAAATATTTTTGATAATGCAAATACAATAATACAAACTCCAAAACCTCCGACAGCAAGTAATAATTTTTTTCCTTGACCCTTGTGAACGGGGAATATCGTAATAAGCACAATAATTAACATTGCGCCTATATCAGAGGCTGCATTTAACCAACCAAATCCGATAGGACCAACATTTAAAATATCCTTTGCAAATACAGGAATCATGGCTACGGCTCCGCCAAACAATACAGCAAAAAGGTCTAAGGATAACGCACCAAGCACTTCTTTGGTATTAAAAACAAATCGTAAACCTTCTTTCACACTCTCCATTGGTTTTTGATCAATGACAATATCCTTATGAGGAGGCAATGGGTTTATTTTGCTAATAAATATAAAGCCAATAAATACTAGGGTCACTACAACGATTAGGGCACCAGTATGTCCAAATCCAGCAATAATAAAGCCAACAATAGCATGCCCTAAAATGGAGGCGGAAAGCCAGATCCCTTGATTCCAGGTGGTCGCATTTTGAAGTAAATTTTTTGGCATGATGGCGCCAACAATGGTACTAAAACTTGGTCCAGTGAAGGATCTAATTATGCCAGTACAAAAAATGATAAAATAAATGAAGATGGCAATAATAAGTGTATTGCTATTATTAGCCTGATCAACTTTATCATTATAAATGGATAGCCCTAATAATCCCAAAGCGCATATCCAATACAAAACAACGCCCCTTAATAGTAACCTTCGTTTTTCGCTAACATCAATCACATGACCAGCGTATAATGCCAATGAAACCGCGGGAATTACTTCCGCTAATCCAATTAGACCAATGGCAAATGGCTGGTTGGTTAGTTCGTAGATCCACCATCCCACTAAAGTGCCCATCATTCTCAATCCCATGATAAATAAAAACCGGCCTAACATTAGGTTTCTAAATTCAGCTATGCGTAAAGCACCAAAAGCATCGTTTTTATTTTCCATTTGATTCGATTCCATGGGTAGCTAATTAAGGCAGATTAAAGTAGTGTTGGCCATCCTCTAAATCTTTTTCTAAAGCATCGGTAATAACTTTAAAATGAGCTTCGTTATATAAAAAGTCAGCATTGCTTGCATCCACAAAAATGGTCTTTACATTATGCTGTTTTATATAACTTGTATAGGTCTCTTGAATTTTAAACAAATATTCATCGGGAATAGCAAGTTCAAATTTTCTATTTCTTTTTTTAATATTCCCCTGAAGCTTGTTTACTGGTGCATGCAAATAAATGAGGATATCAGGAGGGTTTAGTTGCTGATAAAATACATCAAACATTTTTTGGTATAACCTAAATTCTTCTTCAGGTAAATTCACTTTTGCAAATAGCAAACATTTTGTGAATATATAATCCGAAATGGTTACCTCTTGAAATAAGTCCTTATGCTTAATTAAATCTTGTTGTTGCTTAAACCTTTCTGCTAAAAAAAACAACTCTAATGGGAAAGCATATTGTTTCGGGTTCTCATAAAATTTTGTCAAAAACGGGTTTTCAGCAAATTCTTCGAGTACCAATTTTGCATTATAATGTTGTGATAATAAATGTGAAAGCGTTGTTTTTCCCGCACCAATATTCCCCTCAATTGCTATAAAACGATAATTCATATTATTTAGATTCTTCCTGGTCAAATATAGTAAGCAAGGCGCTTAATTATTTGTTTTTTTATACACAGCTAAAGAATCTCCACAATCTTTCAACAAATGGGTATTTGATTTATTGAAAATGGGATGAATATAATTTGGCGCTATCTCAACAAGTGGTGTTAAGACAAATTTACGCTCGGATAATTTAGGATGGGGAATGGTAATTAAGGTCGAAGTGATGACTTCATTGTTAAAATATATGATGTCTAAATCAATGGTTCGAGGCCCCATTTTTACGGTCCTAACTCTGCCCATTAAATTTTCAATTTCCAATAATTTAATCATTAATTCATTGCTAGCTAATTGGGTGAGAACATATAAAGCTTGATTAAAAAAATTAGGCTGATTTGTTTGACCCCAGGCTTCCGTTTCATAAACAGAAGATAACAACTGTACGCTGCCAACTTTTTGTTCAATATGGTTGATTGCATCTTTCAAGTTTGCCATTCGATCACCCATATTGCCACCTATCAAGAGGTATACTTTATTCATAGAAGTATTGTAAAAGTACCCCAAATATCCATAATTTTACAGGGTTACCCTATTTTAGTCCAGGCTATTTTAGCGAATTGTTTTTTTAATATCAATCATAAACATGAAAAGTTTTTTCAAAATAGTTTTAGCAACCTTAGTGTCTTTATTCCTGTTTTCATTAATAGGTTTATTTTTTATAGTAGGCGTTGCTAGTACTTTGTCAAGTGAGGAAACTAAACTGGTTTCACCCAATTCGGTATTAGTGTTGGATTTAGCTGAAAGTTTCCCGGAACAATCAAAGTCGGATGCCTTTACTGAATTGTTAAGCAAGAAAAAAGGGAAAGTACCTAGTTTGTCTCAATTGATCAATTTAATTCAATTCGCAGCGAAAGATTCTTCCATAAAAGGCATCTATATAAAATGTCAACAAAATCCAAATGGCTATGCGGCATCAGAAGAAATCAGAGCAGCTTTATTGGATTTCAAAAAGTCAAAAAAATTCATTGTTGCTTACGGTGAAACAATCACGCAAAAAGGATATTGGATTGCAAACGTGGCCGATCAAATTTACACACATCCTCAAGGTGGATTAGAGTGGAATGGTTTTTCGTATGAGACCATGTTTTTAAAAGGGTTGTTAGATAAATTAGAAATTCAGCCTCAGGTATTTTATGCAGGAAAATTTAAAAGTGCTACGGAGCCATTTCGCTATACTGAAATGTCCCCAGCGAATAAATTGCAAACAAGTGAATGGTTAAATAGTGTTTATAATAATTTCATTCAAGGGGCATCCACCCAAAGAAAAATCAATGCAGACACTTTAAAATACTTATCTGATAAAGGGCTTATACAAAATGGTGCTGACGCATTATCACATCACTTAGTGGATGGACTTTTTTACGACGATCAGGTTAAAAAAAGAATTGCTCAAAACTTACGCATCGCTAAGGAGCAAGACATTTCTTTTATGAGTTTCAATGAGTATGCTACCTCGGTTGCAATAAGAGGAACGGGTGAAGGCAAGGTGGCAGTGATATACGCAGATGGTGATATAGTAATGGGCAAAGGTGAAAACAATAGTATTGCAAGTGATGACTACCGGTCATTAATACAACGCATTCGCAATGACAAGTCAATTGATGCGGTGGTTTTGCGTGTTAATTCACCTGGAGGAAGCGCACTTGCTAGCGATGTTATATGGCGTGAATTAGAATTATTGAAAAAGGAAAAACCGTTGGTGGTAAGTATGGGTGATTATGCTGCATCGGGCGGATATTATATTGCTTGTAATGCAGATTTAATATTTGCTGATGCCAACACCATAACAGGATCTATAGGTGTATTCTCCGTGATTCCAAATTTGTCCAATTTTATGAAAAATAAATTGGGAGTCACCTTTGACAGAGTGAATAC
>JBDKFR010000115.1:0-9742 GCA_039798645.1 Bacteroidota bacterium
TTGCTCCAGTATTAATGAGTTCAATTTTAGGACTACTCATTTCTAAATCATAATCCAAGTGTTTAAATCCTTGATTCAATATTTTTCCTTTGAAGGAAGCCTTCCTATTTTTATTGTCAAACACCGTCATGTTTCCAAAGTCAATTCCTTCGTTTGTGAACTTGATCACCGCACCGCTGTCAATAGTATATTTTACTTTGGTATAGTCAACCACAAAGGAGGCATTGTCAAAAGTTGCAGAACCTAATAAATAAGGGTTCTCAATTCTGCCACCAAAATGAATATATCCATTAGCGCGGCCATCTAAATTTGTAAGTACACCTCCAATGAATTGTTGTACTAAACTAAATTTAGAATGTTCAAGGAATAAATTAGCGTCCAAAGGATTGACGCTATCCTTAATATTATAAGTACCCGAAGCAGATAGGTTATAAGTGGTATTGGGGCTAAAAATGCTAAATGGAACAATACCTGTGGCATGTTTATAAGAGGCATTGATTTGCGTTTTCCCAATGGAATCATTGTTGAACGAGAATTGGTCTAGGTTCAAGCTTGAACTCATTTCAAAACTGGTCAAAATGTTTTTCATTTCAATTTTGCCATTGGTGATACCTTCTAATTTAGGGTAAGGGAACAATAGTTTTGTGATGTCACCAAGGATTACATTTTTCAATTCAACCTGCAAAGCGTTTTTACTCGATGTTGAATTTGAAAATTCAAAGGATTGGATTCCTTGCGCTAAATTAAAGTTGCTTGCACTGGTATTACTTTCTCTAATATTCACTATGCCCTTATCTGCGATGGTCCATTTTTTATGGTTTAATAAAAAATGGGAGGGAAGCCAATTAATTGAAATTCCATCGTTATAGGTATGAACATATCCATTAAAGGCAACTTCACCTAATACGGACTCGCTATTAGCATTTAAACTGACTAAGGAAACATCATTGCTTGTATTAATTTGAAGTACTGGATTTAAGAAACTTAAACTGTCGGTTAGGTTAAACTTAGTCGCATTAATTTTCAAATTCAATGAGTCAATATTTCCTTTCCCTGAAATGATACCATCTTTTATGGCATATTCTGCCAAATTATGTTGGAAGCTAGCAAATGGAATCTTTCCATTTAATTGAATGCTTTGTTTGTCGGTATTAAGGCTACCATTAAGGGAAACATTATTGAATCCAGTAATGTCCTTATTGAAAAGTCTTATATAAGGTTCAACATAGTTGGTTTTAACCTCAAAACTAAATTGCTGATTAGCCGTTGTATTTTTTGGGGCAGGAATGTAAGTAGGGAAATATCGTTGGATAAAATATTGAACACTTGCAGGTAAATGAAGGATGTTGAATTTTCCATTAATACTTGCTTGAATATCGTCACTTTCTAATTTAATATTTTTAATTCCATTAGTTGTTTTAGAGGATAAGGAGAATGCGTCGAAATTAACAACCGACTCAGTACCTTGGAATTTACCATTCAGGAATTTTGCATACCCTGTAAAGTTGTCAATATTGTTTCCTTCAAAGTTTATGTCTAGTAATCCTGTTAATTGAATGTGATTATTAGAAATATGAAGGGCCTGTAAATTGGCATTTAATAAGTCACCAACCGCATTGAATTTAGGTACTTTGTTTTTTAAATTGATTTCAACATTACTAATGAAATTTACATTGGGGTCCTTGATTCTAAACGTACCATTATAAGCTCCTTTTTGCAACAATCCATTTGTATTGATATTGGTGTATGTATATCCATTGAATCCGATAGAGTCGATGGTACCGTCAATATTTGTTTTTATTTTTTCAAGTAAAAAGGAAGAACCTGCAATTTTACCTTTAAAATTCACAAAGCCAACTTGATCTAATTTAAAAAGTTTTCCTGCATCAAAGTGATAAGTATTTAATAAACCCTCATAGCTTGGTTCACCCGATAAAGGAAATTTTAACCTGATTTGTGTTTCTGCTAATCCTAATTTGGTTGATATGGCACCATTGGTAACAAAGTCATATAAAGTGCCTTTAAAGTCGCCTTTGAATCGGAAATCACCCAAGGCTTCAAAAGGGAATTCCTTTACTTCATTTAAACTAGGAATCCATTTTCTTAAATCTTTATAATTGGTTAAAGCATTTACATTGTTGAATGCAATTTGTGTTTGTCGCATGTCAGGTATCCCTTTCATTGAAAAGCTACCTTTCACAAATGAGTTGTTATATTTTGCAGTTAGGTCATTTGCTTTAAAGTCTTCCACTGTTCCAATAAAATGACTGCTTAAATTAATTTTTTGATTTATATTTTTTAACTCAGGTGCAAAATAGGAGATATCATCAGTGGCTACATTGGCATTCACTAAATGTGACTTCATGATTACTTTGCTGATGTAATTTTGAAAATCATTGCCAAAATTTTCATAAACCATTGCATAATAATTTCCAATGATACTATTATTGGTTCTTAATAATAGGGAGTCAAACTCCATTATTTTTGGGGTGAACCTAAACTTAGTAATCAGTTTTTTAATAACAAAACCAGACCTTTCTTTTACTTGTAAGGATTCTACGTTAGCAGTTATGGTATCCTCTATAAATTTTACTTGTTTAATGGACGCATTAATTTCATTCATTCTTATATGGTCCACATCAAAATAGGAGACAGGTTTTTGATTTCCATATTCAATCCAAATTTTCCCTCTTGTTACTTGTAGTTCATTCACGTAAATGTTTAAATGCGTGGGATTAAAAGCAAGTTCATTTACTGCGGGCTTTATTTTTGTATGCTGTTTATTAATTGACTTAACGGGTTTTAAGCCCTTATAGGATTGAATCAAGTAATATGGCTTATTGATATTTACTTGGTCAATATTAATTTTATTGCCTTGAACTGATTTTATATTCAATAATAAATTGTCAGCATTTAGTTCCATGGTTTGACCATCCCATTTATCGTTTTGCACAAAATGCAAATGGGAGATGTCTATTTTTTTTACATCAAAGCTTTCACCTTTTTTAGTGCTCGTATCGGATTTTAATAAGTCAATTAAGAAATCGTAATTCCATTTTTCATTGGTACGGTTTAAATAAATAGTCACTCCATCAAGCCCCACATATTTAATCACAGGGCTGCTTGATGAAAATACTAGGTCACTAATTCTTAACTTAAAACTTTTGGCAGAAAGTAAAGTGTCCTTTTTTTGATCTCGAATTAAAACACCTTGCATGTCTAATTTATCGAACAAGGAGAATCTTACTTTATCCACCTTAACCATGACCCCCATTTTGGTAGACAGCTGTTTTGAAAAGTATTGGGCTATAGAATTTTGAATCGCTGGAACAAACAATAATAAATAGCATAAAAGGAACAAGCCAATGATGCTAGCAATAATGATTCGTAAAAAATATAGCCTCTTTTGTAACAATGAGATGATTTTGGTAATTATAAGGGGGTAACTATTTAATATCCTGCAACGCTATCATCACCTCGTTTATCACCAGCTGCGTTTCTCTTGCCATCATTCAAAATTATAATTCCATCCATTCTTCCAAAACGGCCTCTTTTAGCAACCGTATAACCTTTTGCTTTTAAAGCATTAATTGTTGCTTCTGGGAAATCAGATTCAACACCTATGGCATCTGGAATCCATTGATGGTGAAATCTTGGAGCATCAAGAGCCGCCTTAAGTGTCATGTTATGATCAAAAATATTCACAAGACCTTCAAATACTTGATTCGGTATAGTGGTGCCTCCTGGTGTACCAATACTGATATAAGGTTTATTGTCAACAGTCACTAAGGTGGGTGTCATGGAACTTAACATTCTTTTTCCCGGCACAATGGAATTAGCTTCTCCGCCAATCGCACCATACATATTTGGTGTGCCTGGCTTCACACTAAAGTCATCCATCTCATTATTTAATAAAAATCCTGCACCAGCAACTATTGTTTTATTACCATAGGTGTCATTTAAGGTAGTGGTAATTGCAACCATGTTACCTTCTTTATCAATTACGCTAAAGTGTGTAGTTTGCTCACTTTCATGAACCTGACCAGCCAATGTTATTTTACTACTACCTGCAATACCAGGAACATAGTCCTTCATTCTATCCTTAGCATACGCGTCACTAATTAAAGTTTTAGTAGGTACTTTCCAAAAATCAGGATCACCCATATGTTCAGCACGGTCAGCATAAGCGCGACGTTGTGCTTCCACCATTAAACTCACGGATGCTTCTGTATTTGCACCCAATGTTCCCACGTTGAAAGGTTCAATCATTTTTAGCATTTGTGCAATGATAATACCACCACTTGATGGGGGAGAGAAGCTTATGATATGCTTTCCTTTGTAATCAAATTCAATAGGTTTTCTAAATTTAGGGGTATAGTTTTTTAAATCTTCTAAACTGATAATACCACCTGAGTGTTTCATTTCATTTACAATCATATCAGCTGTTGGCCCTTCATAAAAACCTGCCAAACCTTTTTGTTGAATGCGCTTTAAGGTAGCTGCTAATTCAGGCTGAAATAAAGTATCACCCGCTTTCCATGTTCTTTTGGTAAATGCACTCGGTGCTGAACTATTCTTTAAAAAATTAGCTTTTTCTGAATTTAATCCTTTGGCTTCTCTTTCAGTAATCACAAATCCGTATTCTGCTAATTCAATTGCTGGTTGAATTAATAATGCAAGAGGTAATTTTGCATAGCTATGTGTGCTTATCATACCTGCAACACTTCCTGGAATTCCAGAGGCCAAAGCTCCATCACGTGATTTACTGTCAATGGCATTGCCTTTTTCATCTAAATACATATCACGGCTAGCATTTTTGGGAGCAGCTTCACGATAATCAATACCAATTAATTCGCCATTAGCTTTTCGTGCCAACATAAATCCACCGCCACCAATATTTCCTGCTCCAGGGAAAACCACTGCTAAACTAAACTGAGTTGCAATGGCTGCGTCAAATGCATTGCCACCTTCCTGCATGATAGCAGCACCAACCATACTTGCTAATGGGTGTGCTGAAGAAACAGCCGCATGGTCAAAGGACTTTTCCTTAACCACTTCATATTGATAGGGATTGATAGATTTATGTGAATTAAAAAACGGTTGAGCGTCAGCAAATAAACTTACAACCACGCATAATAAGGTGATTAGAAGCAATACAATTTTCCTGTTATCTAGCTTTAATTTCATGACAATAATTTGAGACCCTAATTTACGCATTTATTGCTTTATTTAAGGCTAAATATGCTTATTTTTAAGGTTCATATTCAAGCCTTTAGTATTAAAAATTATCATATGAATAAATCATTTATGAAACCCTTGCAATGGACCTTAAAGTTTAGCTTAATTGCCATTTTTGTCATCCTTAATGCAGCGCAACTGCAAGCACAAAATGTGCCAAGTCCAGCTAGTTATTTAGGGTATGCGGTAGGTACGAAGTTCACAAGACACCATCAAATAGTAGCTTACTTTAATACGGTTGCACAGGCTAAGCCTGATATGGTTAAAATAATGCCTTATGGTAAAACCAATGAAGGCCGTGATTTATTAGTTGCAGCCATTGGCCTTCCTGAAAATATTTCAAAATTGGATGAAATAAGAAAGCACAATAATGGCATTGTTGATGGGTCGGTTTCTGATTTGAATCAGCCAACCATTGTGTGGTTAAGTTATAATGTACATGGTAATGAGCCAGCCTCATCAGAAGCTGCCATGCTAACTTTATTTGCTTTAGTTGATCCCGCAAATGCGAAAACAAAAGAGTGGTTAAAGCATACGATAGTTATTATTGACCCATGTATCAATCCAGATGGTCGTGATCGTTATGTAAACTGGTATAATAATGCTGTTGGTATGAACTATAATGCCGACCCTAATGCAAGAGAGCATATGGAACCATGGCCTGCAGGAAGATCCAATCATTACAATTTTGATTTAAATCGTGATTGGGCTTGGCAAACACAAGTAGAGTCGAAACAAAGAGTTGCTTTTTACCAACAATGGTATCCGCAAGTGGTGGTAGATTTTCATGAGCAAAGCTATCAACAACCTTACTTTTTTACACCAACTTCTGAGCCTATTCATGATGCTATCACTACATGGCAAAAGGATTTCCAAGTGCAAATTGGAAAGAACAACGCGAAATATTTTGACCAAAACAATTGGTTATTTTTTACAAAGGAACGTTTTGACATGTTGTATCCTTCCTATGGCGACAGTTATCCAATGTACAATGGTGCGATAGGTATGACTTATGAGCAAGGTGGTATCAGTGCAGGTTTGGGTGTGCAAAATAAGGACGAGGATACTTTAACATTAGTAGCAAGAGCAACTCACCATTTTACAACAGGTTTATCAACTGTTGAAATTAGTGCAATCAATAGAGAGAACTTATTAAAAGAGTTTAAAAAATATTATGACAATAGTCGTGCAGGAAGTGCGTCGACCTATAAGACATTTGTGATGACTGCTAAAAATCCAAATTCATTAGCTTCTTTAGCAAAAATGTTGAAGCAAAATAATATTCAATACGGAACTTACAATGGAAGTTTTAAGGGGTATGATTATACAACTAAAAAGGAGGGTGTATTTGTAAATGAAGGATATACGTTAGCGGTGAATGTGGCACAAACACATGGCGTATTAGCACGTGTTTTATTAGAGCCTATCACACAAGTGAATGATTCTAATACCTATGATATCACTGCATGGTCATTACCTTATGTATATAATGTACATGGCTTTGCATCAAAGGAGCCATTGCCAGTGCAAGCAGGATTTGAATTAAAAACAGTAAATAATGTAATTGCTGATTATGGATACATTATACCATATAATTCATTTGCATCTTCAAAAGTGTTAGCTGCCATTTTGAATAAAAATATTAAAGTAAGATATGCTGAGAAACCATTTTCAGCATTGGGAAAACAATTTGATGCAGGTACGTTAATTGTTTTAAAAACGAGCAACGGAGCGAATTGGGCTGTTGATACAAAAGCTATTTGTGATGCTGCTAGTATCGAAGCATTTCCTGTAACATCAGGATGGGTGGATAAGGGAAGCGATTTTGGTGCACCTGAAGTTAAAAACATTAGCCATGCCCCAAGAGTAGCATTGTTAACTGGGGATCAAGTGGCGGCTTTAGCTGCTGGGGAAGTATGGAACTTTTTTGATCAACAATTAAATTATCCTATCACGCAATTAAACTTTTCACTTTTTAATAGAATTGATATTTCAAAATATGATGTAATTATTGCGCCAGACGGTTCTTATAAAGATTTTGGCAGTAAAGCTGTCTCAGAAAAACTACAAGCTTTTGTGAAAAAAGGGGGTGTATTAATTGCATTTGAATCAGCTGCTGCGCAATTAGCTGCTGGTGCAGAATGGGGTGTAAAAGTAAAAGAATTACCGAAGGCTGAAAAAGTAGATGTTAATAATGTTGCTAAATATGGCGAGTCTGTAACCGACTATTTAAAAAGCTCGATACCAGGTGCTATTTATAAAGTTTATATGGACAACACACATCCTATTGGTTTTGGAACAGATGGCATTTATTATGATTTAAAACAAGACATTGTTTCCTATGAACCTTCAAATGATTATTGGAATGTAGGAGTGATTAAAAAAGATAGTTACATGGCAGGGTTTGCTGGCGTGAAAGTGAAGGCGGCTTTACAGGAAGGAGTGGTATTGGGCGTGAAAGAAATGGGTGCTGGAAAATTTGTATTCATGGCCGATGATCCTATTTTCAGAAATTTTTGGGAGAATGGTAAATTAGTATTGTGTAATGCTATTTTCTTCAACGGGAAATAGGAATGGATTTATATTGATTTTTATATTATTGAATTCGTAAGTATGAGAAAAATTATTGTTTTAGCAGTCGGAATTTTATTGTCTTTAGCTGGTTTGCAAGCACAAAAAAATAGTGCAGAAATTTTTGCACAAATCAAAGGACTTAAAACAGTGGGCAGTGTTCTTTATATTGCTGCACATCCCGATGATGAAAACAATTCTTTTTTACCTTATTTAACAAAGGAAAGAAATTACCGAACTGCATATTTGAGTTTAACACGTGGTGATGGAGGGCAAAACTTAATAGGGAAAGAACAGGGTATTGAATTGGGTATGATACGCTCACAGGAATTATTAGCGGCACGTCGCATTGATGGAGCTGAGCAATATTTTTCAAGGGCCTATGAATTTGGATTTAGTAAATCATGGGAGGAAGCTTTGCAAATATGGGATCATGAAAAAGTTTTGAGTGATGCTGTTTGGATTATTCGAAAATTTCAACCCGATATTATTATTAAAAGATTCCCACCTGATGCTCGTGCTGGGCATGGCCATCATGCTGCTTCAGCGATAATCGCCAACGAAGCATTTGAAGCGGCAGCTGATCCAACTAAATTTCCTGAGCAATTAAAATATGGAGTGAAAGTTTGGAAAGCAAAACGTTTATTGTGGAACACTTTTAATTTTGGTTCAATGAATACCACTAACGATAATCAATTAAAAATTGAAGTTGGTGGATACAATCCCATTATTGGAAAAAGTTATGGTGAAATTGGAGCAGAGGCAAGAACTATGCATAAAAGTCAAGGCGAAGGACGTCCAAGAAGAAGAGGTGCTAGCTATGAATTTTTTGAAGTAACAGCTGGCGAGACAGCTAAGATGGATATAATGGAGGGAGTGAATACTTCCTGGTCACGATTACAAGCAGATCAAATTGAAACTGTAATAGATAAGATAGTTGCTAGCTTTAATATTGTTGATCCGTCAGCATCGGTTCCAGCCCTGGTTAAATTATATCAGCAAATAAATGGATTGCCTAAATCCAACTGGAGTTTATATAAATTGGGTCAGGTGCAGGAAATCATTAAATCATGTGCAGGATTATATGTTGAAGCAACTACGCAACAGCAACAAGTAATACCAGGATCGACAGTATCTGTTCAATTTTTGTTAAACCAACGTTCTGGTGTCAATTCAACATTAACCAGTATTCAGTTTCCATCAAAGGATTCCGTATTTAATAAGCCGCTAACAAATAATCAAAATACTCAATTTGATTATACTTTAAAAGTACCTGCCGATAAAGCAATCACTCAGCCATATTGGTTGGAGCTTCCTAAAACAGAGGGGATGTTTGTAGTAAATGATCAACAACTTATAGGCAAGTCGGAAAACGATCCTGCTTTTGAAGGGATTGTAAATATTGAGATTGAAAAGCAATTATTTTCATTTAAAATTCCTGTTCAATATAAATTTACCGACCTAACTAAAGGAGATGTTTATCAACCTATTGCAGTAGTACCTGCAACGGAAGTTAAATTTTTGAAGGAAGTAAATTTAATCAATGCTGGTAAGCCAATCACTGTTTCATATCAAACCATTGATCATAAAGGCGAAACCAAACAAACCGATATTGAAATTAATAAAGCATCTGATCCTTTACCGGTGCCAGAAAATGCATTGTTTACAAAATCAATCGTATACGATCATATTCCGGCCATTACTTATTTTCCAACAGCGAATACCAAAATTGTTCCTCTAACGGTTCAAAGCACAGCTAAAAATATTGGTTATATTGACGGTGCAGGGGATAAAATTCCCGAAGCTTTAGTTGAGTTAGGTGCAACGGTTACGCATTTAAATGAGTCAGATATAACAGATGAAAATTTAAAACATTTTGATGCTATTGTTATTGGTATTCGTGCCTATAATATGTATTCCTTTTTATCGGAAC
>JBDKFR010000116.1:0-18299 GCA_039798645.1 Bacteroidota bacterium
CTGATTCAATTTACCAATACTTTAAATGCACAGGTAAATTCAAATATCAAAACTACACCACTTAGTATTGGTCAGCCAGCTCCAGAAATTGCCTTGAATGATCCTAATGGTAAATTACTCACCCTTAGCAGCTTAAAAGGCAAATATGTTTTAGTTGATTTTTGGGCAAGTTGGTGTGGTCCTTGTCGTGCCGAAAATCCTAATGTTGTTGCTGCATACGAAAAATTTAAAAAGAAAAATTTCACGGTATTAGGGGTGTCTCTTGACGATCAATTAAGTGATTGGCAAGACGCCATTAAATCAGATAAATTAAATTGGCAACATATTAGCGATCTCAAAAAATGGGAAAGTATTGTGGTAAACAGTTACCAAATTGAAGGAATACCATTTAATGTTTTACTAGATCCTAATGGCAATATTATTGCTAAAGAATTACGAGGTCAAGCTTTACAAGACACATTGAGTAGTATCCTAAAATAGATAAAAACTACTTTTGCTTTATAAACGTTTTTATAAGCGCAGGTAATAATATTAAATTAGTGAACGTACTTACCACTAAGGTTAATGAAGTTAGCCATCCCAATGCTTTTGTACCACCAAAATCACTCAAACAAAATATTACAAACCCAGCCACCAATACCAAAGAAGTATAAATAATACTAATTCCAGTGTGTTTAATGGTTTGTATGAGTGTATGATGCACATTATAATTTAAATGAGGTAACTCTTGCTTATAATTTATCAAAAAGCGAATAGTGACATCAATAGCAATACCCAAAGCAACACTAAAAACCAACACAGTTGATGGCTTTAATGAAATACCAACCCAACCCATCATACCTGCTGTAATTAGAAGCGGAACAACATTAGGTATTAGCGAACATAATAAAATTGGGAAAGACCTAAATAAAAAAATCATACAGATAGTTATTAATAAAAAGGCCCAAAATATAGATTCACCTAATCCTTTAATAATAAAATTACTGCCTTCTAAAAATGTAACACTACTCCCCGTTATTTGAATGTCGTACTTACTTGAATCAAAAATGTCTTTAGTGGCACTATCAATTTTTGTTAAAAATGCAGGAAGTTCAGCACTTCCAATATCTTTCATATTAACAGTAATACGAGTGGCCCTTTTATCCTTATCAATAAATTTATTAAGCAACTGTATTGGGTTTGCATTACCAGCTTTCTTATTGCCATTTGAATCCATTTTCAAGAAAGGAGCCATAAAGGCCATATCTGTTCCAGTAGGCAATGAATAAGCTAAGGTATCCCCTTCATAATAAGCTTGCTTTGCAAACTTGATACCTTCTAATAAACCCAATGGTTTGCCAATTTCAGGTTGTGCTATTAAAAATTCATGGAGTCTATCAATGTCTTCTAAAGGATGAATACTCCTAACTAGGCCATTTTTCTTTTTTGTGTCAACTATGATTTCCAAAGGCATAACACCACCTCCTTCTTTCTCAAACCATTTTAAATCTGTATATAATTGATCCTTTTTAGGTAAATCATCAACAATAAACGCTTCTTTTTTGATACGTAATAATCCCAAGGCGGAAACAATTACTAATATGATTGTAATTCCGAAAACCCATTTAGTATGTACAAATGTCCATTTTTCTATTTTGATTAATACTTTTTCTAAAAAAGGGTTGTCTAAATATTTAACGTGATTAGGCTGAGGTGGCTTTAAAAAAGTAAGCACTGGCGGTATAAAAAATAAGCTAATAAAAAATATAGCCATAATGTTTATCCCTGAAACCCAGCCAAATTCTTTTAATAAAGGGCTTTTCGTAAAGGCAAAAACAAAAAATCCAATAGCAGCAGTAATGTTACAAAAAAGCGTAACAATACCCATTTTCCCAACCATATTGACAATGGCTTTCTCTTTATCTTGAACTTCTTTATAGGAAGTATGGTACTTATTTAAAAAGTATATACAATTAGGAATACCAATAACTACAATCAATGGAGGTATCAAGGCCGTTAACAAAGTAATTTTTTGATGTAGTAAAACCATTGTACCAAAACTCCAAATCACGCCCATTGCCACTACAGCTAAACTCATTAACATGGCTGAAAGGGACCTGAAAAATAACAATAGCGTTATAGCACATAAAAATAATGACCCCAATAAAAACCAAAGCATCTCTTTTTTAATTCGGTCCGCTAAAACAGTTCTGATATAAGGCAAACCACTTACATGAATCGCCAATTTTGTTTGCTTACCAAAGTCATTTAATTGTTCATTAAGCAACGAAATAATATGAGATCTCGCGCCACTATTAATGGAATCAGGTACAAAACTAATCGCCATTATGTAAGCATGACTAGTAGGATTGTATAGTAAGTTTTTATAAAATGGCAATTGCTCAAATTCAGCTTGTTGAACTTTTAAATTTTGAACGCTATCAAAAGGGGGTGTAAATATTTTGTGCGCAATAAACTTATTATGGATAGTGTCTTTTGAAATATTATATGCTGATGGGACACTTAAAACATCTGTCACACCAGGTATCAACTTAATGGATTGACTAAGTTTAACAAGTGCGTTGAATGTGGATGTTTGATATAAACTATCTGTTTGAAATCCTACGACCATGGTGGTACCATCAACACCAAATTTCTTTACAAAGTTCTTGTAAATAACAAATTTAGGATTGTCCTCAGGGATAGCCTTTGTGAATTCATAACTTAATTTTACCTGAATGGCAAAATATCCCATAATGATGGTAGCTAAAGTCAAAAATGCCAAGCAGGCTTTTTTATACTTAACTATAAATTGACCTAAACGATACCACATATTAATAACGTTGATTTATATGACCCAAAAATAAGCGATTACTTGTGTAAGTATACCAATTCCAAATCCAATAATTAGTTCTTGTTTAGTGTGGTCACTAACAACCATTCTAGCACTCACAACAATTGCTGCTAAAAAAGTTGCAATAACAACCCATATTAAGTTATTAATAGGATAATAAGCACTTACTAATATGACGGCAGTTAATAACCCACTTATTCCCATAGCATGTAAACTTACTTTCAAAAAATTATTAGCAATAAGTCCTAAGCTACTAGCAATAAAAATGCCAAAATAAAAGAATTTTAAAGCCAATGGTTGATCAGAAAAAGTTCGACTTAAATAGTACATCCACCAATAAAAAAACATTGTGATAACATAAGGTATAACGCGTTCTTTTTGTGTTTTAAGAAATATACTATTACTGAATTTTAATCTCCATAATAAAAAAACTGCAAAAGCGGGAAAAAACGCAGTCAACCAAAAAACACTAAATACTTTCAGTTTCAATTGCCAATCAGTGATGCCCGCAAATTCGTAGGGAATTATTTGGATAAGATATAAAATAAAGTATGTTGGGATAAATAAGGGATGGAGAATATAGGAAACAAATTGTGCCGTATAACGAAGTGGTTTCGAGGTTGTATTTTCCATTTTATGAATCGTTCTTTTATATTTTTTTCCCTTTATAATTCTTTTCTTAATCTTGCCACCGAAATATTCAATTGCTCTCTATATTTTGCAACTGTCCTTCTCGCAATATTATATCCTTTATTTTGTAATTGTTCAGTTAATTCGTCATCACTCAAAGGCTTGTGCTTGTCTTCCATTTCAATTAGCTCCGCTAAAATAGCTTTTACTTCCTTCGTACTTACTTCTTCGCCAGAGTCTGTAGTAAGCGATTCACTGAAAAAATATTTTAATAAATAAGTACCGAATTCTGTCTGTACATATTTACTGTTCGCCACCCTACTCACCGTTGAAACATCTAAAGAAGTTGTTTCTGCAATATCTTTTAATATCATGGGTTTTAATTGAGTCGTATCACCACTTAAAAAAAAAGCTTCTTGGTATAATAAAATCGAACGCATTGTTTTCAATAAGGTTTGTTGCCTTTGTTGAATCATTTCAATAAACCACTTTGCAGAATCAATTTTTTGTTTGATAAAAAAAACAGCCTCTTTTTGTGCCTTATCTTGTTTTTGACCTAGTTCGTATTCCCTTAGCATTAATTTATAATCATCGCTAATAACTAATGGAGGTGCATTTCTGCTATTTAAGGTGAGCTCTAACTTCCCATTATTTATCAAGACTGTAAAATCGGGGATGATATATTTTTCAGCTTCATTATTTTGAGCCGTTTCAGCACCTGGCTTTGGATTTAGAGATAAAATTTGATGCATGACGCTTTTCATTTCAGGCTCGGTCAAATGCATACTTTTTTGAATTTTATCAAAATGCTTTCTCGTAAATTCTTCAAAATATTTTTCCAATATTTGTATTGCCAATATTAACAGCCCTTTTTCCTGTCGGTCTCTTTCAACATCATCCGATGTTAATTTTCTTTTCAACTGAAGTAATAAACATTCCTGTAAATTCCTGGCAGCAATTCCTGCAGGATCAAAATTTTGTATTTTTTGCAAAATAACTTCAATGCTTTTTTCTTCCACCCACATTCCTTGTTTGAATGCTAAGTCATCAGCAATGGATTGCAATGCACGTCGTAAGTAACCATCATCATCAAGGCTACCAATAATTTGTTCGGCAATTTTATACGCATCTTCCTCTAAAGCAAGCATACTAAGCTGATCCATCAGTAATTCATGTAAACTTATTTCTGCTTTAATAGGTATTACTTTGTCGTCATCTAGTTCGGGATAATAATCGTCTTTTGTTTTATAATCAGCGATATCGCCATCATCGTCGTAATTATATTCAATCAACTCCTCGTTACTTAATTCATATTCATCAACTGGGACAGCCTCTTCCTCGTCTTGCAAACCTTGGAGTAATTCATCTTTCATTTCTTCAGACGCTGTGGAAGCATCTCCATCTAATAATTCGAGGTTCATTTCCAATGCAGGATTCTCCTCTAGTTCTTCTTTTATTCGTTGTTCAATTTGTGCACTAGGAATTTGCAACAACTTCATCAATTGAATTTGTTGAGGGGATAACCTTTGTAACTGTTTTTGCTGAAATGACTGGCCTAGTGACATAAGTAATCTTTACGATAAGGCTTGTTGTACAACTGATAACATCTTAGCCCCTTTTTCGTGAATTTGCTCCTCTGACCATGTTAAGCTTATTGCAGTTGATATACATTTACTCATAATGGCATCACTCTTTTCAAATGCATTATTTTGCAAGTCAGTTAACGCTTTTTGTTGTTCAGCACTTAGCGCATATAAACTTTTAGCTGTTTTTAAATGATCCCACTTGCGGATATAATGCCAATTATTTGCGTACCAATAAAAATTACCCGCCAAAATTCCTTCCTGCTTTAAGGCTTCAATAACCTTTTCAGTGTGTTGTTGTGAAGGTAAAAACCAAGTTAAAAAACTATAGCTATCTCCTGACGGATCAGGTACATGCCTGAAGCTAACGCCAGGTATTTTTTCAATGTAAGACCTTAATAGTTGATTGTTCTTTTTTTGTAACGCGAGAAAATTATCCAATTTTTTTATTTGTGCTAAACCTACTGCAGCATGCAATTCACTTATTCTAAAATTATACCCTAAAAAAGGATGCAAGTCTGCTCCTCTATCAACCCCTAAATGATCATGTCCATGATCAGTGAAGGCGTCAGACTTAATATAAACTTCCTTATGATTTGTCATGACTACACCGCCTTCACCACAAGTAATTGTTTTTACAAAATCAAACGAAAATGTACCAGCATCGCCTATTGTACCTAAAGCTTTCCCTTTATATGTTCCACCAATACTTTGACAGGCATCCTCTAATAATATCAAACTATGCTCCTTACATATTGTTTGTAAAGCATCTAAATCAGCCATACTTCCACACATATGAACCGGCATAACACATTTAGTCTTTGGCGTGATCGCTGCCCTTACCGCATCTGGTGCCAAGGTTAATGAACTATCAATATCAACAAGTACTGGAATAGCACCCATACTTAAAACGGCTTCAAAACTTGCAACAAATGTAAATGCCGGCATAATTACTTCATCTCCTGCACCAATTCCCAATGCCGCCATCGCAGTCGTTAAAGCAGCAGTGCCGCTCGAAGTTAATTGCGCATAGCTAGACCCAAAACGCTTGCAAATCTCAGCTTCTAAGTCCTTTGATTTCCATATTCCTTTTCTTGGACCATCAAATCCATATCGCATTAAAATACCTGTTTCAAGAACGTCATTTACTTCTTTTCGTTCTTCATCACCAAAGAATTCAAAACCTGGCATAATCTAATTATTTAAGTAAAACAAAGGTAGTTTAAAAAATGAAAATTGGGTCTTTTTCAGTAAATTGCGCCTGTAAAAAATAAACGTAAAGTGATATGGAATACAGCAAATTAATATCGGTTTCAGGAATGTCTGGATTATTTGAATTAGTAACAAGTAAAAATGATGGCGCTATTGCAACATCTCTTGAAAATAACAACACTCAATTCATTAGCACAAGAGCACATCAGTTCTCTCATTTAGAAAGTATTGAAGTATACACAACCCATGAAAATGTGTTTTTAGCAGAAGTTTTCATCGCAATGGGTAAGTCAAAAGAGGCTTTACCTAATGAAAAAGATCCAAAAGCGGTATCAGCCTATTTTAAAAAAGTATTCCCTAAAATGGACTTTGACCGAGTTTATGGCAGCGATATGAAAAAAATGGTAAAATGGTATGCTCAGCTTAAACAGCATAATGTAGAACCAACCATCCCAGCTGAAGAGGAAGGCGAAGAAGAAGAAGAAGAAAAGGCATAGGCCTTTTCTGATGCAGGAGTCACACTACTCCTTTTCTGATGCAGGAGTCACACTACTCCTTTTCTGATAAGAAGAAATGGCAAAGGCCATTTCTGATGAATTAGATAAACTACAAGCCTTTTCTGATTATAGTTAAAATTCCCCTTTTCTGAATATATAGCTTACCCATCACAGGGTAAGCTTTTTTTTTGCTTAAATTGCAAATGCTAAAGCCACAAATACAAGCTTATGAAAAAAGGTCTCCTACTACTATTTTTTAGTTTATTCCTATTGCAATTGAATGCGCAAACCAAGTCTGAAAAAAGAGCTGAAAAGAAATGGGTAAATAAGCAATTCAGCATGCTCAACTTAGATCAAAAAATTGCTCAATTAATGATCCTAAGAACACATAGTAATTGGGATGAAAAAAAGTTAGATACTATCAGTCAACTCATTCAAAAATATAATATCGGAGGCTTGTGTTATTTTCAAGGTGGTCCAGTAAGACAAGCATTACAAACTAATTACTTTCAGTCTATTTCTAAAACGCCTTTATTTATTACAATGGATGCTGAAGTAGGCGTTGGAATGAGACTAGATAGTGTTGAATCATTTCCTAGACAACTTTTAATAGGTGCTATTCCATCCAGCAACTTAGTTTATAAAATGGGGTCCGTAATTGCAGCACAATTTAAAAGATTAGGCATGCAAATAAATTATGCCCCCGATGTTGATATCAATAACAATCCCAGCAATCCAGTAATTAATGACCGTAGTTTTGGTCAAAATAAACAACGCGTTATTGATCATGGAATTGCCTTCATGAAAGGACTTCAAGATAATGGAGTGATGGCAACAGCCAAACATTTTCCAGGTCATGGTGATGTTAGCGTTGATTCCCATTTGGACATTCCTGTAATCAACAAATCAAGAGCAGCACTTGACTCCATGGAACTAGCTCCATTTAAAGCCCTTATTAAGGCTGGAGTAGGTTCTGTTATGGTGGCGCATTTGTCCGTTCCCGCTATTGATACCACACCAAAATTTGCAACTTCATTGTCTCCAAAAGCAATCAATGATTTATTAATAAATGAGCTTGGATTCAAAGGACTAACTATTACAGATGCAATGGATATGCAAGCCATTAGTAATTATTTCCCACGAGGCGAATCAAATGTACGCGCCATATTAGCTGGTAATGATATGCTTTGTTTACCTGGTGAAATTGGAACTTCCATTGATAAAATTAAACAGTCCATAGCGGAAGGTAGAATTACAGAAGAAGAAATAAATAAAAGAGTCAAAAAAATTCTTACTGCAAAATATAAATATGGATTGAGTAAAAAACAATTTATTGATACGACCAATTTAATAGCTGATTTAAATAAGTCAATTAGTGTTATCAAATCAGAAATGGCAAAACAATCCATAACTTATTGTAAAGCGAATACACTTCCCAACTTAAATAAAAAGGTACCCACCGCTTACATTGCATTAAATACGAGTCAACCTAATGTAATAACAAATGCGCTTGTCAACGAATTCGATGTAAAAGTATTTTATATAAACCCTAAAGATAGTTTATCATTGGAACGCATAAAAGACAGTATATTACAATACCAACAAGTTATTGTAGGCTTGCATAATTACCATCGTCGACCTGCTAATCATTTTCAAATACCCTCTTTTATTTTACAATTTTTAAACGAAACGCATCCAAACAATTGGATACACCTTGTATTTGGAAATCCATACGCGGTAATTGATTTTAAGCATGTAAAAAATATTCTATTTGGATACGAGGACAACGATTATATGCAATCAGCTGTATTCGATTGGCTAAAAGGTAAAACCACTGCCAATGGACAACTTCCTGTGAGTATATCAGATGATTTACCCTATGGCACAGGCGACATCAATATTCAAAAATTGAATATCATTGATTCACTTGTTTATGATGCATTAAATAAAAAAGCAATTCCTGGATGCCAGGTTTTAGTCGCAAAAAACAATCAAATTGTTTTTAATAAAGCATATGGAAGCACTGCTGGAGTAGGTTCGAGTGATGTTACCTTAGACACTTATTATGATTTAGCATCAGTTACTAAAATAAGTGCAACTACTGTGAGTATTATGAAATTAGTGGAAGAAGGAAAAATTGATATCAATAAAACCATTGGCGACTACCTTCCTTGGGTAAGGGGAAATAAAAAGGCAGATATCACACTAAAGGATTTATTATTACATCAGGCAGGCTTGTTCCCTTATATAAAATTTTATGAATCATTACTTCAAAAAGATGGTTCCTTTATCCCTAATGTGGTAAGCAAAAGCAAAGACAATAATCATCAATATTTTATTTCACCTAATAAATGGCTAATTAATAGCTGGGTGGATTCTATTCAGCAACAAATTTTAAGAAGTCCTGTTAGCGAAGCTGGTAAATATATTTACAGTGACAACGATTTTATTTTTTTAGGTAACATCATCGAAAATGTTACAAATATGAGTCTTGACCAATATACAGCTCAAAGTTTTTATACTCCAATGGGCATGAAGTCAACGGGATATTTACCTTTAAACAAAACAACTATTGAGCAAATTGCGGCTACTGAAAATGACGATTATTTTAGGCATGAATTATTAAGAGGAAGTGTTCATGATGAAGGAGCATCCACCATGGGGGGCATTGCAGGACATGCAGGGTTATTTAGCAATGCAACTGATTTAGCGAAACTATTTTTAATGTTACTGAATAATGGCAACTGGGAAGGAAAACAATATTTACAGCCATCTACTATTCAAAAATTTACAGCTTACAATACAAGCAATAGTCGACGTGGACTTGGTTTTGATAAGCCTGAAAAAGACAATGCGACAAGCAAAGACCCCTACCCAAGTTTAAGTCCTTCACCCTCCACATATGGACATACAGGTTATACAGGCACTTGCGTTTGGGCAGACCCTGATAATGGAATACTATTTATATTTTTATCAAATAGAGTTTATCCAACCAGAGATAGTAAAGTTTTTAACGCTTTATATCTAAGGCCAAAAATTCAGGAAGCAATTTATGCTGCTTTAAAATAATGAATAGACTTTTTGCCATAATACTACTCTCCCTGTCTTGTATATATTTACAAGCACAAAATGTTTTAGGTGGTATTGGACAATGGCGTGGTCATTTCAATAATCATAGTATTAAAAAAGTAGTCAAAGGCGACTATGTATATGCCGCAAGTCCCTATCAAATAATTGCATTAGATAATAAAAATCCTATCCATTGGATAGATAAGTCAACTGGCTTAAATGATATAGACATTGAGCAAATAGCATGGGATGAAAATCAAGAACAACTTATTATTTCTTATGCAAACAGCAATATTGATATTGTAAAGGGCGACAATGTTTTTAATATAAACGCAATTCAGCTAACTAATTTGTATCCATTTAGAAAAATAAATAGAATTCACGTTTTTAATAATTATGGCTATTTGTCAACAGCATTTGGAATAGTTATCATTGATTTGATAAAGCATGAAATCAAAGACACATGGTACCCAAATAATAATCAACAATCGACAAATACATTTGATGTTACGATTGCGCATGATTCCATTTTCGCAAGTACTGAAAATGGAATTTGGGCATGTCCTTTAAAAAATAATTGGATTCAATATAATCAATGGGTTCATTATTCAAATTTTGATCCTTTAAACATAAAAGGAATTATCCAACAAAATCAATTGTTATACGCCTACAATAGCAATTCCATATTTAAGTTGTCAGATGGTAAACAAGTTTACAAAATAAGTAATGGCGAAATTGAAAGTTTAGATACTACCTTAAATAGTATTCATATTAATGTTCATTATCCAACAAAAAAAGGAGCATTAATTCAATTAAATAAAGACTATACAACTTCCATTATCATTGATAGCAATCAGTTAAAGTTCCCAATGCAATCTATTTTGGATAATAACCAATATTGGGTAGCAGATAGTAGTATGGGATTACTTCACAAGTCCACGAGTATAGAATGGATAACACCAGGTGGCCCTATGTCAAATTTAAATGGAACATTGTCCGTAAATGAAAATTATTTATTAGCACCATTTGGCGAAAGTAATTTTGGATATGCGCAATTTAATGATAACAAGTGGGATCAAATTCAACAAATAGGAAATACAATTTTACCCAATTTAAACGCCTCTTTTATATCCAAAAAAGATCAAAGTTTTTGGTTTACAACCAACAATGGTTTAATACACTTAACCAATGAAAATAAACAAATTGTTGTGATTTTTCCTAATAAAAATGGGGGCGCGTTTAAGCAAATTCAAATGGATCAAAATCAGATGGCATGGATTACACAAGATCAACAAGGATTAGTTCGACAAGCAGAAAATAGTTGGAATACCCTTACTGCACCCATTAATTTTACAACCAAAGGGCTAGACAAATTTATTATTAATAATCAACAACAAGCATGGATGATTGCTCCCAATAAACAAGGAATATATATTTACCAATCAAAAGATATTTATGGTACAGAGTCATGGAAAATGCTCACTACAGGTCAAAGTACAGGAAATTTGCCAAGTAATAATGTAACAAGTATTGCAAATGACAAAATGGGATCCATATGGGTAGGAACAGATAATGGTATAGCTATTTTCAATTGTGGTAATATTTCAACCGAGCCGTGTAATGCCTTTTTACCTATTGTAAAAAATAATGGATTTAACGGGTATTTATTTCAAAAGGAAGTTGTTAATACCATTGCTATTGACGGAGCGAATCGAAAATGGGTTGGAACCAATAATGGTGCTTGGTTACTAAGTGAGGACGGCATTAATATCATTGAACATTTTACAAAAAAAAATAGCCCATTACCTTCAGACAGTATTATACAAATTATCATTGACCCAAAAAATGGCGAAGTGTTTTTTAATACAAAATCACAAATGGTAAGTTATAGGAGTACTGCTACAGAGGGCACAACCAATCAACAAAATATTCAAATATTTCCTAATCCAGTTCCACCCAATTTCAATGGAATAATTGCAATAAGAGGACTAGTTGAAAACGCAGTTGTTAAAATAACTGATTTAGCAGGAAAACTTTTATATCAAACAAGGGCACTTGGAGGACAAGCTGTTTGGAACGCAAGAACCTATGAAGGCAGGCAGGTTGCCACAGGCATATACCTGGTATTTGTTAGAGATATAGATGGAAACGAAAGAGGAATTGGCAAAATTGTAATTGCGGAAGGTTATTAGTCAACGTTGTATTCAAAGTTTTTAAACATTTTGAAATTGAGCATCCCCCTGTCCCCAGTAATTACTTTATACATAATACGTCTGGCTTTTTTTGTAGGCGTTTTGATTGTAGTATCGGCTTCAAAAATTGGAAATTGTCTGAATAAAACGCCTTCTACTAATTTATATTCATCAAAGCCTCTATACCCTTTACTTAAAACTGCATCGTTTGTGATATCTGGGAAATAAATGGGTTGCATGGACTCATTATTTCTTGAACTGATAGTAAATAAACTAATTTTTGCAGCTGCATCTACCACGTATAAAATCATATCCGGAAAACCATCTTGATTTAAGTCGTCAATTTCGGCTGACATAATTCTTCCTTTCAAATCCACTGCAATCTCTCTAGCATCACTCGTAAATCCAATTGGTTTAATACTCAAAACATTACGCTCTAGATTCTTATTTGTACAATTAACCCTAAATCCAACTTTTCCTATTTTTAAAGTACTATCATACTTATTCATTTTTTGAGCATTGGTCAAAAGAGAAAGGAGCAAAAAAGAGATAAAAAATAATTTGTACATTCGATTTGTATTTGGAACCAAAGTTAATAGTTTCAATCATAATTTTCAATTCAAACAATAAATCATGTCATTTACGATTGATATTCAACCCTATTTTGATTTTAAGAACATTAGAATTACAAATAATAGCTCAAATGTTTATATAGATATCGTTTCAAAAGGCGGCTTATTAAATAGCTGGGTGCAGCTAATGGGAAGTACACCATTCGATGTTATTGATGGCAATGACCTTGAACAAGATTGGAAACATTTTGAATCAAATGGATTTAAGAGTGCTAAGATGAATCCTTTTTGTTGCAGAATGAATGAAGGCAAATACCTTTTTGAGACATCCCATTATAAAATTGAAAAATTCTATTTACAAAAACATGCTATTCATGGTCTTGTATATAATGAAGTATTTGAAGTGAATAAAACCGAAATCAATGATCAATCAGCTAGTGTATGGCTTTCTTTTCATTATCAAAAAAAGGATGCTGGGTTCCCGTTTGATTACCAAATAAAATTAAAATGGACTTTTTGGATGGATCATAAAATTGTAGTTGAAACAGAAATAACAAATAATGAAAATTTTGATATACCAATGGTTGATGGATGGCATCCCTATTTTAAAATCGCTGAAAGTATTGATGATTGCACCCTTCAGTTTATGAATAAAGGACTGCTAGAATATGATACTGAATTAATTCCAACGAATGTGATATTACCAAATCATGATTTTGAAAATGGTAAATTATTAAAAGAAATTAATTTAGATAATGGGTTTTTAGCAGATCCTAATAACCCGAGTTGTGTTTTAGAAAATACCAAATATAAAGTGGTTATTACACCAGATCACAACTACCCTTATTTACAAATTTATACACCACCACATAGAAAAAGTATTGCCATTGAAAACTTAAGTGGCGCCCCTGACTGTTTTAATAACAAAATGGGGCTGCATATTATGCAACCCCACGAAATATGGACACTAAATACGCAGTATCAATTTTTCTACAAATAATTTATTGTAATTAGTATTTAGTTAGAAATATAACTACAATTGATATTACTACAATGACACAACAGCTGTCACACTAATTTCTACATTAACATTTCTAGGTAAAGTTTTTACTGCAACGGTTTCACGGGCAGGAAATTGAGCAGTGAAATAGCTACCATATACTTCATTCACTTGCGCAAACAACTGCATGTCGCTTAAAAAAATGGTTGTTTTTACAATATGACTAAAATCAATTTTAGCTTCTTCTAAAATGGCTTTAATATTTTCCATCACTTGCTTAGTCTCCGACTGTATGGTCTCTAAAACCAATTCACCTGTAGCGGGATCAAATGCAATTTGACCGCTAGCAAATAAGAACCCATTAGCGATAACAGCTTGACTATAAGGACCAATTGGAGCAGGCACTTTGTTTGTTTGAATAATTTGTTTAGACATATAAATTAAATTAGAAGCACAATTTCTTACTTTTCTATCAATTACAAGCTTATTTTTGCAAAACAATTTTTGAATTTGCCTACATTCTTACATATCGATACGGCTGGGGAAACAGCCATCATAGCTATTAGCAAACAACAGCAAATGCTTGCCATTGAACAAAATGTAGTTTCAAATACACATGCATCCTTTGTACAAATAGCAATAAAAAGAATACTACAAGAATTGAATTTATCAATGCAGGAAATAGATGCTATTGTGGTTACCATGGGCCCAGGAAGTTATACTGGATTAAGGGTTGGTTTGTCTAGTGCTAAAGGAATTGCATATGCTTTACAAAAGCCCTTGATTGGTTTGTCAACTTTGGAATTATTGGCCGAACTAGCATCAACGCATGAAGTTGTCATCAAGCATCCAGAAACGGTACAAATTTTCTCCATGATTGATGCTAAAAGGATGGAGGTATTTGGAGCAATTTATAAAGCAGATAAAACATTATTGATTGATTCTCAATCTATTATTTTAGACGAAACTTATTTAATAAATTTACTTAAAAACGGCCCCCTTCTTTGCATTGGAAATGGTGCAACAAAAGCAAAGGAGTTGACGAACCACGCTGATCTTTATTTTTCGGAGAAGTCTTATGGCATAAATGAGTTAATTAAATTAGCGAACGCTAAATGGGAAATAAATGATTTTGAGGATATAGCCTATAGTAAGCCTGCTTATCTAAAAGACTTTTATCAAGCACCTCCGAAAATATCCTAAAATTCATTTTTTTTATAAGCGGTATGTGAATTTCTTTAAATCGCAAATATTTATATATTAGTATTTAAATTAATAACGTAACTTTATAACTCGATTATTTTTTTATAACCCCCAATAATCAAATTATAATTATGAACCAATCATTACCACAATTAATGTTAGCCAATGGTAAAGCACCATTGAAAGTAGATTTGTTGCACAGTAAAAAAGCAGCAATGATTTTGAGAGCATTGAACCATAAATTACGTCAACAAATTGTAAAGCTTATTGATGAGCAACAAAAAATGACAGTGACTGAAATTTATGTAAAACTTAGATTAGAACAATCGGTTGCTTCACAACATTTAGCAATTTTGAGAAGAGCAGGTATTGTTGTTACAACAAGAGAAGGTAAATTTATTTTTTACACTGTTGATTATACAAGATTAGAACAGGTAAATCAATTTGTAGAACAACTAGTTGGATAAAATGGCTTTAGCACTAGAACAATTCAAGGATTTACTTGAAAACACTGCACCAATTTTAATTGATACTAGAACTAAGGATCAGTGGGCAGAAAGTCATATCCCGAACTCATTACATATCACCCCTGCTACTGTGAAATATGCAGTAGCAATGGGGTCGATTTCAAAAACATCACCTTTACTTTTCATTTTTGATGCTGCATTAGAAAACGAAACATTAGCCTACTTCAAGGAAGCAGGATTTACTAATATCATTGGTTTTTTAAAAGGTGGATTTGAAACTTGGCGCGCGGCTGGCTTAAAATACGACATGCTAATTGAAGTTGAAGTGGACGAACTCGCCATGGATATCCCCTTTGACGAGTTTTTAATGCCATTGGATATAAGAACCGAACTTGACTATAATAAATCACATATTAAAAATTCAGTTTCACTTCCATTGGCTGAATTTATGGATCCTGGAAGCATGTCCGAGCTAGACGAACATTTCAATATTTACATTATTAGCGAAGACGGATCAACGAACTCTTTAGCTGCAAGTATTTTAAAAAAACAAGGCATACACAATATTAGAATCGTCAATGAGGGTTGGGCAGGAGTTGAAATGCTGAAAGATAAATTCAGTTTTGAGACCATTAAAAAACCAACAATTACCAAAACAGATAGTTCGAAAACTAGTTTCTTAGAAGATTAATAAAGCACTATTTTACTAATAATTTTTCATGAATAGCTGCATCGTATTCATATCTCCAACGTCGATGACTCCATAAATAATTTGCAGGATTAGCCTTAATTTTTTCCTCTAATATTTTAACGAATTGCGCAGTTAATTGACCATCTTTAAAATAGTTAGGGGAAGTTGTCATGACTTCATATTGTGTATGATAATATCCTCTTTTTGTGCTATAAAAATTGGCAAATACCTGTGCCGTATTATTTAATTTAGCTCCCTTTTCTGGGCCCTTTACAAAAGGTGTAGGTCTTCCGAAAAAGTTAACCCAATAAGCCTGTAATGGATTCCCAGGATTTTGATCAGCAGCTAAAGCTAGTGCATATGGACCCTGTGCAGTATATTTTGGAAAAGCTGTTTTAAAATGAATTGCAGAAATTAAGATCGTACCATACCTAGCCCTTAAATCAAATATGATTTTATTAAACGCTTTGTTACTTAATGGCATGTAAACAGCAATAAACGGGTATTGACCATACTTTGCAGCACCCCAATTTGCAAATTCCCAATTAAAAAAATGCCCAGCCATTAACTGTACACTTTGTCCAGACTTAAATAACTCATGTAAAACTTCGAAATTAGAAGTAAACCTTTTGGAAAATGTTTTATCAGATACCGATAATAATTTTATGGTCTCTACAAATGAATCAGTGAACTGCTGGTAAAAAGCTTTTGCAATAGCATCACGTTCTTTGATTGTTTTGTTTGGAAATGCAATACCTAAATTATGATTAACAACCTCAAGTCTGTATTTGATAATGCGACGTAATAAAAATGCAAGGCCATCGCTTATTAAGTAAAGTATACGCCATGGCAATAACGATATCAAAAACAATAAACAATATATAATAATGTACATGAAATAATGGGTCTTTATAAATAATTTACTTTTCAATCCAAGCTCCGTGCTCTTTTAATAATTGAATTAATTCATCAACAGCCACTTCACTGTCAATATTTCTTTTCATAATCTCTTTCCCTTTATATAAGGTAATTTTTCCTACTCCACTTCCAACATAACCAAAATCAGCATCCGCCATTTCACCAGGTCCATTTACGATACATCCCATGATGGCAATTTTTAGTCCTTTCAAGTGATTGGTTACTTTTCTAATTTTTGCAGTTGTTTCTTGCAGTTCAAATAATGTTCGTCCGCAGCTTGGACATGAAATATATTCTGTTTTGGAAATCCTTGTTCTTGTAGCTTGTAAAATACCAAAGCTCGTTGCATTTAAGAATTGCTCAATCGATGAATTACTTAAATAGTTTCTTCCAGATAAGTTCGACATTTTACCAGCCGACTCATTATATACCTCATCAGTCACTCCTAAACAAATTCCATCTCCCAAACCATCCAATAATAAAGCACCTGTTTCAGTTGCAAAATGAATTAAGTGCTCATCGGTAGTATGATGACCGCTATCTGTGATTAAAATAACAGGAGTTTTGATATTCAAATCCATTAATTTAACAAACATGCGTCTTACTGCAGGCATCGCATGTTGCAATTGGCTACTTAAACAAAATACAACGGTAGGATTATTAGCAATGCTCAATAAGTGTTCATCAGCAATTTGGGAAGCCGAACTATAACAATCAATCATTACAAAATTAAGTGCGTCATTTTTATGTTGTGCTGCAATAAAGTCATCAACATTAAATAATGGGAAATATTTATTTTTTTCAACCCCATTATTCATTTTAATATCAGTTGTGATGATACGCAATGTGCCTGGTAAGTCAAAATCAACAGTTTTGTTTCCAACAAAAACATAATCAGCAGCAGCATCTCCAATTGACCACTTATCAATGTCGGCATTATAGGTATACCCTATGGCTAATAAACTTTCTCTGGTAATTTTTTCCAAATGACTCATATCAGCAATCACAACCGGCACTTGTCCACCACCTATGTTCAGCACTTCATGTGTTGTTCTTCTTTTATATTCAAAAGGATTATAGGTTAGTTTGTCAATAGGTAAAATGGAGGCGTTTTCTAAATTGCTAGCTTGTCCATTATACCTTTTTACGATATCTCTACAAACAGGTATTTCTAATTCAGGATCTTCGGTTAGGCTTACTCTAATCGTATCACCAATTCCATCCTCTAATAAAGTTCCAATTCCAATTGCACTTTTTATGCGACCATCTTCACCATCTCCAGCTTCAGTTACACCTAAGTGCAAAGGATAACATTCTCCAAATTCATGCTGCATTTGTTGCAATAACAATCTGTAAGCATGCACCATCACTTGCGGATTACTGGATTTCATACTCAAAATTATTTGATGGTAATCCAAGCTTCTAGCAATAC
>JBDKFR010000117.1:0-8166 GCA_039798645.1 Bacteroidota bacterium
GGATACCTGATTTGCGGAGCCGATGAAACTACAATTATTTTTTTAGGAGATAGACGTGATAACATTCTAATAATACTCTCTTTCAATGTTGTGCCGCGTACGATACTATCATCAATCACCACTAAGGTGTCTTCATCTTTTTTAACGGTACCATAAGTAATATCATAAACGTGCTGCACCATTTCATTACGGTTGGCATCCTCTGTGATAAAGGTTCTTAATTTAACATCTTTGATGGCAATTTTTTCCTGGCGAATTTTTCGATTCACCATTTCCGTTAATTTTTCAGCATCAACCTCTTTGCCCCAACTTAAAATACGTTCAACTTTTATTTTATTTAAATAAGTTTCCATTCCTTTAACCAAACCGTAAAAAGCAACTTCCGCAGTATTAGGTATGTAAGAGAAAATGGTATTCTTTAAATCTTTTTCAATTCGGTCTAAAACTATTTTGCTTAAATGATTTCCCAAAGCAATACGCTCTCTATAAATTTTTTCATCACTACCGCGTGAAAAATAAATACGTTCAAAGGAACAAGCGCGTCTTTCTTTAGGTTCAATGATTTGTTCTATTTTGTAGTCTCCTTTGTCATCCACAATCAAAGCGGTGCCAGGCATCAACTCTAATACTTCATTTTCACCCACATTAAATGTAGTTCTAATAGAAGCTCTTTCACTTGCTGCAACAATTACTTCTCCGTCAATATAATAATAAGCTGGACGTATTCCATTGGCATCACGCATTATAAAACTATAGCCATTACCAATTAAACCACCTATGGTAAACCCTCCATCAAATAAAGGAGCAGCCTGTTTTAATACATTTACAATGTTTGGTGCATTTGGATTTAAAGACTCTTCCTTAACTAGAAAATGATGAATCACTTCCATCATCGCAGCCAAATCACTTTGACTTTCAAATGGTCCAGGATTAAAACCTATATGTTGAAATAATTCATCTGTATTTACTAAGTTGAAATTACCCGCCAATGCCATGTTTTTACCAGGCACTAAATCCTTTTTTATAAAAGGGTGGCAAAATTCAACATTATTTTTTCCTTGTGTACCATAACGTAAGTGACCTAATAAAATCTCACCCATAAAAGGCAAGTGACCTTTCATTAAACCTGGATGTTTTGTAATGTCTGGTTGAAATTTTTCAAGCTCTTGAACTTCTAAACCAATTTTGTAAAATAAATCAGCAATTGGTTGTGGTGCATTGCTTCTTTGGCGATATAAATAAGGATTCCCAGACTCAATGTCTAATTTAAGCGTTGCAATACCAGCACCATCCTGTCCGCGGTTGTGCTGCTTTTCCATCAAAAGATACAACTTATTGAGACCATAAGTAACCGAACCTCTTTTTTGTAAGTAATAAGAAAAGGGTTTTCTTAATCGAATATAAGCTAGGCCACACTCGTGTTTAATTTCGTCGCTCATGATGGGGTTTGAAAAAATTAATTTTTAATAAGTTTTTTCCTTGACAATTGCATTTGCTACTTTAGTCCAATCCTTAATTTCAATACATGACTGGTATGCTTCATCAATGCCAATATAATAATTAGTTATATGCTCGTTAAACCAGCTTTCTAACAATTTTGCTTTTTTAAGTTCTAATGCACGGGCAGCAACACGATTATAATCCTCTTTTAAATTTTCTTTGTGTGGCTCCGTTCTTTCTTTAAAATAAACTAATCTTACAGTTTTTCGACCTCTATCGTCGGTATAAACCTGAGGTGCTGAAACATCACCTGGCTTCATTGATTTAAGTAATACAATCATTTCCTTGTCCGGCAACATATCATAATTCACATAGGTCGAACCATCACGTCCCGAAATTGCACCACCAGTAAATTTACTTCCTTCATCATCGCTATGTTTATTCACCGCTTCACCAAAACTGTATTTATTGGCAACAATGTCTTTTCTGATACTGTCTAAGAATTGCTTTGTTTCATTGATCTCATCATTTGAAATAGGAGGAATACGAAGAATGTGTTTTACCACTGCGTCGTCACCCGATCTTGAAATTAATTGAATCAAATGGTATCCAAATTTGGATTTAATTGGAGCAGATATTTGACCTTCTTTTAAACGAAAAGACCCAGACATAAATGCAGGATCAAAATTTTTCTCATTTCTATTTAAATTAAACAACCCTAGGTTTTCTTTTGAACTTGGATCTTCTGAATATAATTTAATCAACTGATCAAATTTATTGATACCGGCCTCAACTTGACGACGATAATCCATTAATTGTTTAATAACATATTCTTCCACATCACGGTTAGCCTTCGGATGCATCACTAATTCTAATACTTGTACTTCACTTTCATATAAAGGCAAACTATCAACTGGAATTTTATTATAAAAAGCACGCACTTCAGTTGGCGTAATTTTTATTTTCTCTACAATTTTTTGCTGCATTTCGTCAGCTAATTTTTGCTCTTTAATCAACAGCTTAAAATCGTCTTTTAATTGTGCAATGCTACGACCAGCTACTTCTTCCAACACTTCTTTAGACCCAAATTGTTGTAAGAATTGTCTAATTCTTCCGTCAATTGCGTTTTGAATTTCGTCCTCAGTAATGTTTATGGAATCCTTTTCAGCCTGTAACACCAGTGCTTTACGAATTAATTGTCCTTCTAAAATTTGGCAAGAGGTTGGTAGCACAACGCCTTCTTGTCCTTGTGCCTGTCTTTTATAATCGGCAATGGCATTGTCAATATCAGATTTTAAAATAAACTTATCGCCAACAGTTGCAATAATTTTATCGGCCAATACTTTTTTAATTTGAGCTTTAGTCGAAAAAGAAATCGACAATAAAACTATAGAAAAAACAACGCTAACAATTTTCATCAATACTATAATTAATGGGGTAAAGATCTGATAGCTGGGTGATTATCCCAACTATCAAATCTTAATTATTTTATAAAGTACGTTTCACTTCTTCCTCTTCAAAAGCTTCAACGATATCACCAGGTTTTAAGTCACTAAAGTTTTTAATGGTTAAACCACATTCCATATTAGAAACTACTTCTTTCACATCGTCTTTGAAACGTTTTAAGCTACCCAATTCGGCTGCTTGACCTTCACCACGTGGGAATTCAACGATACCGTCACGGATAATACGTATTTTACTGTTTCTGCTTAATTTACCATCTAACACGAAACATCCTGCAACGGTTGCTTTGTCAAATTTATAAACCTCGCGTACTTCAACGTTCGCAACAATTTTTTCTTGAATTTTTGGTTCCAACATACCTTCCATCGCACTCTTGATTTCATCAATCGCGTTGTAGATAATGGAGTACATTTTAATTTCAACACCCTCTGTTTCTGCTAAGCGACTAGCTTGCATACTTGGACGAACATTGAAACCTACGATGATCGCATCAGATGCTGCAGAAAGCAATACGTCAGATTCAGAAATTTGACCTACCCCTTTTAACACCACTCTAATCGCAATTTCCTCAGTAGATAATTTTTGTAACGAGTCACTCAAGGCTTCCACTGAACCATCCACGTCACCTTTAATGATGATGTTTAATTCCTTGAAGTTTCCTAAAGCCAAACGACGACCAATTTCATCTAATGTAATATGTTTTCTAGTTCTTAAACCTTGCTCTCTTAATAATTGAGCACGCTTAGTTGCTAATTCTTTTGCTTCAGACTCGTCATCATATACTTTGAATTTCTCACCTGCTTGTGGTGCACCATTCAAACCTAAAATCACGACAGGTGTTGAAGGTGGAGCAACTTCGATTCTTTGATTACGTTCATTGAACATTGCTTTTACGCGACCATAATGTTGACCAGATAAAATCAAATCACCTTGACGTAAAGTACCATTTTGTACTAAAATCGTAGCAACATATCCACGTCCTTTATCTAACGAAGCTTCAATTACGCTACCTGTTGCTTCTCTATTAGGATTCGCTTTTAAATCTAAAATTTCAGATTCTAAAATTACTTTTTCCAATAAAGCATCAACATTTAAACCTTGTTTAGCAGACAATTCTTGGTTTTGGAATTTACCACCCCAAGCTTCTACTAAAATGTTCATTTGAGATAATTGCTCGTATATCTTTTGCGGATTCGCTCCGTCTTTATCAATTTTATTCACCGCGAAAATCATTGGTACACTTGCAGCTTGCGAGTGACTAATAGCTTCCTTTGTTTGAGGCATTACCGCATCATCAGCAGCCACTACAATAATTGCAATGTCAGTGATTTTGGCACCACGTGCACGCATCGCTGTAAAGGCTTCGTGACCTGGTGTATCCAAAAACGTAATTGCTTTTCCATTTGGTAAGGTTACCTCATAGGCACCAATATGTTGTGTAATACCACCGGCCTCACCAGCAACCACATTTGCATTACGGATATAATCCAGTAAAGATGTTTTACCGTGATCGACGTGACCCATGATGGTAACAATTGGAGGACGCTCCACTAAATTAGCTAAATCGTCAGCTTCTTCTTCCTCATCCATTTCTTCCGCTTCTTCCAATCCAACAAATTCAACTTCAAAACCAAATTCAGAGGCAACTAATTCAATTACTTCCGCATCTAAACGTTGGTTGATAGATACCATGATACCTAAGTTCATACACTTGCTAATGATGTCAGCAAAACTTACATCCATTAAGCTTGATAATTCACTTACGGTTACAAATTCAGTTACTTGTAATTTGTTGTCTTCTCTTTGTTCGTTGTTTTCATTTTCAGCAGCTTCTTCACGACGTTGACGACGATACTTGGATTTCATGCTCTTACCTCTACCACCTTGGCCAGATAACTTAGCTTGTGTTTCCTTGATCTTATCTTGAATTGCTTTTTGATCGATTTCTTTTTGCTCTGCAGTTTGCGGAACATTTCGACGACCGCCACCTGCTTGGCCAGGACGATTGTTAGGACGATTACCTTGATAACCACCACCTTGTTGTCCTTGAGGTCGGTTGCCTTGATAGCCACCACCTTGTTGTCCTTGAGGGCGATTTCCTTGATAACCACCACCACCTTGTTGTCCTTGTCCTTGCTGACCTTGTCCTTGTGGACGATTGCCTTGAACTGGAATACGTTTACGTGTACGCTTTTCTTCCTGACTTAATGGCTTAGGTCTAGTATCGCTATTGATTGGTAAATCAATTTTTCCTAAAATAACTGGACCTGTTAATTTATCAGCTTGAATGTTGGTGATTTCACCATGTACATTTTCAGGAGATATAGAATGATCTACAGGTGGAGCAGGAGCTGGCTTAGGAGCTTCTTCTTTTTTCGCCGGGGCTTTTTTAGCTGTTGCTTTTTCTTTCCCAGCTGCATCTGTTGCAGTTGTTTTTGTTCCAGCTTCAGGTGCTTTTGCAGCTTCGTCTTTTTTAGTTGACTTCTTAGGTCTAGTAGATGAGTCAATTAATGACAAATCAATTTTATTAATCACTTTTGGTGCTTCCACTTCAGGAGCCTCCACCTTTAACGGTTTTGGTTCTTCCACTGTTGGATTTGCTATTTCAGCAAAGGCATCCACTTTTTTTGGTTCTTGTGCAGCTGCTTTTGGAGCTTCTGCTTTTTTCACTTCGGCAACAGGCGCTTCATCGCCTTTCTTTGCCTTATCGCCACCTGCATTCTTTGGCAATTCAACATGATCTGCTTTGTTCCTTGCAACTTTATCACTTTGGAACTCGGCCTGTAAAGCATAATACTGCTCTTCAGATAATTTAGCTGTTGGCTTCAGGTCGTCTTTAGGAAAACCTTTCTTAGCCAAAAAATCAATGATGGTATCTTGACCAACATTAAATTCTTTAGCGGCTGCTAACAGTCTTGGTAATTTCAATTCTGACATTCTATTGTTTTTTGTCCCTGTTCATGCTTAAGGTGACTTGGGACCAATCACCTATTACAAATATACTTCTAATTCAAAGGTTATTCGCCTTTGTCAAACTCTTCTTGTAAAATTCGACGCACATCAGCAATCGTTTCTTTTTCTAAGTCTGTTCTTCTTTCTAATTCTTCAGCACTTAATTTTAATACACTACGACCCGTATCACAACCAACGCGCTTAAATTCATCGATAATCCATGGTTCGATTTCATCAATAAATTCGTCCATATCAATATCAAATTCTTCTAATACTTCCTCGTCTTCACGGTAAACGTCTAATTCGTAACCTGTTAATTCAGATGCCAATTTAATGTTCACGCCACGACGACCAATTGCTAATGAAACTTGATCAGCTTGTAAGTAAACTTCAGCACGCTTGCGATCATTATCAATATTCATGAAGCTGATTTTCGCTGGCGTCAATGAACGTTGAATTAATAATTGTGTGTTTGTTGTAAAGTTGATTACATCGATATTTTCGTTTTTCAATTCACGCACAATGCCGTGAATACGAGAACCTTTCATACCTACACAAGCACCAACTGGATCAATACGATCGTCAAATGATTCAACAGCAACTTTTGCACGCTCACCAGGCTCACGAACAATTTTTTTAATGGTAATTAAACCATCAAAAATTTCAGGTACTTCTATTTCTAATAATTTAGCTAAGAACAATGGACTTGTTCTTGATAAAATAATTACTGGTGAATTATTTTTCATATCCACACGCGCAATTACGGCTCTAATGTTTTCTCCTTTCTTGAAAAAGTCTTGTGGAATTTGTTCTGTTTTAGGAAGAATTAATTCATTACCTTCCTCGTCTAATAATAAAACTTCTTTTTTCCAAACCTGGTAAATTTCAGCGTTCATTATTTCACCAATACGATCAGAATATTTTTTTACTAAAGCATTTTTCTTTAAATCGTTGATACGAGATGCTAAAGTTTGCTTTGCAGCTAAAATTGCACGACGACCAAAATCATAAATATTTACTTCTTCTAATAATTCCTCGCCAATCTCAAAGTCAGGCTCAATCTTGATTGCGTCAGAGTATGAAACTTCTGCTAAAGGATTGTCCACATCATCATCGGGTCTAATTTCACGACGACGGATGATTTCCAAGTCACCTTTTTCAGCGTTTACGATAACGTCGAAGTTTTCATCGCTACCATATTTTTTTCTTAATAAAGTTTTGAATACATCTTCTACCACTTTCATCATGGTTGGACGATCAATACTTTCTGCGTCTTTAAACTCTTGGAACGCTTCAATCAAATTTATACTTGCCATAACATAATTTTTTTTCAAGCTTCTCGCTTGATGATTTGTTAAAATTGAATTTGAACTATTGTTGTTTTAATATTTTCAAACGGAATAAGCAATTGTTGCTGGGTTGCTTTTTTACCCTTACCCTCGGTCCACTCAATCAAAATATCAGTTTCTGTCACCGTTGTTAGCGTGCCTTCTTTTTTAGTTTCATCTAACAATTCAACTTCAACTTTACGCCCAATATTCTTATTGTATTGTCTTTTTAATAGTAAGGGTTCGTCTACTCCAGGCGAAGAAACTTCTAAAGCAAAATCACCTTCTGGGAACCAACCTGCTTCTTCAATTGCTCGGTACAACTTCCTATTGAAGTAAATACACTTTTGAATAGGTAAACCATTGTCGCCATCCAAGTATACTCTAATAATATGGCCAGGTTTTACCTTGATCCAAACCAAAAAATATTCAGGATCCTCTAATAATAGAGGTTCAATAATACCGTGTACCCTTTCTTTTAAATCGTTTACTTCCATAGTTAAAAAAGAAGAAGGGAACGATTTCGTTCCCTTCATTTCTTTGCTTATTCTTGAACAAAGGTAATAAATCGTGATGAAATAACCCAATTTTATACGTTAGAAGTGTATTTTTGTGCTATGATGAAGCTAATCATATACGGTTTGGTGATCTACTTGCTTTATAAAATCATTTTTGAAGTAGTAGTACCTGTTTCCAAAGGGGTAAAAACAGTAAAACAGAACATGGAGCAAATGCAGCGCCAACAAGCTGAAGCTTTTAGAAAGGCACAGCAAGCTGCTGGACAAACAAGCGGACCGTCGGCTTCTCAAGGTGGTTCGACTCAACATGCAACTAAAAAAGAGGTAGCTATCGACGCGGAATACATTGAATTTGAAGAAGTTAAGAAAAAATAGCGGATTTAATCTAATACGCTGAGCCGAAACATTTTCTATACAATTATTAGGTCATTCTCTACCGTCATACCCGGCTGTAAATACAAAAC
>JBDKFR010000118.1:0-4884 GCA_039798645.1 Bacteroidota bacterium
GTGACCATGGAAATTAAAGACGCTGCAGGTAATGTAGTTAGAAAGTTTAGTTCCAAATCCGAAGATGATAAAAAAGTGGAAGGTCGTCGCAGTGCAAAAAATCCTAAACTTTCATCCAACAAAGGATTAAATCGTTTTGTTTGGGATATGCGTTATCCAAGCATTCCGTCTATTCCTGGCGTATTCATTGAAAGTAGTTTTAGAGGGCACAAAGCCATTCCTGGAAATTATACTATTACAGTGAAAGCAGGTGCTCAATCAACTACTACTACTGCTAGCATTTTAGCTAATCCATTATATAAAGTAGGCGTAAATGATTATAAGGAATTTGACGCTTTAATGAAACAAATGGAGGGTGAGGTAATTACCATGCATACTATGATTTTAGATTTATATGACAGTAAAAATCAATTAGAAGCCGTATTAAAAAACTTGCCTTCAGAGGATAAGTACGCTGCAGTTAAAGCCAAAGGCGATTCAGTAGTAAAATTATTGAAAGCTTGGGATGAGGATATGGTTCAACGTAAATCAACTGCTTATGATGATGTGGAGAATTTCCCAAATAAATTCACTGCGAATTATATGTTTATGATTAACCAAAACGAAAGTGATATACCAAGAGTAAATCAACCTGTTTTAGATTTATTAAAAGAATACACGCCTATTTGGGAAGCTTTAAAGGCAAGAGGTCTTGATTTACAAAACAACATACTTCCTACTTTAAATAAGCAATTTTGGGAAGCAGGTGTTGGTGCTGTTTGGGTAAAATAACGATGGCAAATACATATTAGCTTTTCTATCAAACCCTCTTATAATTCTATAAGGGGGTTTTTTATTGTTAGCCATTTTTTATTGATAACATTGTCTTATTTTCAATGATAATTTTTAAAACATGGAAGTACATCACCACGCACACAAACCAAAAAACTGGAAAGAATATATTACTGAATTTGTAATGTTATTCGCGGCGGTTACGTTAGGTTTTTTTGCGGAAAATGTAAGAGAACATCAAATTATTGAACATCGTATTGAGCAAAATAAAACTGCTATATACAAGGATGTTCAAGCAGATTCAAGTGAAATAGCAAGAGTGTTGAGGGTTGAAGACACCTGCATCAATACCTTTAATAGGCTCAATGAATTATTATACTTAGCAAAAAGTAAAAAAATTAGTCAAGCACAATTAATTGATTCCATTAAAGTGACACCGCAATTAGTGGCACTTTCTACAACTTTATATGTTAACAATAGTTCCTTTAAAAATATGCAGTCAAGTGGTTTGCTAAGTTACTTAGAAGAGGGTTCATTGAAAGATGCATTAGCTACCTACTATGAAGTTGACTTTAAAGCAGTAGAAGCTGCCAATGATTTTTTTGATCAGCAAGGAATTGTTTTTAATAACTACTTCCCAGTTGGATTAGGTAAATTAATTAGAAGTAGCCAACAACTTTCAAAAGATTATGTATTAAATGATGAGAAGGGATATGAAAACTTTTTACTAAACTTAGATAAGACTAAAAATATTTTACAGTCAGATGAATTTATCTACGAGGTACAAAAATATTACAACTTTATATTTTACTACCGTGTTAACATTTATAGAGCAAAGGAAAGAAATGACATGCTATTAAAAATGTTGCGCGCTGAAATGCATTAAATATTAATTTTTTAAAGGGAATACTATTCAATTATAGTCTGTAATTCTTTTAATGTAAGCTTCTTATTTACTGCTACCTTTGTGCCTCAATAGAAATTAGCTTCTTAAATGATTTATAAAATTTTGACCGTAATTGGTCTGGCCACTTTTGAAATATATGCTGCTATACCTGCTGGATTTGCTTTTAAACTAAACCCCATAGAAATTTTCTCATACAGCGTTATAGGTGGATTAACAGGTGTTTTTGTTGCAGCATACCTAGGAGATATCATTAAAAATTGGATAAGTAAAATAAGAAAAGAGAAGATCCATAAAGTCGCAAAAGAGCCAGGTTTCGCTTTGAAAATTTGGCAAAAATATGGTGTTATAGGATTAGGATTATTGGGTACCATGACTGTAGGCGCCCCTATAAGTATTGGAATCGGAGTAGGCTTTAATGTGCCAACCAATAAAATGGTGTTTTGGTGTAGCTTAGGAGTTGTATTGCGTTGTGCACTTTTTACCGCAGTAGGATATTTTGGTCTAAAATTGTTTTAATTGCGAAAAAGAAATTGATTATATCTTTGATAGCGAAAATTAATTCAGTTATCCTCATAAAATCTTTGAAGCAAAAATGGAAAGCGGTATAAATTTTGAAAAATATTTAGAAATAGTTTCTAAAATTGGTGTTCGCTATTTATTAATTGCAGGAGGCGCCTTTTTATTTTTTTATATTTTATTTAAGTCCAGATTACTGCATAAAAAGATTCAAAAAATATTTCCAAAAAACAATGACTACCTCAGAGAGTTTACATACTCAATTATCACAATATTGATTTTTGGCGTTATTATTCTTAATATAATTGGCAACCCAAATATTAGACCCTATACCAAAATTTATGAGGATATTAATGAACGTGGTTGGTTGTATTATTTTGCCGTATTCCCTGTAATGCTTATCATGCACGATACCTATTTTTACTGGACTCATCGCTTAATGCACCATAAAAATTTATTCAATGCTTTTCATTTAGTTCATCATAAATCAACCAACCCTTCGCCTTGGGCTGCTTATGCATTTCATCCTTTGGAAGCAGTTGTTGAAAATGGTATATTTATTGTATTTGCTTTTTTATTACCTCTTCATAAATCACACACACCTATATTTTTTCTTTTCTCAATTATATATAATATTTATGGCCATTTAGGTTGGGAATTATATCCAAAACAATTCAATAAATCACTTATCGGTAAATGGGTAAATACTTCGGTTTGTCATAATCAACATCATAAATACTTTAAAGGAAACTATGGCTTGTATTTACTTTTTTGGGATAGGATTATGGGAACATTAAGAGATGATTATGATGCCGCTTTTGAGGAGGTTAAAAACAGAATATAATATTATTGCATTTTTGAATGATTAATAATTCGACGACCAATGTAAAGTGTTTAATACAAACTGCTTCCAGTCAAACTCTTCAACCTGCATACCTGCGGAAAATTTTTTACCACCGTTATTTACATACATTGCGGTGAATCCATTACAATCTCCCAAAGCAACAACTTTGCCTTTTCCAAAGCTACCTGCTAAACATTGTGAATCACCCCCGCCTGATGGCTGGCTGGCACTCCATTTTCTAATTTTTGCCGACGGTGATAATTTGAAAATATTGGTATATCCTTCGCCAGTTAAACCGCATCCTGTATAGGTTTCAATATTGTCAACTATTTCATTTTTATTAACTCCTGTAATAATCGGGTGATTACTATTTAAAAGACCATTTTTACTATTAAATAATAATATGGTTTCCACATTTGGAAACTTTATATTGGTATCATAATTTACTGAATCAACAACAGCACCAATACTTAATTGAATACCAAAAGTATTGAATAAAGGAGTCATTGATTTGTCGATAGGTGCATGTTCACTTAACATGATTAAGGAACCTCCTTTCATTACCCAATCTTTTAAGGCAATAAGTTCATCGGTTGTAAAAGTAATTTCGGTGGTAACTTCTTTTTTTGAGCCAAACTTAAATGGCATAGCTGGTGTAATTAGTACCATTTGATACTTGGCTAAATAAGCGGATGTGAAAACGCCAGAATCTATAATTGGTTTATACCCATCATTGGTAGACAAATCTACAAATGGCTTAATAAGCCCCATTTCAACTATAAAATTATGATGCCCAGCATCGATTAAAATATTGGGGCCCTTTTGTTTTTTATACTTAGGATTTAAAATACTTGCATTAAATGGGCTATCGTTTAACATTTGTCCAAATGAAACAAAACTTATTAAAAGCAAAAAAACAGAAAGTATGTATCGCATTATTGTTGATTTATTATGTAAGATATATACAAATTATATAATTTTGTCTTACTATTGTTTGATTTCAATTTAATATTAACTAACACCATTCAATAAATAAATCATGAACTCCACCTTTAACAAATTTATTTACATCGGTTTCGTACTTTTTGGTATTTACGAACTTGCTTTTAAGCATGCTGCTGGAGAAGCTGCCACTTTTATGGGCATTGCACTAGCCTTTGATCCATTCGATCAAACACAACCATGGAAACAAAGACCTACATGGCAAAAAGTAGTCCTCATTATACACTTAGCAGTTGTTGCTGGTTTATTTGGCTATGAGGTTGGAAGTGCTGCAAGTGATTTTAGAAAAGGAATTAGTGATGGTTGGAAAGGAAAATAAGCACCTAAACAAAAAAGATTAATTGAATAGCACATCGTTATAATAGCTAGTAATATTTAAATAATAGAATTTATTACAAAATGCCGTTCAAATAAATTAAATAATTGTTGATAGTGAATTGTATAGTTTTGGGCGATTAAATGTAATAATGAGAAAATATTTTATACTATTTTTCCTTTTAGTAATTAACATTTCACTAAATGCTCAAGGGACTATTAAAGGTAATATAGTGAATAATGGCAAGGCTTTGGAATTTGTAACTGTAACTATTTCAAACGTAAAGGATTCAACTAAAGTACTTTTTTACGAGGCTTCCGATAGTGCAGGTATGTTTCATTTTACCAATCTTGAATACGGAAATTATTTAATAAAAATGAAATTGGTAGGTTATGTGCCAATTATTAAAAATGTGAGGCTTAACCCCGAACAAAATGAGGTTTATTTAAAAGATCTTAATTTATTAGAAGACAATACCGATTTAAATAAAGTAACGGTAGTTGCGCAGAAAAAAATGATTGAAAAAAC
>JBDKFR010000119.1:0-12381 GCA_039798645.1 Bacteroidota bacterium
TTTCTAACACATCGGTTAAATATTTTGATGTTTCTATTTCTTGAAATCCTAATTCTCCAAAACTAAAAACCATATCCACCATTTCTTGAATATTTTTAGCTTTTGATTCAACAATCTGTAATGCTTTTGATTTCATTGCATTTACTTTAGCAGCATCAACTGCTTTTTGTGCTTGTAAATTGCTGTAAACTAAGATGGCAATAAAAAATAGAATAGTCTTCCTTAAATGAATTGTACGCATAGGGTTGATTTTATGTTTTTAAATTTAAGGAAAATATGGGAATTTGAGGTTGACTAGGATTAATGTCTCTTAGTTTAATTCATCCTAGTTAACCTCCCGGGATTTAGCTCACTTCGTTCGCTTAATCCTAGTACCCTTTTGGGATTTAGCTCACTTCGTTCGCTTAATCCATATACCCTCACTGGAAAAGCATATAAATATCAGCCCACTGCGTGGTCTGCTTTGTTTTAAATCACTTATAAATTCAAGCAAGCTTGATTTATTCGTTCTTTAAAACAATAAGCCACAACTTGCGTTGTGGCTTATATTTACTTTTTTGGTCGGGTGAACAGGATTTGAACCTGCGACCACACGCCCCCCAGACGTGTACGCTACCGGACTGCGCTACCACCCGAAATGACCTTTTAGGCCTAAAATTGCTGATTTTGGGGGACAAATATAGGGTCAAATAGAAAAAAACAAGGTATATTGCATTAAATATTATTGACTTAATGACAACCTTACTCAAGCAGGTCAAAATTGCTGATAATCAGTCGCCTTTTAATGGCAAAATCAAAGATATTCTGCTGGAAAATCATAAAATTGTTTCCATTTCTGATAACTATACTGGTACTGCTGATAAAACAGTAGCAATTGATGGACTTATCGTAGCACCTGGATTTGTAGATACTTTCGCTCATTTCTGTGATCCAGGTATTGAACACAAGGAAACATTAGCCTCTGGTGCTGCTGCTGCTCAGCAAGGTGGTTTCACAATTGTTTTTACTTTACCCAATACAAAACCTGTTGTTGATTCTAAATCTCAAGTAACTTATATCAAACAACAAAATGAATTATTACCCATTCATGTTTTACCGATTGGGGCTATTTCTAAAAAATTAGAGGGAACAGCACTAGCTGAAATGATTGACATGCATGAAAATGGAGCAATTACTTTTAGTGACGGCCTACATCCTATTCAATCTACCTTATTGTTTTTAAAAGCATTACAATATGTAAAAGCTTTTGACGGAACTGTTATTCAATTGCCAATTGATAAAAGTATTGGAAGTTTGGGTTTAATGAATGAAGGCATTATTTCTACTAAATTAGGCTTGCCAGGTATACCTTCCATTGCTGAGGAATTAATTATTGCAAGAGACATTGAATTGCTGAGATATACAAAATCAAAATTGCATATTTCAGGAGTAAGCACTGCAAAAGGAATTGAAAAAATAGCTGAGGCAAAAAAAGAAGGATTAAATATTTCTTGTAGCGTTACGCCATACCATTTATTTTTCACGGATGAAGATTTAAATGATTACAATACTTTATTGAAAGTAAATCCACCATTAAGAACAAAACTAGATCAACAAGCCTTATTAAAGGCGGTTGAAAATGGTATAGTTGATTGTATTAGCGCTCATCACATTCCACAGGATTGGGATGGCAAAACAATTGAATTTGAAAATGCGAATGAAGGGATAGCAAGTATTGAAACATGTTTTGCAGTTGTTAAACAGGTATTGCCTAAACTATCAGATGACCAAATGGTTTCATTATTCTCAAGCAATGCTAGAAAAATATTTAAATTATCACCTGCTACCATTCAGGAAGGTGCTACTGCTGAATTAACAATGTATTCAAATAATGATGTTACTTGTTTAGCCAAAAATAATTCCAAAAGTAAATCTGCCAATTCACCTTTTTGGGATATGACCTTTAATGGAAAAATCATAGGTACTTTTGTAAAAAATAAATTGAATTTAAATTCTTAAATAAATAATAAAAAAATGGAAAATCAAGTAACTACCCATATTGTAAAAGGTTTAATACTAAGTGTAATATCAATTGTATTTTCAATTGTTATTTATGTTTTTAATTTATATGAAATGAGTGCATTAAGTTATGTTAACTATGCGATTTTCATTGGAGGTTTAATTTATGGAGCAATTTTGTATTCAAATCAGAATGGACATAATGTAACATTCGGCAATTTATTTGCACATGGTTTTAAAACCACAGCTGTAGTTATTGTAATATCTTCAGTGTATACCTTACTAGCATTTAAAGTTTTATTTCCTGATATGTTAGAAAAAGTATTGGATTTATCAAAGAAAAAAATGTTGGAAAATCCAAAAATGACTGACGAAATGGTTGATCAAGCCATGACAATGACAAGGAAATTTTTCATCCCATTTGCTTTAGGTGGCGCCATCATTGGAACCGGCGTATTAGGTGCAATTGGTTCTTTAATTGGAGCTGCTGTAGCGAAAAAGAATCCAAATCCATTTTCAGATAACGCGGCTCAATAATTTATTGATAAAATCATCCTATGCAAATTTCAGTAGTCATTCCTCTATTTAATGAAGCCGAATCATTGCCTGAATTAATTAGGTGGATTGATCGTGTGATGCAAGAAAATAAATTTAGCTATGAGGTAATCATGGTTGACGATGGAAGTGATGATGAAAGCTGGTCAGTGATCGAACAATTAAGAACAGAATTCAACGCTTTAAAAGGAATTCGTTTTCAACGAAACTATGGCAAATCAGCAGCACTCAACGAAGGCTTTAAGGCAGCACAGGGTGATATAGTAGTAACCATGGATGCAGATTTACAAGACTCTCCGGACGAGATACCAGAGTTTTATGATATGATCATAAATCAGGGTTATCATTTAGTGAGTGGATGGAAAAAAAAGAGATACGATAATACATTTACAAAAAATATTCCATCTAAAATTTATAACGCTGTTGCTAGAAAAAGTTCTGGAATAATACTTCATGATTTTAATTGTGGTATTAAGGCATATCAATTAAAAGTGGTTAAGAGTATTGAGGTATTTGGTGAAATGCATAGATATATTCCCATTTTAGCAAAATGGGCAGGGTTTAAAAAAATTGGTGAGAAAGTAGTGGTACATCAAGCTCGAAAATATGGTACCACCAAGTTTGGCTGGGAGCGTTTTGTAAATGGTTTTTTAGATTTAATGACCATTCAGTTTTTATCTAAGTTTGGGAAAAAACCAATGCAATTTTTTGGACTCATTGGTACTTTATTCTTTTTAATTGGTTTAGGTTCAGTTGGCTACATTACTATTTCAAAATTTTTACATCCAGAAACAGGTATTACCAATAAGCCGGCATTTTATATTGCTTTAACGAGCATGCTTATTGGCGTTCAATTATTTTTAGCAGGATTTGTAGCTGAATTAATAAATAGAAATGCTCCAGATAGAAATAGTTATTTAATTTCTGAAAAAACAGGATGGTAAGCTCAATTGTAATTATTGGGCCAGGTTGGCCTCTACGAGGTGGATTATCAGCCTTTGATGAGCAGTTAGCCAGAACTTTTACTGAAAAAAATATTAAGACTAGGATCGAAACGTTTAGCTTACAATATCCGTCGTTTCTTTTTCCAGGTACATCTCAATACACAAATGAACCAGCACCAAAGGACGTTTCCATTCATGCTGGAATCAATTCCATCAACCCGTTTAATTGGGTACGCATTGGACTAAAATTAAGGAAAGAAAAACCAGACTTAATCATCGTTAGATATTGGATTCCATTTTTAGCACCCAGTTTAGGTACTATTTGTAAAATAGCAAAATCAAACAAACACACTAAAGTAATTGCCATAGTTGACAATATGATTCCCCATGAGAAAAGAATTGGAGATGAAATATTTACAAAATACTTTTCTGGTGCAATGGATGGATTTTTAACCATGAGTGATAAAGTAACCAAGGATGTAAAGTTATTTTCAACCAAGCCTACCCTTTTATCTCCGCATCCGATATTTAATCATTTTGGTGATCGGGTATCAAAGGAAACTGCTAGACAGGTAATAGGCATTGACAACAATGATAAAATAATATTATTTTTTGGTTTTATAAGACAATATAAAGGCCTGGATTTGTTATTGAAAGCAATGGCGCAAAATGTTATTAAGGAAGCCGGCATAAAATTGATGATTGTTGGAGAATTTTATGAAGACGCACAACCTTATTATGATTTAATTAAACATTTAGGAATTGAATCATCTGTTATTTTACATACCCAATTTGTGGCAGATTGCGATGTGCGAAACTACGTTTGTAGTGCAGACTTTATTATACAGCCATACAAACATGCTACACAAAGTGGTGTTACGCCATTAGCCTATCATTTTGAGATCCCAATGCTAGTGACGAATGTTGGCGCTTTAGCCGATACAGTCCCAAATGGCAAAGTGGGCGTTGTGGTAGAACCGAATGAAATGGATATTACGAAAGGCATTCAAATATTATACCAAAATGGGAATGAATACTATTCAAATAATATAAAAGAAGAAAAGAAAAAGTATAGTTGGGAACAAATGGCGAATAATTTTTTAATTTTACATCAACAATTATAACAAAACTTACCAAAAGGTAAGTTATTAATAATAATATATTATGTCAATTCAAGCGATTTCAGATATTATAAAATCTTCCATCGAAGTAAAACAACAATTACTTGCAGATGTTAATTTGGTTAACCAAATTGCAACCGTAACCGATGTCATTACTAAAGCATTTCAAAATGGCAATGCTGTTTATTTTGCTGGGAATGGAGGAAGTGCAGCAGACGCGCAACATTTGGCTGCTGAATTTTCGGGTCGTTTTTATAAAGACAGAAAGGCTTTGCCTTCCGATGCATTACATTGTAATACATCCTATTTAACTGCAGTAGCTAACGATTATAGCTATGATGTAATTTATGCACGCTTGTTAGAAGGATTAGCAAAAAAAGGCGATGTGTTGGTAGGTATTAGCACATCAGGTAATTCAGGTAATATTGTTAAGGCATTTGAAATGGCAAAAACAATTGGTGTTACAACTATAGGATTTACTGGGCAGAATGGAGGTAAAATGAAAGACCTTGGTGATTATTTAATTAATATACCTTCTAATACAACTCCTAGAATACAGGAATCACATATTTTAGTTGGTCATATTATTTGTGAATTAGTAGAGATTAACATTTTTGGCAAATAGTCCAATTTACATAAGCCCCATAATTATGCCTTTTCAATTGTCAGATGTTAATTTTAATTGGACTTTATTTTTAGATAGAGATGGAGTTATAAATGTTGAAAAAAAGGACGATTATGTAAAATCCTGGAGTGAGTTTCAATTTTACGACGAGAGTTTACTAGCCCTCCCTATTTTGGCATCTAAGTTTGAAACTATTGTAGTTACGACCAATCAAAAAGGTATTGGCAAGGGTTTAATGTCAACCCATGATTTATTGGAAATTCATTCAAACATGCAATCAAAAATTCAAGAAGTTGGTGGTAGAATTGACCATATATATTTTTGTCCTGATTTAGATAATGATTCACCCAATAGAAAGCCTCAACCTGGAATGGCATTTCAAGCAAAACAACAATTTCCAAATATTCATTTTGAACAGTCCATCATGGTGGGTAATAGAACTAGCGATATGTATTTTGGTCGTAACGCTGGCTTACATACAGTATTTTTAGCAACCACACACCCTGAAACTCCCTACCCTAATCCTATTATTGATTATCGTTTTGATAATTTATTAACTTTTGCACAGTCATTATAGCATAAATTTTTCCTAATTTCAATTATGCTGAAGCAAATATTATTTTCATTTTTCCTATTAGTTACATTCAAATTTTCAAATGGGCAAATTAGTGCAGATAGTACCGGCATATCATTACAAAAATTGGCAATCCAAATAATCGAAGACAGTAACATTGATAACAGATACATAGCGGATAGTATTTTTACGAGATCTTTTGTAAAAACACTAAATACGCCTTATTCATTCAATTATACCTTTGATTCATTAAAAACAGTTAGTCAAATAATTTCACCCGATAAAAAATTCAAAATTTTTAGTTGGCAACTTAAATTAAATGACGACACTTGTTTGCAAAGAGCGGCCTTGCAAATGAATACGCCAGATGGTAAATTGAAATTATTGCCCTTTTTTGATAGATCAGAAACATTTGATGCACCTGAAATTGAAATTTGTAATAGAAAAAAATGGATGGGTGCAATATATTATGACATAGTACTAACCGAAAATAATAACACAAAATTCTATACTTTATTAGGCTTTGATGACTTCAATAATTTCACTTCTAGAAAAGTAATTGAAGTTATTCGTTTCGAAAAAGATGAGCCCATATTTGGTGGAAATTATTTCACTTATCCAAAAGACGAGACTTATCCTGATGCGCCTGTTGAACGCTTTGTCTATTACTATAAAAAAGGGAGCAATGCTTATATAAAGTACAATAGTGAGTCCAAACAAATCATATTATCAGAATTATCAAGTACCAATAATGATTTGAAAATGAAAAGCACGCTAGTTCCTACAGGAAATGAAGTTTTCTTTACATGGAAAAATGGTAAATGGGTAATGCCCGAAACAGAAACAGAACAGTAATCTAATCAAGTTTCAACACTGCCAAGAATGCTTCTTGTGGAATTTCCACATTTCCAATTTGGCGCATTCTCTTTTTACCTTCTTTCTGCTTTTCTAATAATTTACGTTTACGACTAATATCACCACCATAACATTTAGCAGTTACGTCCTTACGCATAGCAGATATATTTTCACGAGCAACAACTTTCGCTCCAATAGCTGCTTGTATAGCAATCTGGAATTGTTGTTTAGTTAAAAGTTCTTTTAATTTCTCACAAAGTTTACGACCAAATTCAGCCGATTTACCTCTATGAATTAAAGCACTCAAAGCATCGACCTTCTCTCCATTTAATAAAATATCCATCTTCACAATATCTGCCTCTCTAAATCCAATTTGCGTATAATCAAATGAAGCATATCCTCGCGTTCCACTCTTTAATTTATCATAAAAGTCAAATACGATCTCAGTTAAAGGCATTTCAAAAATTAACTCCACACGAGATGGTGTTAAATAACTTTGATTGATTAACATGCCACGTTTGCCTAAACATAAAGTGATAATATTACCAATATAATCAGGAGTAGTAATAATTTGGGCTCTAATAAATGGTTCCTCTATGTAATCAATTTTTACTGGATCCGGCATTTCAGTCGGATTATTCACAATAATCTTTTCCTTACGTGTTGTATAGGCAATGAAACTTACGTTTGGAACAGTGGTAATAACGGTTTGATTGAATTCACGTTCTAAACGCTCTTGAATAATTTCCATATGCAATAAACCAAGGAATCCGCAACGGAATCCAAAGCCTAAAGCCTGTGAAGTTTCTAATTCAAAAGTTAATGATGCATCATTTAATTGAAGTTTATCCATGCAATCACGAAGCTCTTCGAATTCATCTGTGTTAACTGGATAAATACCTGCGAATACCATAGGTTTCACTTCTTCAAATCCATTAATCATTTCACCAGGATTATTAGCAAGTGTAATGGTATCTCCAACTTTAACTTCTTTTGCATTTTTAATACCCGTGATAATATAACCTACATCACCTGCTCTTACTTCTGCTTTAGGTGTCATGGCTAATTTCAATACGCCAACTTCATCTGCGATATAATCTCTTCCTGAGGCTACAAATTGTATTTTATCATTCTTCTTTAAAACACCATTCATGATTCGATAGTAAACGATAATACCTCTGAAACTATTAAATACACTATCAAAAATTAATGCTTGTAAAGGCGCTTCTGGATCACCCACTGGGGCTGGAATACGTTCGCAAACAGCTTGTAATATTTCTTCAATACCAATACCGCTTCTTCCACTTGCCAATAAAATATCTTCCTGCTTGCATCCAATTAAATCAATAATTTGATCCGTTACTTCTGGAATTTTAGCTCCATCCATATCGATTTTATTAATCACTGGAATGATTTCTAAATTATTGTCTAATGCTAAGTATAAATTAGAAATTGTTTGTGCTTGAATACCTTGTGAAGCATCTACCAATAAAAGAGCACCTTCACAAGCCGCTAACGCACGGCTTACTTCATAACTAAAGTCAACGTGTCCTGGGGTGTCAATTAAATTTAACGTATACGTCTCGCCTTTATGAATATAATTAATTTGAATCGCATGACTCTTAATGGTAATTCCTTTCTCACGTTCTAAATCCATATCATCCAATACCTGGTTCATCATTTCACGTTCTGTAATAGTCTTGGTGTGTTCTAATAAACGATCAGCCAAGGTACTTTTACCGTGATCAATATGGGCGATGATACAAAAATTTCTTATGTTCTTCATGTAATGAAACTAGTCTTTTAAAATCTATTTAAGTGCATTAATTATAGCAGCAAATTCAGTGGCAATTAAAGAAGCCCCGCCAACTAATCCGCCATCTACATCGGGTTGTGAGAAAATTTCTTTTGCATTGGCAGCTTTAACACTACCTCCGTATAAAATAGAAATTTGATCAGCAATTGCTTGACCATATTTTACAGCAAATACCGATCTGATATATGCATGAATTTCTTGTGCTTGTTCACTTGAAGCAGTTTTTCCTGTTCCAATTGCCCATATTGGTTCATATGCGATAACTACTTTAGTTATTTGGTCAGCAGATAAATGAAACAAAGAATTCTTTAGTTGCGTTTCAACGAAACTATTTTGTGTCCCTGCTTCACGAATTTCTAATGGCTCTCCGCAACAAAAAATAGGTGTACTACCTGCGGCTAAAACAGCGTCTGTTTTTTCTGCTAAAAAAGCATCTGATTCATTAAAATATTCACGTCTTTCAGAATGACCTAAAACAATATGTTTCACGCCAACAGATGCAAACATCGGTGCAGAAATTTCACCAGTATAAGCTCCATTTGATTTAGGATGACAGTTTTGTGCTGCAACAAAAACATTGTTTTTGCCAGCTAATTTTTGAGTAGCTAATGGAATATATATAGCAGGAACAGCAAAGATGGCTTCTTGATTAGCATTTAAATTATGTTCGGTTGCCAATAATTGATTTAATAAAGTCTCAGCTTCTGTAAAGCTTAAATTCATTTTCCAGTTAGCCGCTGCTATTTGCTTTCTCATATTTTAATTATTTGTAATATTTTATATAACTATTTTGCCATGCAAAGGTAATTAAAATTAAGGCTATATAGCTATAAAATAGCTTTAAGCAGATAATTGATACAGGTATCTCAGAATCTCTTTTTCAGCTGAAGAAATGTTAATTCCTTTTAATTTTTTCCAGTTATTGATGTCTTCAAATATTTCATCTAAACGATAACCCTTTGTAATTCCCCAAGTGAAATTGGGGATATGCTTTGGAAGCAGACCATTTCCAAAAATATTTGCACAAACGCCTATATATGAGCCTGTATTGATACTAGATTGAATGGCGAATCTTGTGTAATCACCAACCAACATGCCCATCTTTTGCCCAATTGATTCCCAAATTTGCTTTGATTCATTCCACATTTGAATCTCACCTGCCGTATTCTTAATATTACTATTACTTGTTCCTGCACCCAAATTGCACCAAAATCCAATAATGCTGTCTCCTAAATATCCTTCATGTCCTTTGTTTGAGCAACCCATCATAATTGAATTTTTAATCTCTCCTCCTGCAAGGCAATTTGGGCCAATAGTAGTAGAACCATAAATGCTTGTATTCATTTTAACAACAGCATTTTTTCCTAAAACAAAGGGGCCTCTAATGCTTACGCCTTCCATGATAAGTGCATCTTTACCAATATATATTGGGCCATCTGTTGCATTTAAATTTGAACATAAAACAGTTGCACCTGGTTCCACGAAAATATTTTCTGGAGCCATAATTCTATTGGAACTTTCTAAAACAGAAGAAGTACTATTTTTCTTTACCCATTCAAAATCTCTTTGTATAAACTGTTTATGAAGGGATAATAAATGAATAGCGTTATTGATAAAATTAGCCCCGTCATAATTGATGGGTGGATGATTGGCTAATAAAATTTTAGGTAGTAATCTTTCATTCGTTTTGGTCGCGATCCACTTACCGGATTTACTAACCAATTTTTCACCATCTTTTAAGCTATTAATTTGTGCTACTAAATCAGGAGAAGGAATGCAGGTAGTATTGATAAAATAAAGCGAATCTTGTGTGTTTAAAACTGCGGAGTCAGCATATAATATTTGCAAATATGCGATTGTATAAATGCCACATTCGGCTTGTAAATATTGTTCCCATCTTTCTTTGAAAGTATAAATGCCAACGCGACAATCAGCTAAAGACTTAGTTAGCGTAAATGGATAAAAATTTTCTCTGTCGGGTATGTCGACTAATATATATCGCATGCTTGGTAATTATTAAACAAATTTAATGTATTCTACTATTCCCTATGATCATTTCCTAACAGATGTTTATTTATTGCTTATTTTTGTTTTATATAATTATACTTTATGCAATTTGGATATTTTAATTACCCTACCCCTGTAAATGAGCCCGTATTATCATATGCTCCAGGGTCAGTTGAAAAATTGGCTTTGAAAAAAGCGCTAGCTTCTTTAAAGAAAAAGACTTTAGACATACCAATGTACATTAACGGAAAAGCAGTGCGCACTGGTAAAAAAGTAGCCATTCATCCACCGCATGAACTAAGCCATACATTAGGACATTTTCATTTGGGAAACAAACAACACGTTGAACAAGCCATTAACACATCCTTAAAAGTGCGTGAAAGTTGGGCCAATATGAGTTGGGAAGCAAGAGCACATATATTTTTAAAAGCAGCCGATTTATTAGCGACTAAATATCGATTTGAAATGAATGCGGCAACCATGCTTGGACAAAGTAAAAATGCATTTCAAGCAGAGATAGATGCTGCTTGTGAATTAATTGATTTCTTAAGATTCAATGTACATTTTTTAAGTGAGATATATAAACAGCAACCGGTTTCAGCTCCCGGTATTCATAATCGCATGGAGTGGCGTGGTTTAGAAGGATTTGTATTAGCCGTAACTCCATTTAATTTTACGGCGATTGGTGCTAATCTTCCTAGTTCAGCTGCTATGTGTGGCAATGTGGTTGTTTGGAAACCATCAGATGCTCAAATTTATTCTGCTCAATTATTTATGAAAATATTGAAAGAAGCAGGACTTCCTGATGGTGTTATAAATATGATTTACGTTGATGGGCCAATATTGGGTGATATTTGTTTTAAACATCCTGATTTTGCGGGTGTACATTTTACCGGATCAACTGGTGTGTTTAATCATATGTGGAAACAAATAGGAGAAAACATCGGAAATTATAAATCTTATCCTAGAATTGTTGGCGAAACAGGAGGCAAAGATTTTGTTATGGTACATCCAAGTGCTGATATTGATACTGTTGTAGCTGCTTTAGCGAGAGGTGCATTTGAATATCAAGGTCAAAAATGTTCAGCTGCTTCAAGAGCTTATTTACCAAGTAATATTGCAGCTGGTGTTAAAGAAAAATTAGTCAAAGCTGTTCAATCAATGAAAGTTGGAACGGTAGAAGATTTCTCCAATTTTGTGAATGCAGTGATTTCTGAAAAATCATTTGATAAAATTGCAGGTTATATAAACAAGGCTAAGAAAGATAAAAAAGCAAAAATTTTAGTGGGTGGGAACTTTAGTAAAAAACTGGGGTATTTTGTAGAACCAACAGTTATAGAGACATCAGATCCAAAATATTTAACCATGTGTGAGGAAATATTTGGCCCAGTATTAACGATTTATACCTACCCCGCTACAAAATTTGAAAAAACATTAGAATTAGTTAACAGCACTTCCAAATATGCTTTAACTGGTGCAATTATTTCTCAAGACAGGGAAGCAATCGAATTAGCAACCCAAAAATTACGTCATGCAGCAGGTAACTTCTATATAAATGATAAGCCCACAGGTGCTGTGGTTGGTCAACAACCTTTTGGAGGTGCTAGGGCTTCCGGAACCAATGATAAGGCTGGAAGTATGCTTAATTTATACCGCTGGTTGAGTGCTAGAACGATTAAAGAGACCTTTAATCCGCCTGCTGACTATAAATACCCATTTTTAAACGAAGCATAAGGCTGTTTTTGCCATATTTTAACGCAAAAATCAGTATATTTGCTCCTCAAAATTAAAGGACTGTGGCCCAAAATTTTTCAAAAGAAACCTACCTGTATTGGTATGAATTGATGCAACTTATTCGTCAATTTGAATCCAAATCAGAAGAAATG
>JBDKFR010000120.1:0-8596 GCA_039798645.1 Bacteroidota bacterium
CAAGCAGTGAAACAAGATGGTACAACATTAGTTGTGATAAATTCAGTTTGTGGTTGTTCAGCAGGTGCATGTAGACCAGGTGTTTTAATGGCTGTTGCAAATTCAACTATCAAACCAGACAGAATCACTACAAGTTTCGCTGGATATGATATGGAAGCAGTTAATAAAGTAAGAGAATACCACTTACCTTATCCTCCTTCTTCTCCTGCAATCGCACTATTTAAAAACGGAGAATTAGTAAGCATGGTGGAAAGACATCATATTGAAGGTACTCCTGCTCAAGTGATCGCACAACATTTAATTTCTTTGTTCAAAGAACATTGCAATTAATAAAAATATTAAAGGGTTTTTGTTTTTAGATGGGTTAGTAAAATACGGCCGCACTTTCTAGTGTGGCCTTTTTTATGGCTAAATAGGTTAAAGTGGATATTTCTTGCTAACATTGCATTATACAATTAAACTAAAATATGTATCCTAATTTATATTATTTATTTGAAGACTTATTAGGGTTAAAATTAAACGCGTTAAAACTAATCAATTCCTTTGGATTCTTTGTGGCATTGGCTTTCGTGGCATCAGGGTATGTATTGTATTTGGAGTTAAAACGAAAGGAAGCATTAGGAGAATTTATTTCAGTTGAGGAAAATTACACCGAAGGTGCACCTGCAACTCCATCAGAGTTAGCGACTAGTTTTATTTTTGGTTTTTTGTTCGGATTCAAAATTATTGGCGCATTTGTCATTGAAAATGCACTTAATAATACCCAAGCATTCATTTTATCAATGCAGGGAAGTTGGGCTGCAGGATTTTTTGTAGCGGTCATCATGACCTTTCTTAAATGGAAAGAAAAAGATAAAGTCAAATTAGACAAACCTGTTACAAAAACTTATTCCGTATGGCCACATGATAGAGTAGGTGATATTGTTTTACAAGCAGCATTATGGGGATTCATTGGAGCAAAAGTTTTTCACAATCTTGAAAACTTAGATGACTTTGCAAAAGACCCAATTGGATCTTTAATTTCTTTTAGTGGATTAACTTTTTATGGAGGTTTAATAATTGCAACTATTGCAATTATAATTTACATACGACGATTTAAAATTCATGTAATTCATTTTGCAGATGCAATGGCACCAACTATGTTATTTGCATATGCTGCCGGAAGAATTGGATGTCATATAAGTGGTGATGGTGATTGGGGTATTCCTAATTTCTCGCCAAAACCATTTTCTTGGTTACCCGATTGGATGTGGGCATATACCTATCCACATAATGTAGTGAATGAGGGGGTAGCTATTCCAGGTTGCCTAGGTAATTATTGCAATCAGCTTCCTTTACCTGTTTACCCAACCACTTTTTACGAGGTAATCGGTATGTTTATTTTATTCGGAATTATGTGGATGGTACGCCGAAAAATCACCCAACCCGGTATTTTGACGGGTATGTATTTAATTTTTGCAGGTTCCGAACGCTTTTTAATTGAAAAAATCAGGGTAAATAACCGAATTCATTCTTTACCTTTTGAGCCTACTCAGGCTGAATTAATTTCAACTTTCTTAATTTTAGGGGGAATTATCTTTCTGGTCTTTTCCAAAAAGTGGTTCTCTAAAACAATTTCAAACGCTTAATACATAATATATGCCATCATTTGACTTAGCGAGTTCAGTAGACATTCAAGCCTTAGATAATGCGGTGAATGTTGTTAAAAAAGAAATTACTAACCGATTCGATTTCAAGGGAATACACGTGGTAATTGATTTAAATAAAAAGGACTATTTAATCAAATTGGAGTCTGACTCTGAAATGAAAGTTCAACAAATTGTGGATGTACTTTTAAGTAGGTCCATTAAACAAGGTATTGATGCCAATGCCTTTGATTTAAGCAAGGATCCACAACCAAGTGGAAAAACCTTTAAAAAAGATGTCCCTGTTCGTAACGGTTTAAAGCAAGAGGATGCAAAGAAAATGGTGAAGTTTATTAAAGACAAAGGATTGAAGGTTCAAACAGCCATTATGGATGATATTATTCGTGTAACTGGCAAGAAAATTGATGATTTACAAGAAGTTATAGCTGCTTGTAGATCGGAAGATTTCGGTGTTCCATTACAATTTATCAATATGAAGTCCTAATCTAGCTTCAAAAGCTCAAAAATTTGGCAAAAAGGGCAATTTAGCCTAGTTTTGCGTCCTATTAAATAATTGTACGGCAAAAACCGTGCTTCCTTAAAAATTCATCATAATGAAACAAGGTATCCACCCAGAAAGCTATCGTTTTGTAGTTTTCAAAGACATGAGTAACGGAACTTCTTTTTTAAGCAAATCAGCTGCTGTTACTAAAGAAACAATTTTATTTGAAGATGGTAATGAATACCCAGTTATTAAATTGGAGATTTCAAACACTTCACATCCTTTTTACACTGGTAAAAACATGTTAGTTGACACTGCTGGTCGTATCGACAAGTTCAACAAGCGTTACGCAAAGAAAAAATAGAAGAAGACTTTTAAAAGTCCCATTTTATATAAAATTCAGACCCTTTCTTGCAATCGTAAGAGAGGGTTTTTTTTACTTACCTTTGTTCCATTAAATTTTAATGATGCTTAAATTAGATATACTTGCTTTTGGAGCACATCCGGACGATGTTGAGTTAGGTTGTGCAGGTACTTTATTAAGTGCTATAGCGGAAGGTAAAAAAGTAGGGGTCATTGATTTAACAAAAGGAGAATTGGGGACAAGAGGCACAACTTCTCAAAGACTTAAAGAGGCACAATTAGCAAGTCAAATAATGGGATTGTCTGTTCGTGATAATTTAGGTATGGCTGACGGTTTTTTTGAAAACAATTCTGAAAATCAATTTTCAATTATTGAAACCATTCGTCGATTTCAACCTTCCATCATTTTTTGTAATGCTCCTGAGGATCGTCATCCAGACCATGGAAGAGCAGCTAAATTAGTGGAGGATGCTGCATTTTTATCTGGACTTTCAAAATTAAAAACTACCCATAATGGAATTGAGCAATCGGCATGGAGACCCACTCAAGTATTCCATTATATTCAATCAAGAAGTTTAACCCCCAATTTTGTGGTGGACATTAGTGGCTTTATGGATAAAAAAATGGAGGCTATTTTAGCACATAGCTCGCAGTTTTATGATCCCAATTCGAAAGAACCTGAAACATTTATTTCTGGAACTGCATTTTTGGAATTTGTAAAAGGTAGAGCAAAAGAATTAGGACAACAAATAGGCGTTCAATATGCAGAAGGTTTTATCACAAAAAAAATGTTAGGCATTGGAAGTTTGGATGCCATTATTCAAAATAAAACATAGTAATTCAGCATCATTTAAACTACTATTTAATAATATTAAATATTTTTAATTCAAAGTTATGGCAATCGTTAAAGTTGGATTAGTTCAAATGTCTTGTTCAAATGATGTTCAAGCAAATAAGACTAAGGCTATTGAAAAAATTAAAGAAGCGGCTAAGCAAGGTGCTAATATTATTTGCTTACAAGAATTATATACTTCCTTGTACTTCTGTGATGTGGAAGCTTACGAAAATTTTAAATTAGCGGAATCAATACCTGGTAAAACAACTGATGAACTTTCCTTGATAGCGAAAGAATTAGGGGTAGTGATTATAGCATCATTATTTGAAAAAAGAGCTGAAGGACTTTATCATAATACAACAGCAGTTTTAGATGCAGATGGAACCTATTTAGGGAAGTATCGTAAAATGCATATCCCTGATGATCCTGCTTATTACGAGAAATTTTATTTTACACCTGGTGATTTAGGCTACAAAGTATTTAAAACAAAATTTGCTACTATTGGCGTATTAATATGTTGGGATCAATGGTATCCTGAAGCGGCAAGAATTACAAGTTTAATGGGTGCTGAAATGTTGTTTTACCCAACAGCTATTGGTTGGGCAACTGCTCAAGACGAAGCAACAAATACCGAACAATATAATGCATGGCAAACTATTCAACGAAGTCATGCAGTCGCTAATGGCGTTCCGGTAATTAGTGTAAATCGAGTTGGGCTTGAACAAAATGGATTAATGAAATTTTGGGGCGGAAGTTTTGTGAGTAATCCTTTTGGTACATTGCTTTATAAAGCTTCCCATGATCAGGAAGAGGTTGCAGTTGTTGATATTGAAACAGAAAAATCAGATAGCTATAGAACACATTGGCCTTTTTTACGAGATAGACGTATAGATTCATATCAACAAATTACTAAAAGATACATTGACGAAGAAAATGCTTAATAGTGCACCAACCCCAAAATCATTAGGATATTATTTTCCTGCAGAGTTTGCAAAGCATGACGCTATGTGGTTAAGCTGGCCTCATAAAGAGGAAAGTTGGCCAGGAAAAATTGCAACCATTTATCCTTCCTATTGTGAATTTATAAAAGTGGTATCCTTAACTGAGCTTGTTTGTATTAATGTGGTAAATGATAAAATGAGACAGTCTGCTACAAAAATGTTAGAATTGGCTGGCGTTGATTTATCACGCGTTCAATTTTATTTACATACTACCAATGATGCTTGGTGTAGGGATCATGGACCTTCCTTTTTAATAAGAAATAATAAGGATCAACCCAAAGCAATCATTGATTGGAATATTAATGCATGGGGAGGGAAATATCCTCCGTTTGATTTAGACGACGAAATACCAACACATATTGCAAAGGCATTGAACCTTCCCGTATTTTATCCTAACATAATTATGGAAGGTGGCTCGGTGGATTTTAATGGAGCAGGAACAGTATTAACATCAAAGTGTTGTTTGTTAAATCCAAATCGTAACCCTGAATTAAGTCAAGATCAAATTGAAAGATATTTATGTAATTACTATGGTGTTGAACAGGTATTATGGGTATCAGAAGGAATAGTGGGTGATGATACCGACGGTCATATTGATGATACAGTTCGCTTTGTAAATGAAGATACTGTTGTGACCGTGGTTGAATCTAATGTGTTGTCAGAGAATTATGAATTACTCCAACAAAATTTAAAAGAATTAAAGCAAATGCGTTTGGCTAATGGGAAGCAATTAAATATTGTTGAATTGCCGATGCCTGCTGATGTTATATATGAGGATCAAATGTTGCCTGCCTCTTATGCCAATTTTTATATTAGTAATGGACATATCATTATGCCAACTTATCGTTGTGCCAATGACGATAAAGCAATGCAAATTTTACAAACTTGTTTCCCAAATAGGGAAGTAGTGGGTATTGATTCAACTGATATCATTTGGGGATTGGGTAGTTTTCATTGTCTCAGTCAGCAAGAACCAAGCATTGATTTGTAATTTATAAATTTTTCTTTTACTATATTATAAAATATTAAGCTGCTCAAATAAGTAAGCAGCTCAAATTATTAAATTCCTTATGAAGAAAGCATTCCTTAGATATTATTTATTCATTGCAGTTATTCTTGTATTTGCATGTAATACATTCCCATACAAGGAAACAAATAGCTACTATAAACAACAAGCTAAACAACTTATTAAGGAATTAAAAGCAAAGCCATTTGATGTTGTAGATACTATAAATGGAATGAATGCTCCACAATGGGTAGGCACTACAAATTTTGATTTACGCAAACCAAATTTTGTAATCATACATCATACTGCACAAAATTCATGCGAACAAACTTTAAAAACTTTTACTTTAGAAAGAACAAAAGTAAGTGCGCATTATGTTATTTGTAAAGATGGAACAGTGCATCACATGCTCAATGATTATTTTAGAGCTTGGCATGGTGGCATTGCTAAATGGGGAAACAATTCGGATATCAATTCAAGTTCCATTGGAATTGAAATAGACAATAATGGGTTTGAGCCATTTGAACCTCAGCAAATAAATAGTTTATTAAATTTATTGGCTACTTTAAAAAATAAATATAAAATACCCGTTGCCAATTTTATTGGCCATGGTGACATTGCGCCTAAAAGAAAAGTTGACCCCAATATACATTTCCCATGGGCGACGCTAGCTCAAAATGGATATGGTGTATGGTTTAATCCTAGTCCGGAATTTGCCTTGCAAAATAATATTTCAGTACCATATGCTTTAGCGTTGATTGGCTATGATGTTAAAGATACAACAGCTGCTATGCTTGCGTTTAAACGACATTTTAGACAAGATAGTACCGCAATAATAACTGAGGATGACAAATCAGTTATGGCTCAAATTATCCAGCAAAAATTGGAATTAAAATAATTTGCCTACTAACAAATGTTAGCGTAAATTTATCCAAATAAATTCACATGGATTTTAAACTAACCGACGAGCAGTTAATGATTCAAACTGCCGCAAGAGAATTTGCTCAATTACAATGTTTGCCTGGTGTTATTGAAAGAGATGAAAAACAAATTGTTGCAAAGGACATTTTACTTCAATTATCTAATTTAGGATTCTTGGGTATGATGACCAGTCCAACTTATGGTGGAGCAGGTATGGATACAATTAGTTATGTGTTGGCAATGGAGGAAATCAGTAAAGTGGATAGTAGTATTAGTGTTGCGATGAGTGTCAATAATAGTTTGGTTTGTTGGGGGCTAGAACATTTTGGAACAGAACAACAAAAACAAAAATATTTAACACCTTTAGCACAAGGCAATAAAGACGGTCAATTGCATATCGGTGCCTTTTTATTAAGTGAACCTGAAGCTGGAAGTGATGCAACTCATCAGCACACAAGTGCCGTTGATAATGGAGATCACTATATTATAAATGGTGTGAAAAATTGGATTACGAACGGATCAACTGCAAGCATTTATTTGGTAATTGCACAAACTGATTATACAAAAGGACATAAGGGTATCAATGCTTTTATTGTTGAAAAAGATACACCCGGAATCACAGTGGGAGTGAAAGAAAACAAAATGGGAATAAGGGGTAGTGATACACATGCTATTTCTTTCACTGATGTAAAAGTGCCTAAAGAAAATAGAATTGGTGACGATGGATTTGGTTTCAATTTTGCAATGAAAACATTAAATGGTGGACGTATCGGAATTGCGGCACAGGCTTTAGGAATTGCAAGTGGTGCATATGAATTAGCCCTTGCTTATAGTAAACAAAGAAAAACTTTTGGTAAACCCATTCATGAACATCAAGCGATTCAATTTAAATTGGCAGAAATGGCAACAAAAATTGAAACAGCTCGATTACTTTGTTATAAAGCAGCTTGGGAAAAAGATCATCATTTGGATTATACCACCACAGCGGCAATGGCAAAACTTCATGCTAGTGATACTGCTATGTGGGTTACCACAGAGGCTGTTCAAATTCATGGTGGATATGGATTTGTAAAAGAGTTTCATGTAGAAAGATTAATGCGTGATGCAAAAATCACTCAAATATATGAAGGGACTAGTGAGATTCAGAAAATGGTGATTGGTCGAAGCATTACACGATAAAGGATAAGTTTGTAATGAATTACAAATTTAAAGTAAAGCTTAAATTTGTAGTGAAGCACGATTTAGTATTGAAGTATAAATTAGTATAATAAATGGCAGTAAATACGCAACAATATCTTTCCATTATAAAGGAATTAGCCGATCAAGGAGTTCAGCTAATTGCGGTTAGTAAAACGAAGCCTAATGAGGATATTCAAGCTTTATATGAATTAGGTCATCGAGATTTTGGAGAAAACTATGTTCAGGAGTTAGTAGACAAACACGCAAGTTTACCTTCATCAATTAACTGGCATTTTATTGGTCATTTGCAATCTAATAAAGTAAAATATATTGCTCCGTTTGTTTATATGATTCACGGGGTAGATTCAGAAAAATTATTACAGGAAATTAATAAACAAGGATTAAAGCAAAATAGAATTATTGATTGTTTACTTCAAATTCATATCGCTACAGAAGAAACAAAATTTGGATTCGACGGACCTGCATTACATGAATTTTTGTTAAGTGGGAGAGTTGCTCAATATACCAATGTTCGTATTAGAGGTTTAATGGGTATGGCAAGTTTTTCTGAAGACCAACAACTATTAAATCAGGAGTTCACAACACTTAAAACTTATTTTGACAAAGCAAAAATGGCATTCCCAAATGGTCAGTTTGATGTGTTAAGTATGGGAATGAGTGGTGATTATGCGTTAGCAATTTCAAGAGGAAGCAATATGGTTAGAATTGGTAGCTTACTTTTTGGAGCAAGAAATTATACAAAATAATGATAAAAATAAAGGAGTCAAAATAGACTCCTTTATTTTTAATAGCTACTTATTTCGATTTAGCATTGTCAAATACCAATTGCGTAAATGCTTTTACCCCTACAATAAAACCTGATTCATCTAAATAAAAATCTGGAGTATGATGCGGGCCGGCTTTACTTGGGTCAGTTCCTTTTGGAAGAGCGCCTAAATTAAAGAAAAAGCTAGGTGCTTTAGCTGCATAAAATGAGAAATCTTCAGCACCCGTTACCCAGGTTGATTCAGATACATTTATTTCACCCGCTGCTTTAATTAAAGATGGTAATGTTTTTTTAACCAAAGCAGGATCATTATAAGTAACTAATGTTTTGGTTTCAATATTTACATCAGCAGTGGCACCTGAACTTGCAGCAATTGT
>JBDKFR010000121.1:0-6604 GCA_039798645.1 Bacteroidota bacterium
ATTTCCTTATTAGCTTTAATCATTGCCGCCATCGCTTTTTCTGCAGGTGGCATCATCGTTGGAAAAATTTTAGTCAAGGGTTCAAAGAATCCACAAAAAGGGCAAGCATATGAATGTGGTATCCCAACTAATACCTCCCCTTGGCAGCAATTTAATGTTGGATATTATTTATTCGCATTACTGTTTTTAATTTTTGATGTAGAATTAGTATTCATGTATCCATGGGCAGTGGTCGTAAAAAAAGTTGGCATGGTTGCACTTATTGAAATTATCGTATTCATATTTATTTTATTCATGGGCTTTTTATATGCTCATAAAAAAGGCGCACTAAAATGGAGTTAAATGAAAACATTGCGGGTAACCCCCCATTCCCGGGTATTATCCACGAAACACCAGGCGGCGGAATTGTAGTAAGTACTTTTGACAACGTCATTAATTGGGCACGTAGTAATTCCTTATGGCCATTATCATTCGCAACTAGTTGTTGTGGTATTGAAATGATGTCAACTGCCTCAGCCAAATATGATTTTTCTCGTTTTGGTTTTGAAGTAGCACGTGCCTCCCCACGACAAGCAGACGTAATTATTATCGCAGGTACTATCGTAAATAAAATGGCCCCTGTATTAAAACGCTTGTACGATCAAATGGCCGATCCCAAATATGTGATTGCAATGGGTGCTTGCGCTATTAGCGGAGGTCCTTTCTTTTACAATACTTATTCGGTAGTAAAAGGCGCTGATCATATTATTCCTGTGGATGTTTATATTCCTGGATGTCCTCCTCGTCCCGAAGCTTTATTGCACTCCTTAATTTCATTACAAGAAAAAATTAAAATGGGTATGACAAGGGATCAAATTAGAACAGAATTTAAACAATAGTATATGACCAACGAGGAGATAAAAACATACATAACCACTCACACGCCAGAAGCTACTTTTGATGAAACTGGCGAATGGTTGAATATAATTGTTGAATCCAATCAACTAAAACCATTGGCTACATTCTTAAAAGGTCAGCCCATGCAATTAGATTTTTTATTTTGTTTAACCTGCGTTGATTATAAAACGCACTTAACCATGGTGTATCACTTAACTTCTACGAAGGATCGAACTATCAACTTAGTCCTGAAAGCAAATGTTGATCGAGCAGAACCTAAAATAGAAACCGTATGTGATATATGGCGCACTGCAGAATTTCATGAGCGTGAAGTATTTGAAATGTTTGGTGTACAATTTATAAATCACCCAGACTTAAGAAAATTAATACTGGAGGAAGACTTCAAAGGCTATCCTTTGAGAAAAGATTTTGAAGATCCCATCAATATGATAAAATTATAATTGACCCATGTATAACGAAACTGAAATTATAAAAGACACTACCGATTTAGGACCTGAAGGCGAATTGGTCGTAAACATGGGCCCTCAACACCCTGCTACACACGGGGTATTGCATTTAGTGGTAACACTTAATGGAGAAACCATTAAAAAAATTGAACCCCATTTAGGTTATATACACCGCTCGATTGAAAAAATGTGCGAGAGTTTAACTTATCGTCAATTTATTTATGTGACCAGCAGGATGGATTATTTATCATCACACATTAATAATACCGCTTGCGCTTTATTGGTTGAAAAAGGCATGCAAATTGAAGTACCTGAGAGAGCAAAAGTAGTGCGCACTATTTTAAATGAATTAACCCGCATCGCATCGCATGAATTATGGATTGGTGCCATGGCAATGGACCTAGGCGCGTTTACTCCTTTCTTTTATGCTTTTAGAGAAAGAGAAATGATTACCGATATCATGGAGGATACTTGTGGTGCGCGTTTAACCATGAACTACATTGTTCCTGGTGGTTTGATGTATGACATACACCCTGAATTTCAAACTAAAGTAAAAGCATTTGTAAAACAGTTTAAAGAAAAAGTTACTGAATACGAGGACTTAGTAACTGGCAATGTGATATTTCAAAGTCGTACAAAAGGCGTTGGTGTGTTGACCGCCGAAGATGCTATTTCATATGGTTGTACAGGGCCCGTAGCAAGAGCGAGCGGTGTAAGTTGCGATATGAGAAAAATAGCTCCATATGATGCATATGATCGAGTGGAGTTTGATGAAGTCATTGAAACTGCCGGCGACTCGTTTGCGAGATATTTAGTGCGTGTAAAAGAAATGAATCAATCCATTCGCATCATTGAACAATTAATTGACAATATACCTGAAGGTGAGTTTGTTGGAAAAACTAAAAATGTATTAAAATTAGCAAAAGGTGAATTTTATCAACGAGTAGAAACGGCTCGCGGTGAATTAGGAGTGTACATTGTAAGTGAAGGTGGCACCACTCCTCACCGAATTAAATTCCGTTCACCTGGCTTTTCAAACTTATCCGTTTTAGATCATATTGCTAAAGGAAGTAAAATTGGAGATTTAATGGCTACGATGGGAACATTAGATTTAGTAATTCCAGATATAGATAGATAGATAGATAGATAGATAGATAGATAAATAGAATAGATTATAAAGGTATGCTCTGAGATAAAAAACGATTTTGAATTATACGTATAAAAAGATATAAATGTTAAGTTTAGAAAGTATAACAAAAACAACACAGGATTGGTTATTAGCCCAATTTGACCCAACCATTGCGTTAGCCATTGAGTGCGTCATTGTAATATTATTATGTATTACCCTATTTGCAATTCTAGGATTGGTGTTGGTTTTATTAGAGCGTAAGGTAGCGGCTAGAATTCAAATTCGACTTGGACCAAATCGCGTTGGCCCTGGTGGTATTTTTCAAACCGCAGCAGATACCTTAAAGCTCATCATGAAGGAAGGTTTGACACCTGATACAGCTGATAAATTTTTGTTCAACCTCGCTCCATTTGTTGTAATGATTGTAGCAATGTTGTTATTAGCACCTATTGCATTTGCAAAAAACTTTCAAATATGGGATATTAATATTGGTGTATTATATATTTCGTCCGTTTCTTCTTTATCCGTAATAGGCATTTTAATGGCAGGATGGGCTAGTAATAATAAATATTCCTTACTAGGTGCCATGCGAAGTGGCGCGCAAATTGTTAGTTATGAATTGTCTGCAGGCTTTGCAGTATTAACCATTGTAGTTTTAACCGGCAGTTTACAAATTTCAGAAATTGTTGCAGCGCAAGAAAATGGATGGTGGTTATTTAAAGGACATATACCAGTAGTTATAGCATTTGTGTTATACATTATTGCAGTGACTGCCGAAACTAATCGCGCCCCATTTGACTTAGCCGAAGCAGAATCAGAATTAACTGCAGGATTTCATACAGAATATTCAGGAATGAAATTTGCCTTATTCTTTTTAGCAGAGTACATAAATATATTTATAGTATGTGCAATTGGCGCTACCCTATTTTTAGGAGGCTGGATGCCTTTGCATATTGGACATTGGGAAGCGTTTAATCATATCATGGATTATATCCCATCGAGTGTATGGTTTATGGGGAAAACATTTTTCTTGATTTTTTTAATCATGTGGTTTAGATGGACATTCCCTCGTCTACGTGTTGATCAATTATTAAACTTAGAATGGAAATATTTATTACCTATAAGCTTGTTTAACCTTTTATTAGTAACTGTGATTGCAATAATGGGTTGGCATTTTTAACATTAAATGAATTAGAAAATGTTTTTGAAAGACTATATATCTGATGTTTACAATGGCGTTGCTTCTTTATTAAAGGGCATGCGCAAAACTGGATATTACTTTACACACAGTAAAGAAATTATCACAGAGCAGTACCCCGATAATCGTGCTACTTTAAAGTTAGCTGAACGTTTTAAAGGTGAGGTTGTAATGCCACATGACGAAAATAATGAACACACTTGTACCGGTTGCACAGCATGTGAGTTAGCCTGTCCAAATGGAACCATTAAGATTATTACAAAGTTTGATATCACACCCGAAGGCAAAAAGAAAAAGGCCATTGATGCATTTATTTACCGATTAGAAATGTGCACCCTATGTAATTTATGTATTGCTGCATGTCCAAGTGACGCCATTAAAATGGTTCCTAATTTTGAACATAGTGTTTTTGATAGAAGTAAATTGACAAAAATTTTAAATAAACCAGGATCTAAAATAAAGGAGGGAATCGAATAATGAATATCTCATCAATCCTATTTTACGCCATCTCTGCTTTTATATTAGGCGCAGGGATCTTAGCTGTTACCTCGGTTAAAATATTTCGCGCAGCTATTTGGTTGTTATTTTCTTTAGTAGGAATAGCAGCTTTATACTTTTGGATGCAGGTTGAATTTATTGCTGCGATTCAAATTGTGGTATATGTAGGTGGCATTGTTGTGCTAATTATCTTTTCAATATTCTTAACACAGCACTCAGGAAAAGAAATGAAAAGTACCCCAATCGGAAAAAAGATATTTTCCGCATTAGCAGCTTTATTTGGAACTGCTTTTGTACATAACTTAATCGTTCACTATGATGGGTTCGCCTTTAATTCAGCCGAGCCATTTAACGCCAACGTAGCTGAGATCGGAACGCAAATGTTAAGTACCACTTCACATGGATTTATCTTACCCTTTGAAGTGGTGAGTATGTTATTATTAGCAGCCATGATAGGTTGTATCGTAATTGCCATGCGTCAAACAAATAAAGTTATTTCAGAGCCAAACGATGAAACCAATTCAGAAAATAATTCTACACCCTTAATGAATAAGGACTAAAATATTAAGAAAACGCATATGCAAGAAATACCATTATCACAGATACTATTTGTTAGCACAGCCTTATTTTTTATAGGCATGTATGGTTTATTTACACGACGTAATTTAATCACGATGTTAATGTCGATAGAGCTTATGTTAAACAGTGTGAATATCAATTTTGTCGCATTTAATAAATATTTGTTTCCAGGTAATTTAGATGGCCTATTCTTTACTTTGTTTATCATCACCATAGCAGCTGCGGAAGCAGCAGTGGCGATAGCTATTATTATTAATTTGTATCGCAGCCATAATTCAATTGATGTGGACGATGCAACTGAAATGAAATATTAATGAATCAAATAAATACTAACGTACACCCAATACGCTAATTAATACTTTACATGATGTCAAACTACTTTTATATACTTTGGATTCCCTTATTACCCCTTGTCACCTTTGTAATTTTAGGCTTATTCGGTCGTAAATATTTATCTAGTGTATCGGGACTAATAGGTACCGCAAGTTTATTGACGTCAACCTTACTTTCCTTTGTTGCTGCGAAGCAATACTTTTTTGTAGATGGAAAAGTAAATGGTGTATTTCAAAAAATAGTAGCATTTAAATTCACTTGGCTTGAATTTTCACCCGGCTTATCTATTGACCTAGGTATGATAGTAGACCCTATATCAGTAATGATGCTTGTTGTTGTAACCTCTGTTTCCTTAATGGTTCATGTTTTCAGCTTGGGTTATATGAAAGGCGAGGAACGTTATGCAACCTACTATAGTTTCCTATCCCTTTTCACTTTCTCCATGTTAGGTTTAATTTTATCTTCAAATATTTTCCAAGTATATATGTTTTGGGAATTAGTGGGGGTGTCTAGCTTTTTGTTAATTAGCTATTACTTCAACAAGCCCTCTGCTGTGGCTGCAAGTAAAAAAGCATTTATTGTTACCCGCTTCGCTGACCTTGGTTTTTTAATTGGCATTTTAATTTTAGGATATTACGGAGGAACATTAGACATTGGATTATTAATTGAAAGATTCACCTCTGCAAGCTCAACACAATTTATTAGCATTACAAGTGCAAGTTTTTTAGGAGCTAGTATGCTTACCTGGGGTTTAACATTATTATTTATGGGTGGTGCCGGTAAATCAGCAATGTTCCCTTTGCATATTTGGTTACCTGACGCCATGGAAGGGCCTACACCAGTTTCTGCATTGATCCATGCTGCAACCATGGTGGTCGCAGGTGTTTACTTGGTAGCAAGAATGTTCCCCATTTTTTCTATGGATGAAACCGCATTAAATATCGTTACATATGTAGGCGCATCGTCGGCATTATTTGCTGCAGTGATTGCCTGTACACAAACTGATATTAAACGTGTATTGGCTTATTCTACTATGTCCCAAATTGGATACATGATGTTTGCATTGGGTATTTCAAAAAATGGTGGGGAAGCAGGTTTAGGTTATATGGCTTCCATGTTTCATTTGTTTACACATGCTTTCTTTAAAAGTTTATTATTCTTAGGTGCAGGTTCGGTAATACACATGGTACATAGCAATGAAATGAAGGATATGGGTGGATTAAGAAAATTAATGCCGGTTACCCATATTGCTTTTTTAATTGCCTGTTTGGCCATTGCAGGAATCCCCCCGTTTGCAGGATTCTTTAGTAAAGAAGAAATTTTAACAGCTGCCTTTCATGAAAACAAAATAGTTTATGGGATTGCCTTATTCACTGCAGCATTAACAAGTTTTTATATGTTCCGTTTATACTTTAATATATTCTGGAGCAATGATGCAACAGCAAATAGTCAAACACATGTTGTTGATAATAATAACGGCCATAATAACGATGATAACCATGATACGCATCACGAAAATCATGG
>JBDKFR010000122.1:0-2661 GCA_039798645.1 Bacteroidota bacterium
TCCACTAAATGATGCGGAAGCTTACGAATAAATCCTACGGTATCACTTAATAAAAAAGGTGTGTTTTCAAAAACTACTTTACGCGTAGTGGTATCCAATGTTGCAAACAATTTGTTTTCAGCAAACACTTCACTCTTACTCATTAAGTTCATAATAGTACTCTTGCCAACATTCGTATAACCCACTAGGGCCACACGTATAAACTCACCACGCTCCTTGCGTTGCGTGAAGGACTGTTTATCAATTTCAGCTAAGCGCTTACGAAGTAAGGATATTTTGTCTTTAACAATACGACGGTCAGTTTCAATTTCAGTTTCACCGGGACCGCGCGATCCAATACCTGCACCTTGACGTTCCAAGTGCGTCCACATACCTTTTAAGCGTGGTAATATATATTGGTATTGTGCTAATTCCACTTGCACTTTTGCTTGCGCTGTTCGTGCACGTGATGCGAATATGTCTAAAATTAAATCACTTCGATCAATCACACGACACTTTACTTCCTTTTCAATATTAGATATTTGAGAGCCTGTAAGTTCATCATCAAAAATAACCATGTCAATATCCTTGGCAGCAACATATTGTTTTATCTCTTCTAATTTTCCTTTTCCTACAAATGTTCGGCTATCGGGATGTGCCAACCTTTGCTTAAACATTTTAATCGTAATCGCTCCTGCTGTCTCTGCTAAAAAAGCCAATTCATGTAAATATTCATTTACTTGCTCCTCGGTATGTTCCTGTTGAATGACACCAACTAATACCGCTTTTTCTTCCTTCTTAATAATCTGCTTCTTCTCTATCAAAATGAATTGTTTTTACAAAGATAATCTAATGTTTGCCGTAAATAAAAAACCCTCCTTAATAGAGGGCTTTTAAAATATTTTAAGGGTTGTTTTATAAGCCACTAATAGTTAAACCAACCGATACCTTATTCATTGCAGCGCCATAGCCATCACGTAAATAACCATTTACTAAATAACCCATGTCCAATGAAAAAATACCATAACCCACACGACCTGTTAATGAAATATCAGTAGCATTAAAAAAGCGCTTGTTGTCAATTTTTTCAATATATGTTTTGCCATAAATTGATGACCCTGTAGAAGTTTGATAATTTTTTGATTTTGTATACGCTTTTAATAACTGGCCTACTTTTAATCCTGCAGCTAGCTTCCATGATTTACCCGGATGCTCAGGATTACTAAAGTATCTTAACTCCACTGGAGCCTGTATATAAATAGTAGTGATTTTTTGCTTTGCAAAATGATCAAAATTTGGACCTATTTGATTGAACAATAAAGTATTACCAGAAGTTTTCAAATTCACATAAGTATGATCGTCCATGAAAATATTGGTTGACCCAATACCCGCTCCAAAAGCAACACTATAATGTTGGTTTTTTTGGAAAGGCTTATCATACATGAAGTAAACATTAAAATGACGGCTAAAACCACTTGTTTTAACACTGTCAGGAGCACCCGTTAAAAAGTCACCACCAAACTGTATCATCAAATGATCAGAGGCACGGCCTGTTAAATCCAATTTCTTCGTTGGGGTAGTTGGATTTTGTGCTTGTACAAAGTATCCAAACATTAAAATAGATAAAGCTGATAATATTACTTTCTTCATGGCGCAAAAATAGCTGAAAAAAAGGGTAGATAACCTTAAAAAAGGTTAAAATATTAGTGGATTATGAGCAAAGAGACGGTCAATTTTCCTATTTTTGCAGCCATCATAGCAATATGAGGGCCTATAGCTCAGTTGGTTAGAGCACCTGACTCATAATCAGGGGGTCCCAGGATCATGCCCTGGTGGGCCCACTCCTTGATAATCAAGCAGTTACAAGTAAGTTTTAATTGACTTTTTTGTAGCTGCTTTTTTCATTTGCACCACAATTTGCACCACAACTCTTTTCTTAAAACCATTGAAAATATTGGGTTGGTGTTATTGGGAGATGCTGGAATTGTAATTATTAATTACAGATTTTTATATGTTTCCAATTAATAATAAATAGTATAGTGAATTTAAGATTTAATCTAAGTAACTGAGATTTATTCTGGATCAATTAGTTTTATTTGTTCATCTTTGAGATCAAAGAGTTTATATACTAATGAATTTATTTTATTTTCAAAATGTGAAATTTGTCTTTCGGTTTGTTTAATTGAGGACTCTAAAGTCAAATTGCTAATAATTTTATATAATTCAGTTAGTTGTAATACGGCTTTTAAAATTTCATCATTAAATTTTTTAAAATCTTTGTTTTTGTTTTTTGGTAATGGAAATAACCTGAATACTTTAACTCCGATATCAACTCCAACTCCTCTTTTCTTGCCATTTATATTAAACCAATATTCACCAAACTTTGAATTCATTATTGCTAATAATAATTTTAAATCAAACTCTTTTGATTTTTGTATAATTACAGAGAATGAAAATCCACAATAATACTTTTCTTCATCATAATAAAATTCAGGTTTTAAAAACATCCCTTTGCAAATCAATTTTGGTTCGTCAAAATATTTTTGTTCTCTTGTTCTGTGAATGCCATAAGGTGCATTTGAAGATGTTATAAATTCTTTGACGTTATCTAAATGTCTTTTTATGTTCGGATACCTCCCTTTAGCAATATCTTCCCTTTCTATTTTACCTAAGTACAATAAG
>JBDKFR010000123.1:0-3685 GCA_039798645.1 Bacteroidota bacterium
CCCCAACCATATTGTGTATAAGAGTGATACGTATAATTATACGCAACCTTTTCCTAATGTACGTTTGGCCTATAAAATCAATGAGGATAATAAGTTTTCAATTTTTTATAACCGTCGAGTAGACCGCCCCAACGAAGTGGATATTCGTATTTTTCCTAAATACGATGACGCCGAAATTATAAAAGTTGGAAATCCTGCTTTACGACCTCAATTTACAAATACGATCGAACTAGCCTATAAAACAACCTGGGAAAGCGGGAGTTTGTATAACGCTATTTACCACCGAATGGCAGATGGAACCATTACCAGAATATCAAGTACGGTACCGCCAAGTAATTTGATTTATGCTACTTTTCAAAACGTAAATAAGAGTTATAATTCAGGGATAGAAATCATTTACGCACAAGAGGTATCAAAAAAGTACAAGTTAAGTGTTAATCTTAACGGCTATAAAAATCAAATAGATGCATTTTTGGTTCAAAATAAATATCCATCAACACATTTATTTTCGGCAGATAAACAAGAGATATTTTCAGGTAGTATTAAGCTAAATAATAGCTTTCATTTCGCTAAAAATATAGATGCACAGCTATCAGCTATTTATTTAGCACCAGATATTATTCCGCAAGGCAAAATAAATGCTAGATTTTCTTTAGATGTTGGGATTAAAAAGTTGATCCAAAAAAGTAAGGGCGAATTATTTTTTAATGCCACCGATTTATTAAATACCATGGTTACTAAAAAAGAAATTAAGGGGCAGGGCTTTATCTATACGAGTAATGACTTTTACGAAACACAGGTAATAAGGGTAGGGTATAGTTATAAATTTTAATTTTACAAATGAAACATTTTTTAATTCGACCAATTATTTTTATTGTATTACTTTTTGTTTTGGACAGTTGCAAAAAAGAACAAAATACATCTACTACCAAATTAGTTGTAGGTGCTGAATATCAAGGCGGAAAAATATTTTATCTTTTAGTACCTGGCGACCCAGGTTATGATGCAAATACCCCGCATGGACTAATAGTAGCAACATCAGACCAGAGTACAGGAATTCAATGGCATAATGGATTAAATACGCTAACTAACGCAACAAGCACTGCGTTGGGAACAGGACTATCCAATACAAATGCAATTATTTTGAGTCAAGGAAACATGTATACAAACTATGCTGCAGGAATTGCACGAGCCTATAAAGGAGGCGGATATAACGACTGGTATTTGCCAAGTAAAGATGAGTTGAATACATTATACGCTAATAAAGAGGCTACTTTTAAGGGACATACGAATGGCGGTTTTCCAGCCAACTTTTTTTGGAGCTCTACAGAGGTCACTGATGTAAATTTCCACGTTGTAGCATGGAGCCAGTCTTTTCATAATGGTGTTCAAAGTAGAAGCGTTAAGGGTAGTTCATCAAATGTTCGTGCCATTCGGGCTTTTTAAGAAGTTTATAAAACCACCCAACTTCCTTCTTCAATTTCTGCTTCCAATTCTCCTTCGTTCCATCCGCAATAACCAATAAAAAGTTGAATTTCTTGTTCATTAATCCCGTTGTTGTTGATGGCCTCAATCACTTCCTCCATATTGCCACCTAAATAATAACCACTATGTATTTTTTCACCTTCAGTAATAAGGTCGGGGCGTTTATGCATTACAAAGAGGTGATCTTTATCTACGGGGCCACCATCCATTATTGGATATGGATTGCTGTGTCTAAATTCAATGAGTTCATGTAACGACTTATGCAAGGGCTTATTGGTTACAAACCCGATACTTCCTTCGTTATTGTGTTTAGCAATTAAAATGGTGGTATCCTCAAAAATGCTGCCAATTAATGCTTCAGTGCTTTTGATTATTAATCCGGCTTTTAAATCCCTCATAAGTTAGTTATTGGTCTTCAATTTATGCTCTTTTGACCTTACCGCAATATAACTATTTGTTCATGCATCTATTAGCGATTTATTATTAAATTACCCAAAAATTGGAAAAATGGAAAGAAGAAAATTTATTCGAAATCTAACCATCGGTACTTCAGTTGCGGCCTTGCCTATTGGCGTATCTGCAAAAAGTGCTTTAAGTAATCCTACTAAAAAAGTGAGATTTGGTATCATCACCGATGTTCATAATGATGTGATGCATGATGGCGAGTATAGGCTTCGATCTTTTTTAAATGCAGCAAAAACTAAAGACCTTGATTTTATTATCCAGCTTGGAGACTTTTGTCAACCAAAAGAAGCCAATAAGGAATTTTTTGATTTATTTAATAATTACCCAGGCATCAAATATCATGTTATTGGCAATCATGATTTTGACGCGGTTAATGTGCCCGACAAGTTATCTGTAGTCAAAAACTTTTATGGGCTTACTAGTACCTACTATTCTTTCGATGCTGTAAATTTTCATTTTATTGTTTTAGACGGAAATGAAAAAGATCCAGATTTTAAACAAGGTTACCCTCGTTATATTGGTGAAAAGCAACAAGAGTGGTTAAAAGACGACTTGCAAAAAACTTCTCTACCTGTAGTGGTTTTTGTTCATCAGCCATTAGGGGATGATGAGGCTGGAATCATTAACCGCTCACAAATAAGAGACATTTTTGAAGCAGCAAACAAGCATTCTGGTTTTAAAAAAGTAATAGCATGTATCAATGGTCATACGCATATAGATCATAACCAAGAAATTAATGGCATCCATTATATACAAATTAATAGTTCATCCTATAAATGGCTTGGAGAAAAGTATATTTCAACAGGTAGATATAGCAAGAAGTTTGATAATTTTTATCCTGACATGCGTTACACTGCACCCTATAAAGATTCTATTTATGCTTTTGCAGAAATAACAGATAAGGTTATTACCATAAATGGGAAGCTTTCTGAATTTGTTGGGCCTCATCCAAAAGATATGGGATACAACGCATATGACGCAACCTTTACAAAATCAGATATAACGGATAAAAAATTGCGGTATTAAAATTTGCTAGATTTAAGACCGGCTTCGATAAATAATAAATAACCAAGAAGGCAAAAAATTATTAATGCTTTTTAGATCATTAATTTGGATCCAATGAAGAGGCAATTGCTACGGTAAGACCTATGCCAATTCCTATTCCAGCGAAAAAATTAGAAAGCATTTTTTTTCTTTTTATATTTCTTGCTGATACTCTATATCCTTTTGCGTACTCTGCATTTTTCATTAAACCTAAATCAGGGAAATCTAAATTTGCATCAGAAGGTGTAGCCGAAGATGCCAACACTGCCGATACGCCTCCAAACATAACACCATAAAATGGTAGCGACGATGCAATTAAAACAGAGTTTCCAGCAGTTTTATAGCTTTTATAATATTTTATTGCGTCATTGTACCCCCTAATATACATGTCTTGAGAATTTGTATTATCGCTCGATCTAGTAATTAAGGTGTCTTGAGCTTTAATAATGCTTGCAGAACATGTGAATAGTATTATTAGTAATAGGTTTTTCATGCAACTTGAGTTTAGTAGTATTTGAATTGATTTATAATCAAAAATTAAGAAAAATTAATGACTTAGGGTAAAAACATGGTTTATTTTAATTGATAAAATTACCATGCTTTCTTAAAACATTGACATTCAACGGTGTTCCACTTTTTATAACCATTATTGGTTTTTCAATTGTCTTTAATTGATCAATTGGGTTTGCAT
>JBDKFR010000124.1:0-13269 GCA_039798645.1 Bacteroidota bacterium
GCAAAACAGGAAGTAATGCACTCTTCTGCTTTCCTTCTGGATAACGGGCTACAAGCCTGTTAAACTCTGCTAATTGTGCTTCAGAAAATTTTGCCATTGTTACTATATTTTATGCGTCTAATTCGCCCGCAATTAAATTAAGACTACTCATTGTTACGATGGCATCACTTAACATGCCGCCTGTAATTAATTCTGGATATGCTTGATAATAAATAAAGCAAGGTCTTCTAAAGTGAAGACGGAAAGGTGTTCTACCACCATCACTTACCAAATAAAAACCAAGCTCACCATTACCACCTTCTACAGCGTTGTAAATTTCACCTTTAGGCATGTCTACTTCACCCATCACAATTTTAAAATGCCATATCAAAGATTCCATTTTGGTATAAACGTCTTCTTTTTTTGGAAGGTAATATTCGGGAACATCGGCATGGAAAATTTCCGCGTCGGCGCCTTTAAATTCTTGTACTTTTTTATAGGCCTGCTCAATAATGCTTAAGCTCTGCCACATTTCCTGGTTACGCACCAAAAAGCGGTCGTAATTATCGCCCGTTTTACCTACCGGAATGGTAAAATCAAAATCTTGATAACTGCTATATGGTTGGTGAACACGCACGTCATAATCTACACCAGCTGCTCTTAAGTTAGGACCTGTAAAGCCATAATTTAAAGCACGCTCTGCACTGATAGCGCCACCACCAATGGTACGTTCCATAAATATGCGGTTACGTGCAAAGAGATTTTCAAACTCTTTTAAAACTTTTGGATATTCAATTAAGAATTTCTCGAGTTTCGTAAACGCTGTATTTGTGAAATTCCTTTCAAAACCGCCAATACGCCCAATATTAGTAGTAAGACGGGACCCGCATACTTCTTCATATATTTCATAAATTAATTCTCTGTATTGCATTACATATAAAAACCCAGTATAAGCACCTGTATCCACACCCACAATGGAATTACAAATCAAGTGATCTGAAATACGAGCCAATTCCATAATGATGATACGCAAGTAGTCCACACGCTTTGGTGTTTCTACTTTTAAAAAACGTTCACAAGCAATATGCCAACCCATATTATTAATTGGACTACTGCAATAATTTAAGCGGTCAGTAATGGGCGTGATTTGATATAAATTTCGGCGCTCAGCTAATTTTTCAAATGCACGGTGAATAAAACCTACTGACTGCTCGGTTGACACAACACGTTCTCCATCAATTTCCATGATATTCTGAAATACTCCGTGTGTAGCGGGGTGAGTAGGACCAAAATTTAAGGTAGTGGTCTTTTTTTCAATTGAACCTTCTGGTAAGGTGATATTATGTTGTGCTTCCATATAGTATGCGTTGCCTTGTTCTAAATTATTTGTTTTGTTTACCCTCTTCCAAACATTTCGTCGTCTTTATCAATTCTTGTTTGATCCTCCAATGGAAATTCTTTTCTCATTGGGAAATAATCCATCTCTTCCACATTTAAAATGCGTTTTAAATTAGGATGTCCTACAAAATTGATTCCGAAAAAATCATAGGTTTCGCGTTCCATCCAATTCGCTGATTCAAATATTTTAGTAGCCGTAAAAACATCTGGTTGTTGAACTGGTACAGCAACTGAAAATCTGCAACGAATGTTTTCAACAAAATTATGCAAGTGATAAACCACCACTAATTCTGCACCCGCATTGTCCGGATAATTCACACCACACAAGTCGGTTAAAAAAGTAAACCCTAATTCATCATATAAAAATTGAATCACTTTTAAATTAAGTACTGCAGGTGATTCAAATGAAAGTATTCCAGAATCAGTAGAAAAAGAAGTTACTTGATCGGCAAATTTTGCTTCCAGTTGTGATTGAATTATTTCGTTATTTAAAGCCATATTATTTGAATAAATAAATTGATAATTGACTATTGTATGCCATAGCTGTTAAGTAAATCCTTGTACTGATCGCTATTACGACGACGAATACTTTCTTGTCCCACTAGGTCTTGTATTTTCATAAAACCATCGATGATGGCTTCAGGTCGTGGAGGACATCCTGGAACATAAACGTCCACTGGAATTACTTGGTCTATTCCTTGTAATACACTGTATGTATCAAAAATTCCACCGCTTGAAGCACAAGCGCCTACTGCTATAACCCAACGTGGCTCGGCCATTTGTAAATATACTTGTCTTAAAACCGGTGCCATTTTTTTTGCGATTGTACCCATCACCATTAATAAATCACACTGACGTGGAGAGAACCCAACACGCTCCGAACCGAAACGAGATAAATCATAATGCGAAGCCATCGTTGCCATAAATTCGATACCACAACATGAAGTTGCAAATGGTAATGGCCATAATGAATTTTTTCTTGCCAATCCAACTACTGAACTTAATTGTGTAGCAAAAAAGCCATCACCACCAATTCCATCTGGAGCTGGTGCCATTGAAATTGCGTCTGCAATTTCAGCTTCTTTTGGATGTATATTAAATCTAACTGGACGCATAAAAAACGCTTTTAATTTTTATAATTTAATCTTCCCACTTAAGGGCTCCTTTCTTAATGATGTAAATAAATCCAACCAAAAAGAATACAACAAATAAAACTACTTCTCCTAACCCACTCCATCCTAAACTTTTAAAGTTCACTGCATAGGGATAAAAGAAAATAACTTCCACATCAAATAAAACAAATAAAATAGCAATCAAAAAATACTTAATGGCCATAGGAGATCTTGCATCACCATGTGACAATATACCACTTGTAAAAGTGGCTAATTTGTCGTCTGTTTTACGTTTTGGACCCAGTAAACTAGATACAAGAATCATAAATGCCACAAAGCCACCAGCAAACACTAGTTGCAAGGCAATTGGCAGGTAATTAGCAGCATTATTTGTTTCATTTACAGACAATAATTGCATCAAATTCATACAATTGATTTAGGTGCCGCAAAAATACACAAAGGATAGCACCTAGCACTAAAAAACTCCCCATAAAAGAGGAGTTTTTTTAAAAATTTTAAATCTGTAGAATGGAATCCCAAAAAAGGGCTAAAAAGCTTAATTTTTCTTAGGTATAGCTGGATTTGCTTTAGTTGAATCCGATGCTGGCTTTTCAGGAGCTAATTTTGCTCCTTTTCCATCACCCATTTTCTTAAGAATTTCAATGTTTTTAGCAAATTGAGCCTTAGCTTGAGTGGTAGTAGGGTCATTTGGAACTAATTCCAATACCTTATCACACATTAAAACAGCGTTTTCATAGGCTTTAGTTTCATTGTAATAACCAATCAAAGTATAGTAGTTATTAATCAAAGCCTGCTTATTTTTTTCAGTGTCTTTAACTAAAAAAGTGTTTTGCAAGTTGATTGCCTCGAATAAAATACCCAAATTATTAGCTGTATCTAATAATCTCGCGGCTTTCACGTTGTATAAGTAACCATTTTGTCTTTCTGGGAAGGCTGCAATATACTCTTTTGCAGTTGCAGCGGCGGTCGCACCATCCTTTGCATTAATGGCAATACTAGCTGTTTTGTAGTAATATGTTTCGTCTTTCACGCCTCTAACTACTGAGTACTTTGCATACCATTTAGCCGCATCAGAATACATGCTAGCTTTTTCAAACATTTCGTAGCCTAGCTTATATAATTTTTGTGCATTTGCTTTGTTATTTGGTTCAGCAGCTATTGCTTTCTCTAAAATGGCAGCTACTGCAGCTTCATTTCCGGAGAACTTAGACATTACTTTTACCGCTAAAACATAGTCATTTGGTAAAATTTTGTCAGTTGGATTGTTATTGATGAATTGCTCAATGTATTTCTTAGCTGAAACGGAGTCCCCTTTACGGTCATAGTTATAAGCTAATAATACAGCGATTCTAGGATAAGTTTCAACGCCAATTGCAGCTTCAAGGCTCTTTGCTTTCGCTAAAGAAGCATCATATTGAGCTACTTGGAATAAATAGTCAGCGTATAAGTAATCAAATGCTGGATCCTTGTCAGCGTATTGTAAGAATAGATCTAGATTTTTTCTAGCCTTTGTTGTATCAATTGATGCGAAATAAGTATACAATGAAACGTATACAGGTGAAATTGACGGATCAATAGCTACTGCTTTATCATAATTCTCTTCAAATACTTCCTTATTACTTTGACTTTGATAAATTTTACCAATTCTATAATATGCATAAGCATTTTTTGCATCGCGATCAATTGCTTTACTGAATGCACTTACTGCTTCACCTCCATTTTCACCACCTAGTTTCAAATAGTTTATACCTAGGTTCAAATACAAATTAGGATTAATAGTAGCTTCTTCATAGCTAGAAATAACTTCTTTAAGTTTATCAATAGCAAAACGATGATCTCCGATGTTCATTGGAAGTTCAGCATAAACACGACCAATAGCATTGATGATGTCTGCATTATTTTTTCCTTTATTTCTACCTTTTTCAACTTTAGAAGTTGTGATCGCTAACTCTAAATTATTTTTTACTAAAGCTGCGTCAGCTCCTTCTAAGGACTGAATATGCGCCATTCCTACTAACAACCAAGCATCATTACCTTTTGCTTGTAACGCTTGCTGGTAAAGGGCTTTCGTTTTTTGTATGAATTCTGGAGTTGGCACACCATTATAGTTTTGAGCAAGTAAAGCCTGGCCATACCAAAAGGTTGTTTCAGGATCATTTGGATTTTTATCCAAAGCACTTTTGAAAAAATCAAGCGCCGACTTGTTTTTCTCATAATTCAACAACTTCATACCTTCAGCTAATGGAGATGGTGCAACTTGTGCTTTTAATCCAGTCGCTAAAAAGGCAACACTCATCATCAATAAAACCAATTTTTTCATCATTTCCGTTTTTTACTTGTTAAAATAGCTACTGTCTTCTTTAAATTCTAAAATGAATTTTTCTCTTGAAAAGACAAATTCAATCTTAATTAAATTGTTTACTTATTTAAGGCCTCTAAAAATATTAATTTTTTTGCAAGAAATGATTTTAATTTTTACAAAAAGAACTAAAATCTGTTAGTATTGAGTTAAGCTTTATTTCATTAAACTATTGCGTTTTTGAAAGCTCATCTTTCCTGGCACTAAAAATGACCGTCTAAATATTAATTGTCCGCGCTCCAAACTCATAAAATTCAACAAACCCGAGCCTAAACCAGGTGCATTTTCCTTTAATATGTAATATATGGGGAGGGACATGGAATATTCACCCTTACTAATAGTGGACTGTGAAGGTTGGGCATATAATCCCTTTTCAGCACATAAAGTACACTCTAACAAGGCTGTTTTTACTTGCTTTCTGTCTTCCATTTGGTTCACATTATATTTATCTCCTATCCAATTCAAGGCTACAAATCCAATCGCATTAGGATGAGATTTAATATAATCAATCACTGCATTGCTACCATCGGTTGACAGTACATTTTTCCCAAAAGGCTTTTCCTTCGTTAAACTGTCTTTTAAAAACCTAACAACGCCTGTTAGGTTACTTCCATCCATAACTACCTGTTTAGGATTTTCGCCCACTAAAATTTTGCGCAAGTCAGTTAATGAATAAAGTGAGTCCGGGGCATTTTTATTGATTAAAATGGCCACCGCATCATATGCTAAAATGCCAAAGGTGGGCGTGAAAGACAATTGGTTCTTATAAGCCGCCTCTTCCTGTTTAGTTAATCCCCTTGTAATAAAAATCATTCTTGTACTATCCGACTGAAAGTCCTTTAAACATTCAATTTCAGACTTGTACTCAATTAATATATTCGCATCGGGATAACTTGATTTAAACACTTTTACTTGCTCGTCCAAAACAGGCTTGAATATTTGTTCAGCTGAAACATGAATGGTTCCCGATGTAGTTGTATCAGTAGGTAAATTTTGTTTGTTTTGACATGCACTCATTAAAAAAATCATCCCAAAAATAAAAAGGCCTTTTCTCATGTTACAATAATTAAAAATGATTGGGAATAGTACGATTTAATAATCGGTTTGAAATCCTCTATAAAGTCTAAAGCCGCCGTATAATAGACACATACAACCAAATATTATGCGCCATTCATTGTCTAAGTTTATCACCTGATCTAAATGAAAATATTTTGCAAAAAACATAACAAACCCGCACCCTAAAATCAAGGCTGCCATGGTAAAATCATAAATACTCCTAAAAATGCGATAGGTTTTTTCAGATCGCTCTCTGCCAGGGTTTATTTCAGACATACTAGTAATTTATTTCGGTAGCAAATTAAACAATTATATAGGATGAATTTAAAAATTTATCTTTACGCACAAATTCGACAGCATGAGCAAACCTTCTTTACCCCAGGGTACACGTGATTTTAATGCAGTAACTGTACAAAAGCGTCAATATATATTCCAAACAATCCGTTCTGTGTTTGAATTATACGGATTTCAGCCATTGGAGACGCCTTCCATGGAAAACCTTGACACATTGATGGGTAAATATGGAGAGGAAGGAGATAAACTGATTTTTAAGATTTTAAATAATGGATTGGATAACCCACAAAAACGAACTCAAATTGAAGAAGGTTTTGAAAAAGTGTTATCAGGTAAAAATACAAACGCGATTACAGAGCGCGCTTTACGTTATGATTTAACTATTCCATTTGCAAGATATGTAGCCATGAATCATGGGCAACTTACTTTCCCTTTTAAACGATATCAAATTCAGCCAGTATGGAGAGCTGACCGACCTCAAAAAGGAAGGTATCGTGAATTTTATCAATGCGATGCCGATATTGTAGGAAGTGAAAGTTTATTAAACGAAGTTGATTTAATTGCGATTTATGTAACGGCATTTGAAAAATTACAATTACCGGTTGAAATAAAAATGAACAATAGAAAAATATTGTTAGGATTGGCGCAGCATTGCGGTGGGGAAGAAAAACTAATTGATTTAACTGTTGCAATTGATAAGCTTGATAAAATTGGTTGGGAGAAAGTAAAAGAAGAATTAAACACCAAAGGTTTTAATGTAACGCAACAAGATATCGTTGAAAAGTATTTAAACATCAATGGAACGAATGATGAAAAATTAAATCAGTTGACTGCATTACTTGGTGACAATGAAAATGGCAAAAAAGGAATTGAGGAATTGAATTATATTTTATCCTATCACAAATCAACAGGTATGGATAAGTATTTAACTGCTGACTTTACTTTAGCAAGAGGATTAAATTATTATACTGGATTAATATTTGAAGTAAAAGCAGTTGACGCGCAAATGGGCAGTATTGGTGGTGGTGGCCGTTATAATGATTTGACTAGTTTATTTGGCGTACCCAATATACCTGGTGTTGGTATTAGCTTTGGCGTAGATAGAATTTATGATGTATTAGAAGAAAAAAATCTTTTCCCTTCAAGTATTGACCAAACAACACAAGTACTATTTTTTAATTTGGGAGAAGCAGAAGCGCAGGTCGCCTATCAACAAATGATGATTTTAAGAGCAAAAAAAATTGCTTGTGAAATTTACCCTGAGAAGAGCAAATTTGACAAGCAATTTAAATATGCGGAGAAAAAAGGAATTCCAAATATTGTAATTATTGGAACCGACGAAGTAAGTAATCAAACTTGTAGTGTAAAGAATTTAGCAACAGGTACTCAATCGAATGTTGCATTTAAAGACTTATCCAACTACACCTTTTAAACTTACAAACCATTTCCTAATTTCTATAAATTAGTACTTTAATTTTTCAGCTAAAACTTCCACTTGGAACTCATCTTCTTTGATTCCTGCTATCGAAGCCCCTGTTTTTGTACCTACTAATTCCATTCCTTGAACAGAAATTGAAACTGATTCAACTTCATTAGAAGAGGCACGTTTAAATATTACATAAGCATCATAAGCTGACAAGTAAAATGTGTCAACACCTTTCTTTTCTAATGTAAAACTTCCCATTGCACTTGAAACTTTTAAAGTAGTATCTTCTACCTCAACTGTCGCCTCAGCAAGTGGGCTACCTGCAGCAAAAACATATTTTCCTAAATAATCCTTTAAAGGACTTGTTTGTGCATTCACCGCTGTCATAATACCTAACATTACAACAAGCATTAAAATTAATTTTTTCATATTGGTTTTTTGAGAAAGTGAATTTAAAGTGTTTTCCTGACCCTACAAAAAGAATAAATTGTTATCAAAATGTATAAAGTATCTTTGCATTATGGAGAAGACAAGACCAAATATAAGACAAGTAGAAGTGTCTGAAATTGAACGCTTTATAGCTAATATCGGCGAAAGACCATTTAGGGTAAAACAAATAGTTGATTGGTTATGGCAAAAACATGCCCATAGCTTTGATGAAATGACCGATTTAAGTAAGGACTTGCGCAAACAGCTGGTGGAAACTTTTAGCTTCCCTGCTTTACAAATTGACACAACGCAACAAAGTGAAGATGGCACTTTAAAAACACGTTTTCGCACTTTTGATGATCATATGATTGAAGGGGTATTAATCCCAACCAGTGAACGTAAAACTGCTTGCGTATCCTCTCAGATAGGATGTAGCTTAAGTTGTAAGTTTTGCGCAACGGGCACAATGGATCGTAAACGTAATTTAAACTTTGATGAGATATACGATCAAGTTGTTTACATCAATCAACAAAGTGAGGCAGCTCATGAAAAGCATTTAAGCAATATTGTATTTATGGGAATGGGTGAGCCGTTGATGAATTACCACAATGTTTTAAAAGCTATTGAAAAAATAACATCCCCCGATGGTTTGGGAATGAGTCCAAAACGTATCACCGTTTCAACTGCTGGCTTGGTAAAACAAATCAGACAATTAGGCGATGATGGTGTTAAATTTAAATTAGCCGTTTCATTACATGCGCCTAATGATAAAAAGCGAAACGAAGTAATGCCCATCAACGAAAGCAACAATATCAAATCATTGGTGGAAGCATTAAATTATTTCTATAAAAAAACAGGTACTGAAATTTCCTTTGAATATATTTTATTTAAAGACTTTAACGATTCTGAAAGAGACGCCGAGGAGTTAACAAAAATTTATCGTCAAGTGCCTGCGGATTTAATCAACGTCATTGAATATAATGCGGTTGATCATTTTGGTTTTGATAAACCTGACGAAGATGGCTTTGAACGCTTTGTGGAAATTTTACAAAAAAATCGTGTCAATGTTAGAGTAAGACGCAGTAGAGGAAAGGACATTGATGCTGCTTGCGGACAATTGGCTAATAAAGGTTAAGCAAATCGCTTCCTAAAAAATAAGGTACATGAAGAACAAAAGATCAGACAACTTTGACAAATTTGCCAATAAGAAAAAAGGCAGTGCTGTTAAAGAAGAATATAGACAAGAAAAGAAAAAAGCAAAGGCTGATTCAAGAGCTGCAGGTGAAGCTGCGCGTCAAAGAAAAAAAGATATCGCAAGAGGTATTGCAGTTGAGCCTGTAGGTAATAATAAAAAAGGTGGCTACGCTAAAAAGGACTATGTAACAGGACCTCCAAAATATTCTATCCCACTAAGAGCGAAATCAGCTCCAAAAAAAATGGAGGATGATAAGCCTGCGAAATATGGTGAAATAAAAAGAGGCGCTGGTGTAGGTTCGCCACGTTTAGCAGCATCTAAAAGAACACCTGCTTCTATGGACAAAGCGGATGCTAAACGTACAGCAGGTATAGGAAAAGTTAATGCAAGCGAGGACATACCGCATGAACAAATGCCTCTGAACAAATACATAGCACATGCGGGCACATGCGGAAGGCGTGAAGCAGCCGAGCTCGTAAAAAGTGGACATGTAACCGTAAATGGAGATACTGTTTTAGAGCCAGGTTACAAGGTACAATACAAGGATGTAATAAGATTAAAAGGGAAAGTATTAAAACTACAAGTTACCCCTGTTTATATATTATTAAATAAACCTAAGGATTATATATGTACCGCAAATGATCCTGAAGGAAGAAAAACAGTGTTAGATATTATTAAAAATGCGACAACGCAAAGAATGTTTCCTGTAGGCCGTTTGGACCGTAATACAACAGGTGTTTTAATATTAACGAATGATGGCGACTTAGCACAAAAATTAACACACCCTTCTTACGAGATTAAAAAAATATACGAAGTAACCTTGGATAAGCCTGTCACAAAAGCTGACATGGAAGCGATTGCAGCTGGTGTCACTTTGGAAGATGGTTTTATTGCAGCGGATGCAGTAAGTTATGTTGGAAAAGAAAGAGATGTAATTGGCATTGAGATTCATAGTGGACGTAACAGGATTGTAAGAAGAATATTCGAACATTTAGGATACGATGTTAGGCATTTGGATAGGGTCATGTTTGCAAATCTTACAAAGAAGAATGTAGATCGTGGTAAGTGGCGTTTTTTAAGTGAAAAAGAAGTTCGCTTATTAAAATTTTTAAATAAATCATTTACCCGTAGCGCTTTAAAATAAATCAAACTGAAGTTACACCCTCCATTATTCCATTAATTAATTATTAGGATGTTAGATATAATTTTTGAAGACGATGATATGATTGTATTGAATAAGCCAGCAGGTTTATTAAGTATACCAGACCGATTTGGGAAAGAAGCATCCTTAAAATCATTATTACAAGAAAAGTTTGGAAATATTTTTACCGTACATCGCTTGGATCAACAAACAAGTGGCTTAATTATTTTTGCGAAAAATGCGGAAGCTCACAAGCAGCTAAGTGAACTTTTTGAAGGACGAACCATTATCAAAAAATACTTTGGATTAGTGAATGGACGTCCGCCACAAGATGGTGTGATTGAAGAATGTATGATGGAGCACCCTATTCGAAAGGGTTATATGATGATTCATGCAAAAGGAAAAGAGTCAAAAACCTCCTATGAAGTGGTGAAATATTTCAAGCAATATGCATGGGTGAGTTTTCAAATTCACACAGGGCGTACACATCAAATTAGAGTACATGCAAAACATATTGGACACCCCATTGTTTCTGATGATATATATGGAGATGGTGAAAAACTAAAATTGTCTAGCATTAAAAGAAAGAACTTTAAATTGGCAAAAGTAGAAGAGGAAGAAAGACCATTAATGTCCAGACAAGCCTTACACGCTGCAAGTGTTCAATTTGAATACAAAGGAAAGGAGCTCCTTTTGGAAGCCCCTTTACCTAAAGATTTAACCGCTACTTTAAAGCAATTAGAAAAATGGAATGCAGTGTCATAAATAATAACTGCTTACCGATGGTTTATAATTTAGACTTATAAACTACTCCGTCTTTCATTACAAAGTTTACTTTACCCATCACTTCCACATTTAAAATGGGGTCGCCATCAACAGCGATGATGTCTGCTAATTTATTTTTCTCAATGCTTCCTAAAATTGCTTGTGTTCCCATAAGGTCGGCAGCATTCCATGTCGCCGCTTGAATAGCTTCAATCATTGGCATTCCCGCCTCTGTCATGTAAACAAATTCCTTCCAATTTTTTCCATGCTTAAATACACCAGCATCCGTACCAAAAGCAATCTTAACACCAGCCTTATAAGCTTTTGCAAAAGTGTTTTGAATTTTAGGTCCAATTTCTAACGCTTTTTTGGCAACTACAGGAGGATAATAACCTTCTTTTTTTGCGGAATCAGAAGCAGATTTACCAGCGATAATTGTTGGTACCATATAAGTGCCATATTGTTTCATTAATGGAAAAACCGATTCGTCCATTAAGGTTCCATGTTCGATTGAATTCACCCCACCAATAATAGCACGTCGCATTGCTTCCGCACCATGACAATGTGCAGCTACTTTAAATCCATAATCCTTTGCAGCTGCCACAATTGCTTTTACTTCTTCAATGGTGAACTGAGGATTTTCTCCACTAGCCGCCATACTTAACACGCCCCCACTTGCCGTAATTTTGATAACATCACTTCCGTCCTTATATCTTTGTCTTACCGCTTTATATGCATCATCAGTTCCGTTAATAACACCTTCCTTTGGACCTGGATCTCCCATTAAATCTTCTCTGTAACCATTAGTAGGATCTGCATGTCCACCTGTTGTTCCTATAGCTGTACCAGCTGTATAAACTCTTGGTCCAATTACATATCCTATTTGTATCGCTTTTCTTAATGCAATGTTAGCGCCTGATCCGCCTAGGTCTCTTACTGATGTAAATCCTGACATTAAAGTAGTTTGTGCAATGGGTATAGATGAAAATGCATAGTCTGCAGTTTTTAGGGTGAACTCATCTAAATAACCTGAAGGGCTAGGATCTCTTTCAATATGCACGTGCATATCCATCAAACCTGGCATCACCGTGCTTGATTTTAAATCAATTGTTTTATCAGTTGCTCCGGCCTTTGCATACCCATCAAGGATATCTACAATTTTGTTTCCTTCTATGACAACTGTTTTTTGTTTCAACACCTGCAATTGTTTTACATCAATTAATTGACCACAATGCAAATAGGTTTTTTGGGCAAATAAGCAAACTGAACTTAATCCCAATACCATGGTAAATAATAAACGACGCATATTTAATTTTTTAAAAATGAAATTGTTTGATAATTAAATATACAAAAAATCCCCTCCGTTTAATGGGAGAGGATTTAATTTGTCAGGTCCTGACTCGAATCTGCAGTGACACACTGTAATTAGAATCGTCCAAGACCTATATTTTGCAATGGGTCACACTAAAATATTTTGGAGGAAGGCTTATTTATTAGGTTGCGGTGTATAACGTAAATAAGGTTTTACAATATTCAAACCTTTAGGAAACTTTACTAATGCGTCTTCCGTTTTAACAGCGGGTACCACAATAACGTCTTCTCCTTCCACCCAATTAGCAGGTGTGGCAACACTATAGTTAGCTGTCAATTGTAAAGAATCAATGACCCTTAATACCTCAACAAAATTTCTTCCCGTTGAAGCTGGATAAGTAATGGTTAATTTTATTTTTTTATCCGGGCCAATAATAAATAAAGAACGAACCGTAAATGTTTCAGATGCATTTGGATGAATCATATCATATGCATTAGCAACAGCACGATCCTCGTCTGCAATAATTGGGAAGCCAACATGTACATGCTGTGTTTCATCAATATCTTTAATCCATTTATTATGACTTTCAACACCATCCACACTTAACGCTAATACTTTTACATTACGTTTTGCAAATTCTTCTTGTAATGCGGCAGTACGACCTAACTCAGTAGTACATACCGGTGTAAAGTCAGCAGGATGTGAAAATAAAATACCCCAGCTGTCTCCTAAATATTCATGAAAACTAATATCACCAATGCTTGTCTTTGCTTTAAAGTCTG
>JBDKFR010000125.1:0-6977 GCA_039798645.1 Bacteroidota bacterium
TAACGGATCCTGCTTCTCGACCTGCTAAAAAAGAATTAACATGGAAATTTAAAATTGCTAATGCAAGAGACGCTTCATGGGGTGCATCGTCGGCGTTTATCATTGATGCTGCTAAAATGAATTTGCCATCAGGAAAACCTTCCTTGGCCATTTCAGCTTACCCAATTGAAAGTGATGGTGATTTAGCTTGGGGACGTTCAACTGAATATGTAAAAAAATCAATTGAATACAATTCCAACAAATGGTTTGAATATCCTTATCCTGCTGCAACAGCAGTAGCGGGAGGACCAGGTGGAATGGAATATCCTGGTATTGTGTTTTGCGGATTAGGTGCAAAAACAGCTGGACTAATGAATGTGAATGACCATGAATTCGGACATACTTGGTTTCCTATGATTGTTGGATCAAATGAGCGTTTATATGGCTGGATGGACGAAGGATTTAACACTTTCATCAATTCTTTATCTCAAGCTGATTTCAATAATGGTGAGTATAAATCAAAAGTGGCACCTGATATGCACCGTATTGGCGCTTTTTATACTGCCCCTGGTTTAGAACCTGTTTTAAGTTATGTTGGTAACTACAAGGAAAGAAATAACGGTACTTTGTCTTATAGTAAACCAGGCGCCGGATTAACATTATTAAGAGAACAAATTTTAGGAAAGGAAAGGTTTGATTATGCTTTTCAAACTTATATAAAAAGATGGGCGTTCAAACATCCAACTCCAGACGATTTTTTCAGAACTATTGAAAATGTTGCCGGAGAAAGTTTACAATGGTTTTGGAGAGGTTGGTTTGTAAATAATTGGAGATTAGACGTTGCAGTAAGAAATGTAAGTCAAGACAGCACTGATTATACAAAAGGCGCTTTGATTACTTTAGATAATTTGGAGAAAATGGCAATGCCAGTTATTTTAGAAATAAAAACGGTTAGCGGAAAAACGAGTCGTTTGAAATTGCCAGTAGAAATTTGGGAGCGTAATGTTTATTGGACATTTAAAGTGCCCACTACGGAAGCTATTGAATCTGTAACATATGATCCTGATAAAGTATTGCCTGATTTCAATCCAAGTAATAATGTTTGGAAAAAGTCTTTGAATAATTAACCTTGCATTTATAGCTAGTTAATAAAAAAGGGATAAACTAAAAAAAATCGAGACCGCCGGTAATGGGTGGTCTCGATTTTTTTATTGAATATTTAATCTCCTTTATTTTTCAAGGCTGTGTGCGGCAGACTTATAGTTTTTCCATTTGGTAATCGCTGCTTCCATGTCTGATGGAAGTGCACTATCAAAACGCATTATTTCATTTGTTGTTGGATGAACAAATCCAAGTGTTGCCGCATGTAATGCACATCTTGGACATGCTTCAAAACAGTTGTCAACAAACTGCTTGTACTTTGTATATATAGTTCCTTTTAAAATTCTATCACCACCATATTCATTATCATTAAACAAGGTATGTCCAATGTGTTTCATATGCACACGAATTTGGTGTGTACGTCCCGTTTCTAAAATACAGGAAACGAGTGTGGTATAATTATATCTTTCAATTACTTTATAATGCGTAATAGCATGTTTGCCTACATCTCCTTCAGGGTAAGCGTCAAACATTTTTCTAAATGTTTTGTGACGAGCAATATGAGCATTTACTGTTCCCTCGTCCTGTTCCATATCTCCCCAAACCAATGCAACATATTTTCTTTCGACCGTATGGTTAAAAAATTGTTTTGCTAAATGACTAGCAGCTTCGGCCGTTTTAGCTAACACGATTAAACCAGTTGTGTTTTTATCAATTCTATGCACTAAACCAAAGCGAGGTAATAATTCCTCATTTAAATTAGGATTTTGAGATAGTAAATGATAGGCAACTCCATTTAATAAAGTGCCAGTATAATTGCCAATGCCAGGATGTACAACCATGTTGGATGGTTTATTGATAACCATAACCGCATCATCTTCATACACAATATTTAAATCCATTTGCTCTGGCTTCAACTCGGTATATTCTGGATTTACATAACTCATGTAAGTAACTTCGTCGCCCGGACGGGTACGATAATTACTCTTAACCACTTTCCCATTCACCGTCAAAAACCCGCCATCAATTCCATTTTGTAGTTTACTGCGCGTCATACCTTCAATACGCATTTGAACCCATTTGTCTATGCGCATTGGCTCTTGCCCTTTATCCACTAAAAAGGTAAGTCGTTCGTAAACTTCTTCGGTATTTTCGTCCTGTATTAAATCTTGTTCAGTTGACATAATGCAAAAGTAAGTTATTGCTGCTTAGTTTGTAACTTTGTTGCATGCGTCAAAAAGTGTATTTCGAGGATTTAGGGATAAAGTCATACCAACCAACCTGGGATTATCAGGAGGTACTCTTGGCTAAAAACACGCAAATCAAATCTAAAGCTAGAGAAAAGGAGGAGGACGTTAAGCAAACAGCTACCGAGCACCGATTGTTGTTCGTTGAGCATCCGCCAGTATTCACTTTAGGAAAAAATGGGAAAAGGGAGCATGTATTAGTGTCCGAGGAACATTTGCAAAAAATGGGAATTGAGTTTTTTCATATTAATAGGGGTGGCGATATCACATATCATGGTCCTCAGCAAATAGTGGGGTATCCAATTTTAGACTTAGATAAATTTAAAACAGACTTAGGTTGGTATTTAAGAAGTTTAGAGCAGGTTATCATCAACACCATTGCTGAGTATGGTTTGGAAGGAGAAAGAAGTTCGGGTGAAACAGGCGTTTGGTTACAACCTAATGATCCTTTTATGGCACGTAAAATTTGTGCGATGGGAATTAAATGTAGCCGATGGGTTACCATGCATGGATTTGCTTTAAATGTAAACCCTGACTTATCCCATTTTGAATACATAGTTCCTTGTGGCATTCAAGGTAAAACAGTTACTTCCCTAGAAAAGGAATTAGGGCATAAAGTAAATTACGAGGAAGTGAAAGCGAAAATTAAAAAACATTTCCAACTTATTTTTGACTGCGAATTAGTAGAAGAGTAGCAATATTTTTCACATGATTTAAAACTGAAGTACTCCTTTTTCAAGGGATCGATTTCCTTGTAATCCACCGCTGTGAACTATCAACACTTTACTTCCTTGTTTGAAATATTTTTGTTCTAATAATTGTTCCATCGCGTAAAATAGTTTCCCCGTATAAACAATATCGGTAGGGAGTTGAGCATGCTCCCATAATTGATTCATGAAATTTATTTGTTCAGTTGTTGTTTTAGCATAACCTCCTTGGTGAAAATCATATTTAAGTTCAAAACTTGTATTTTTATTGTTCACTAAAATGCTGATTTCGTCTTTTATGGAGCCTTCGTTTTTTAATACGGGAATGCCCAATATGTGTTGATTTATTGAAGCAGCATTTATAATTCCTGCCATCATGGTACCGGTTCCCACCGCGCAAACAATATAGTCGTATGCGTGTATTGGGTTTATGCCATCTGAATTTATATTATTATACTCCCGGTCGCTAATGATGGTTGAAGCACCCCTCGCTCCTAAAATACCATAACCGCCTTCATCTATAAAATAAGTATCATTTATATTATTTGCATTTAATGAAATGAGTTCATTTTTCTTTTCTTGAAAGGTTGTTCTGCCTATGTTTTTTATTTCCATTCCATAACTAATTGCTTCTTGCAAACTTGTGGTAATGGGTTCGCCGTCATTGCGTCGAACATATCCTATACTAATTAATCCAGCTAATTTGGCGGCATAAGCCAAGGCAACTAAATGATTGGAATATGGCCCGCCAAAACTAGCTATAGTTTTAGCCTTAAAATGTTTAGCATCTTCTAAATAATAGCGCAATTTGTACCATTTATTTCCACTTATCACAGGGTGAATTTGGTCTAATCTCAATACATCGCAGGCAATATCATGCCTACTTAAATAAGGGAGGGCTTCAATAGAGGGACTTGGATGCAAACTATTAGTTTTTAATGAAAAACAGTTATTTTTGCTGACTGTATTTTATTAAGTAAAAATACAAAATATAAATCTAGTACAATGAGTGCACCAACATTAGTGATTTTGGCAGCAGGAATGGCAAGTAGGTATGGAAGTCAAAAACAAACTGAGGGTTTTGGACCTAGTGGAGAAACCATTATGGATTACTCCATTTATGATGCCATAAGAGCGGGATTTGGAAAAGTAGTATTTATTATTAGAGAAGATTTTGCAACTGCGTTCAAAGAAAATTTTGAACCTAAACTAGCAGGCAAAATCAAAACCGAATATGTTTATCAGGCCTTAAATAAATTCACTGATGACAAGCAGGTGAATCCTGAAAGAACCAAACCTTGGGGTACTGCACATGCAGTATTATGTACCAAAGGTGTGGTGAATGAACCATTTGCTGTTATCAATGCGGACGACTATTATGGTAAGGAAGCATTTGAGCAAGCATATACTTTCTTAACAAAAGAATGTAATGAAAAAACCTACTGCATTTTAGGATATGAGTTATCTAATACGTTAAGTGAAAATGGAACAGTAAGTAGAGGTGTTTGTAGCATCGACGCAAATAATGTGTTAACCAATATTCATGAGCGTACTAAAATTTATAGAAAGGATGGGGTGATTGTGTTTGAGGAAGAGGGTATAGAAACGCCTTTAGCTGAGGATACAAGAGTGAGTATGAATTTCATGTGCTTCGCTGCAAATTTCATTGATTTGTGTGCATCAGAATTCAATTCTTTTTTAGACAAACAGGGCATGGAATTAAAGTCTGAGTTTTATATTCCATTTGTTACCGGGCAATTTTCAAAATTAGGGCTTGGTGATGTAAAAGTAATTCCGACAAATGCTAAATGGTTTGGTGTAACTTATAAGGAAGATGCGCCGATGGTAAAAGCAAACATTGAGGCTTTGGTAAATGCAAAGCTTTACCCAAATAAATTATGGTAGTAACACTATGATTAGGATGTTATCAATGCGATAAATAGAAAAAGGAGTCTTTATTGGACTCCTTTTTCTATAATCAGTATTTAAATGTATTAGTTGTAAGATCGAATATTGAATATAAAGTTTTTGATGTCGCCAATTTTCTTACGCTTGCCTTCTTTTTTCTGTAGTAAAGAATGATTTAAGGATTTTAAAATTTTATCTTCTTTGTTTTGAGCTTGTGCAGATTCAACAAGGTCATCAATTCTTGAAGCCTTAATAGCAAAGGCAACACCTTCGGCTTGCTTTTGTCTTGTATTTATGATGCCAATAATTTCAGCATTGTTATTAAAAATAGGTGCTCCAGAATAACCTGGGTTAGCACTTATTTGAATTTGGTATGCGTTGCTGTCACCTTCGAATCCTGATTGAGCACTTAAATATCCTTTTCCATAAACAATATCATTATCATTACGAGGGTATCCAAGTGTGAAAATTTCCTCTCCTAATTCAGTTGATTTTTCACGAATAGTGTAGGGTATATTTTTAGGCTGCTTATAATCGGCATCAGTAATTTTAATTAATGCCAGGTCAGTTATTTTATCAGCATAAATAATGGCTGCATTTAATTCTTGTCCAACACTATTAATTACAATGGCACTATTACCTTTTAAAACGTGTGCATTTGTTACTATGTAACCTTTCTTATCAATTAAAAAACCAGAACCACCACTAATTAAAGTTGCATTTTCTGGCATTTTTGTTTTCACTTCATTTAATATATGTCCTTGAGCTTGTTGCTTTTTTTCAATAACTTCTATTGCTTTACTTAATTGTAAAACCTGAGAACCGTTCAAGCTTGACGAAATATAAACAGTTAAAGAAGCAGTAAATAGGGCGATAAATCCTCCAACAGAGGCGGCAATAGCAGTTACCTTTTTATACTTACTCCATAACTGGATAATCTTAAAAGAAGTAGATTGTTCATCCTTTGGTGCCCATTCCCCTTGATCCAACAGTTTGTTGAATGTGGATTCGGATACCTTTGAAAAATTGATTCGATTAGCATAAATATTCATCTCATGTAAGAACATGCTATGTTCTACAACCATTTGGTCAATTTCAGGTGTTTTTTGACGCAACAATTCAAATTGTGCTGTCTCTGAAGCATTCATATCTCCAGTTAAGTACCTTTCAATAGCCTCCAATAATTGTATGTCGTCCATTTGTTTCATGCTATTCATTATTAATCTCCAATGTTATATTGCGCAAAGAATAATTTTTTCAAACGCAGCAAACATTTATATTTTTGGTTTTTGGCATTGTCTGAATTGGTATACCCAAACGCTTCCGCTAACTCCTGCATCCCTTTTTTATTCAAATAATAACCCTCTAATAAACTTTTGCAAGGTTCACCAAGGCTGTTTAAAGCCCTATCCATTATGGCAAAAGCTGCATCCTTTTTTTCAAATTCTTCCATATCAGTCTCTACCGATATGCTTTCCTCATTGACACTTAAAGGGGCGCTATATTTACCCATTTGTTGCAAACGCTTAAGCCATAAATGCTTGCAGATCGAAAATAAATAGGTTTTGATTTGACATGTTAAAACAAATGATTCGTTTTGTACTTTCTCATACAAAGTGATCATTGCTTCTTGAAAAACATCCCTAGCGTCATCAAAAGAACCATTATTATTTTCGATAAAATGCTGAATAGTGCTAAAATGACTTTTATAAAGGGTTTCCACCGCTTTTGAGTCATTATTTGCTAGCCCTTTTAATAGGGCAGTTTCGTTGTATTCAGCTTTCAAGATATTAATACTTTGGGAGCGTAAAAGTAACCCAAAATGCCTAATTTTTATTTTTTTTAGAAATTTTTGAAATAGGGGGTTACCTTTTATTTAATCTTGTATTAATGGTATAATTAAACAATTAAAACCTTTCCAAATGAAAAAAGTATTCGCAATCTTCGCAATCGCTGCATTAACTGCATGTGGTGGTGCTTCAACTGAAACTGCATCTTCAACTGTTTCTACGACAACTGCAACTGAAACTGCTGT
>JBDKFR010000126.1:0-9566 GCA_039798645.1 Bacteroidota bacterium
TCCATTAGCTCATAGCGCACATATGCAAACTGTTTTCCATCAGGACTCCAGGAAGGAACATTAATAGTGCCTTGTCCGCCATAAAATGGCTCCGTTAAATTAATTAGCTTTTTTGTGTTTACATCAAGCAAACGCAATTGTACTTGTCTTCCAAATGGGTGTGTTTGTTTTTGATCGTCTAAATAAGATATAATTGTTGCTACTTTATTATTAGGTGCAATATGAGCAAACCAATTAGAGCGTGCATCAAAAGTCATTTGTTCTGGGTTTGAACCATCAGCTTGCATTCTCCAAATTTGCATCCTACCTGTACGATATGAATTGATGTAGATATATTTTCCATCAGGCGAATATTCGGGACCGTCATCTAATCCCTCAGTAGTAGTTAACCTAATTTCTTCACCGCCATTCACATTCATTTTGTAAACATCATAATTGCCATTGCGATTGGCGCAATACACCATATCCTTTCCGTCTGGTGAAACTCCATGCCAATAGGAAGTAGAGGTGGGTGTGATTTGAGTTGGCTCACCTCCCTCTGCAGCCACCTTATAAATAAAGGATGTATGCTCTTTTATTTCTGGTTTTGCACTTGATATAAAAAGTGTTTTTCCATCAAATGAATATCCATGATCATTATTCGCATCTTTTACTTTACCTGTATTAAGTTCTCCTAACTTATCGCCCATGGTACTTATTTTTTCAAGCTTACCTTCACAATTAATTAATAGATACTTGCCATCACGTGACCAGTTAGGTGCTTCAAAATGGCGCATTTCTCTTAAAATCAAACTAGACTTGCCTGAAGCCATGTCATATAAATACAAAGAGCTGATTACTTTTTTGCCTTCCGGTACTTGCGCTGTGCCGATAAAAGCAAAAGCCAAAATAAATATAGAAGAAAGAATATTTTTCATAATACGTTAAGAATTAAAATTATTTATACAAAACCGTCTTGCCTGTTTTTGCCGATAATTTGGCTGCTTCTAAAATTTTCACCACCATCATGTTATTTTCAAAGGAGTATAATCCAAAGGGTTGAATTTTCTCAACACCTCTTAAGTAGGCTTGTAAATAAGAGAATGGATCAGTATAAACTTTTATGTCGTTGTTGGTTACATTTTTTTCATACTCAGGTAAGGACTCTTTATTCCTTAAACGCATTTTATTTCCGTTGACAGCTATAATATATGCACTGTCTCCATAAATTTCCATGTCTTTTCTGCTAAATGTCCAATTCCAGGAAGCTTGCAAAACAGCTTGTGATTTAGCATAATTAATAATTATGGTTGCATCATCGTCTACATTTGGATAAAGCCCTGGTTTATAATTTCTTGTAATAGCAGTAACTGAAATTGGTTTCTCACCATGCATTAAATAGGTCATCAGGTTTGCACCATAACAACCAAAATCAACAATTGCACCACCTCCGTTTTGAATAGGATCGGTTAACCAATTATAAAATTCATCACTCACTCCAATTTCTTTAGGGCCTTGATGTCCATGATGAAATACTACTTTCCGAATTTGACCAACATAGTTACTATCGCTTATTAATCTAAAAGCTTCAAAAGTGCTAGGATACCAGGAAGTTTCAAAATTAGTTAGTACAGGTACTTTGTATTTTTTTATAATTGAATCAATTTTCAATGCATCGGATAAGGAGGATGCTAATGGCTTTTCAACCATAATTGGAATATGCATGGGAGCCGCTGTTTGCACGACCATTAAATGTTCATGGATAGAACCAAATGCAACAACAGCTTCTGGTTTAGTTACTTCTAATGCCTTTTTTAAATCTGTGTAAAATAAGCTAGCAGGTAAATTGAATTTTTTTGCATTTTTTTCAGCAATTAATTTATTAGGTTCATAGATGCCGACAATTTCAATGACACTATCTTTTGGGCGATTTAATATCCATGAAACATGCCCATGACTAGTACCGGCAACTACCACTTTTACAGGCGCTAATTTATTTTGTGCAAATACATTACTGGCTAAAAATAAAATAGATGAAAGTAATAAAAGTTTTAAGTTTGAAATTTTCATGAATTTATTTTTTAGCAAAAAGTAATAATTAAAAATATTAAATACAGCTATTTAAAGTGTAGGAAGTTTATATCCATTGTTATATTGCTTCATATAATACTCAGCTTGGATAGCGTCATCAGTGAATTTTTTATTGTTTTCATTCCAGCTAATTTTTTTACCAGAACGAAAAGCAATGTTTCCCATTTGCGCAACGGTTGCAATATGAGCACCGTCTTCAATCGAGCAATTGAGTGAGTCAGGTTTATTGTTGCGTATTGCTGCAATGAAATTTTCCCAATGTAATTCAACACCAACGTCCTGTACTTTTTGATAAGGTTTAACCACTTTATTTTTTGCTTGATTTTCTTCAATTACTTCCCACCCTTGTCGGTCTAAAATTAATGTTCCATTATTTCCAATAAACGCAATACCATGATTACGATTATAAGAACCATTGTCAATGCCCATTGCTGAATCCCACACCAAATTAAATTTATCGAATTCATATAAAGCAGTTAAGGTGTCAGGCGTTTCTTCGGCTAATTCAGGATATGCAAATTTTCCTCCTAAGGCACTAACTGAAATAGGGTTATCGGCTTTCATACCTTGCACAGCATAATCTAATAAGTGAACACCCCAATCGGTCATTAAGCCGCCTGCATAATCCCAAAACCATCTAAAATGAAAATGAAAACGACTGGTATTAAAGGTTCTTAATGGTGCAGGGCCTAACCAAGTTTTGTAATCAATGTAATTTGGAGGAATGCTGTCAGCAACTACTGGCTGAGGACGCATCCAACCCTGATAACACCATACCTTGGTAGTTCTAATATTTCCTAATTGACCTGAATGAACAAAATCCAAAGCATCTTGAAAATGCTTTTCGCTTCTTTGCCATTGTCCCACTTGAACAATTCTACCATATCTGTTTTTTGCTTTAATCATGGCATCACATTCACCAATGGAATTTCCTGCAGGTTTTTCAACATACACGTGCTTACCGGCAGAACATGCGTTAATCATTTGTAAGGCATGCCAATGGTCAGGTGTACCAACAATAACCACGTCAATATCTTTTCGATCTAAAATTTTTTGATAATCATTATAAGTATCTACATTTTTTACATTGGGTTGCAATAATAACAACTCTTGTTTGCGTTTACTTAATACGGACCCATCAATGTCACAAAGTGCAACTACTTCAACGTTTTTTACTTTCAAGGCCGCCGTTGTATTGGACCAACCCATACCGTTTACGCCAATGGTGGCAACACGAATCGTATCGGTATTAAAAATATTGCTCTTGGCAAAACTAGGCGTGGCAATCATTGCTGCCGACGCTAAAGACATTTGTTTAATAAAATCTCTACGTTGTTTCATATGACAATTTTTAGGCTATTTAAATATAAACAAAAAATTGAAATTAAATATTCAAAAAAGTATGAATGGCTTTAGGTATACAATTAATATTATTATATTTATTAGGCAAAACAAATACCCAATGAACAATAATATATTTACCCAAGCGCAAATTGATCAATACAATAAGGACGGCTATATTATTGTAAAGAATTTTTTTAGCAAGGAAGAAGTTGCGAAAATGTACGGCATAGCGGTACAAGACGACGCAATGGCTAAAAATGCATTAGACCTAAATGATCAGTCAGGAAAAAAAACAAAGCTATCCTTGTGGTTCACCCCAGGAAATGACATATTTGGATATTTATCAAGAAGCGAGCGCATCGTAAACAGAGTGGCGCAAGTCATGGACAGTAATGCACCGGTTTGTCATTTTCATTCTAAATTAATGCAAAAGGAACCCAAGGTGGGAGGCGCTTGGGAATGGCACCAGGATTATGGATATTGGTATAAAAATCAATTCATGTTTCCTGATCAACTAGTGAGTGTAATGGTTGCGCTTACGCCAGCTAATAAACAAAATGGTTGTATTCAAGTAATAAAGGGGTCACATAAATTAGGTAGGGTAAATCACGGTTTTGCAGGTGAGCAAGTAGGCGCGGATATGACCATGGTGGAGAACGCATTAAAAACAATGGAGCTTGTTTATGTAGAAATTGAAGCAGGCGATGCTTTGTTTTTTCATAGTAATATTTTACACCGATCGGAAGCAAATTTATCAGATCATCCAAGGTGGTCAATTATTTCCTGCTATAGTGCACAAAGTAATTTAGCCTATAATGAAACTTCAACATCCTGGAGAGAGCCCATACAAGTAGTACCTGATGAAGCGATCATGAATTGGGAATATGAAAGCTTAGGCAATGCCGATTTTTTGAAAAAAGAAAATGATCCAGCACTTAAAGAAACTGGTTGGGAAAAATAATTAACGCAAAGGCTTTAATAATTTTTCGTAAGCGCGGCGTGGAAAGCCGCTTACAAATATTTCGCCGCAAAAAGTATAATTCAAATTATCCATTATTTTAAGCATAGGTATATTATCAAAATTAGTATCCACCTTTATGCTAAATATATTTTTTTCTAAAGCTAATTTTTCTATCATTAAAAACAATTGAGTAGCAATCCCTTTTCCTTTTAAGGTAGGCGTTGTCGCCACTCTATGCACGACCACATATGGCTGATTTGACATCCATGCTCCATTGATAACTTTATAGGTTGGCTCATCGCCAAAAACAATTGCCGCATAAGCAATGATCATATTATTTTCCTCTATTACATAACCATAACCTTGCTGTATATCGTTTGCAACTGTCCCCTCGTTTGGATAGCCATTTTGCCATTGCGTACTTCCATCCATTTTTCTTTGTAAAATGGCAGCTTGCAAAATTTCCCAAATGGTTGTAGCGTCAGCTAAAGTGGCTAATCTTAAAATCATATTTTACCAATCATTTAATGTTGATTGTTTTAATCATACTCAATTTAATAATATCTAAGTAATATTTATACAATAAATTAAATAACTTTAATGCGTACTCAATAATATAACATGAATAAATATAAGGCGATACCCACTATTTTATTTGTTGTGTATTTAATTTTACTTATCAATATTTTAGTATTAAAATTATTGCCGGAAGTGACTGTTGGACAAATGATGTTTAATTTCGGCGGAACACAGGAAGGACCCTCTAACTTAATTCCTTTTAAAACAATCATACCCTACTTATCAGGGAAAAATGGGTTTTTAATTCCCATGATTAATATTGTTGGCAATATTATAGCCCTAGTGCCAGCAGGATTTTTAATTCCTTTCATTTACCTAAAAATGAATTGGAGGAAAACACTTTTTCTTGCTTTATTACTTGGACTAAGTATTGAAACAATTCAGCTATTGTTGCATATTGGCATATTTGATATTGACGATGTTATATTAAATGCCTTAGGCGTTATGATTGGTTTTTGGAAATTTAATTTATATCAAGGGTTTTCAAAATCTATTCAGCGAATCATTAATTTAATTGCTCTTTTAATTTTTAGTGGAATACTCATTTTGATAATGCTTGTGGCTAACAAAATAGTTACCCTCCCTTTTGGGTTAGCATCCAATGATTCGATACAAAAAATGATGCCGCCTATAAATAATAATTCTTCCGATCCTAATTGTTGTGATTTATGTAATGGAACCCCGGGAACTGGTCAAGTGATTGCAATTGGTGAAAATTCATTTTCAATTAAACGAAGAGACGGGGCTATTCAAATAATTAAATTAACAAAAGGCACTGTTATTAAGAATTCAAAAGGAGTTGTGGGTTTTAATGATATTAAAATTGAAGACCATGTCACTTTAATTATAGATGAAACTGAAACAGCTTCCCTTGTATTAATTTGTGGTATTGCTAAGTAAATAAAAATAACATTTAAACTATTTTATAATCTAATCAATTAAATGAATTAATTTACCATCCACATAAACACATAGCCTTCATTATGAAAAAAATTATTTTCCTTTTCACGGTATTACTAACTATAACCGTCACCAATTTTGCTCAAAATAAAGTAGTTCAAATTTATGAAGGCGCAGTCCCAGGAACAGAAAGTTGGGATTGGCAGGAAGGTATTCAGGAAGGTAGTAGTTGGAAAACTCAGGTTGTTTATAATGTGGCCAAACCAAGTTTAACAATATATAAACCTGATCCAGCAATAGCAAATGGTACAGCAGTAGTCATTTGTCCTGGCGGGGGATTTATTGCACTCGCAATGGGTAATGAAGGTTACGATGTAGCTAGTTGGTTGGTGAAAAAAGGTATTACTTGTTTTGTACTAAAATATCGATTAGCACATATTAACACAACTGACGCGGTGAAATATTTTAATGATGCTATTCACAATCGCGATGAAGAAAAAATAAAAAATCAACAGAGTGCAATTCCATTTAGTATTGCCGATGGAAAAGCAGCGATTAAATATGTAAGAGCACATGCAGCTGATTTTAATATCAATCCTAACAAAATTGGAATCGTTGGATTTTCAGCAGGCGGAACTGTAGCGGCATCGGCAGCATTTAATTACACAGCTGAAAACAAGCCAAATTTTGTTGCACCTATATATGCATACTTTCCTAAAGCGATGCAAGGAAAAGTGGAGGACGATGCACCAGCTTTATTTTTAGCTGTAGCAGCAAATGACCCATTAAATTTACAACCACATAGTGTTGATTTATTTACCACTTGGAATAGTTCAAAAAAAGACGCTGAATTGCACGTTTTTAATCAAGGTGGTCATGGTTTTGGCATGCGTGTACAACATACAACAAGCGACACCTGGATTGAGCGTTTCGCTGACTGGATGAAAGTAAAAGAATTAATAAAATAATAAGCAAACACTTTATTTAATTATAAGGATCATATAAAAAGCCCCGTCTCAATTTCTTAAGACGGGGCTTTTTAAATGTTGCGAAAGTTTTATCTTGGCATAAGTCCAAGCTGTTGCATAAACTCTAAATTATCCATAAAGTCTTGCTCTTCAGTAATTTTACCATCTTTCATTTTAGCAATGGTAACACCAAAAACGTCAATATCTTTGCCGGTAGCAGGTATGCCAAAAAAGGTACCAGTGTGCTTTCCTTTAAATTCCCAATGTTTTACTAATTTGTCGCCATCAGCAAAAATTTCTTTTACTATAAATTTTCTATCAGAAAAACCTGTTACATAATTTTCATAGTAAGCTTTAGCATTAGCTTTTCCTTTAACTTCAGGAACTGCATGAATTACTGCATCATCAACATAGCAAGAATCTAAAATATTAACGCGACCTTCATTGATAGCTACTTCCCATACACGAGAATAATACTCAACATTTTTTTTGCTTAATTCAGCATTTTTGTCATTTTCAGATTGGCATGATGCAAATGCAGCGATCACACAAAACGATAATACGATTTTTTTCAAAGCTTAGTGTTTTTGGTTAAAAATTAATTACTCCTTAATTAGAGGTAATTAAAGTTAATATTAAAAATAAATAAGTGCCTTGTTTCACTATTCTAATTTCCATCAAATCTTAATAATACCACATTATCTAACACTAAGTTCGAGGACCAAATAAATTGGGCATCTGCAAATTGCGAAGTAAAGTTGGTATAAGCAGTTTTAGGACCCACCTGTGTAGATGTAAAAATACTTGCAGATGGCCATGCTTTAAAATCGTATGATGTTGAATACCAATCACTAGGAATTGCCCAATGTAACGCATACGAAGTGGTAGCAGAAGTTGGATAAGTACTACATGCACTTGAATTTCGTGAGGTACCCGATTCAGTTACACAGTTCACATTACTCAATGGTGCAATATAAAATGTTTGTGCTTTCCAATTTGAATTTGTTGACGTACCATCACTAAATTTAGCAACAAAACCGCCATCACCAGGGTAAAATGCATTACCGCCATTTAATTCGCTGCCAATTCCTAAATTCTCTTCCCAGTCAATTAATTTAATGGCATATTTAATTGGTCGTTTTGCTTTAAACTTAACGAAGCTTGAATTAAATGGAGTGTAAGGAACAGGATCCACTCCTACTAATTTTCCATTTACATAAAGTTCAAAATAATTATCGCCATATAAAAATCCGGTAATGATTTCTCCATCAGCATCAATCACCGTAATGGGTGCTTTTGCAGTATCAGCTAAGGTAATATTAGTGGCAATTTTTCCAACACATTCATTATATAAATCAAATAATTTTGTTCCTGTTGAAAAATTATTTTCACTAGGCAATATCCAAGTTTTATTATCCTTTGAAGTTATACTGCCCATATTAGTTACCCTGCCTCCGCTACAACTATAAATAGCAGTATTAGTAGTTACTCCTAAACCTTGTGTAATGGAACCAGTTCCTGTATAAGTACTTGCAGGAGATACTGCAGTAGTATCGGTTGGAGTCGTGCTTTTTGAACAACTAGTGATTGAAATAATCGCAACAAAAAAAGCTATTAATTTATAATTCATGTGAAATTTGATAAAGTTATTTTATAAAAACCTATAGTTAACAACCACCTTTACCAACAACACGCTTATATATTAATTTACCATTACGTTCTATATTATCGCCGGCTACTATTGGATATGCATATTTTGGAGCATGTGAAACATTGCGACTTTTGATATTTATTTTATCATTCACTTTTAGTTTACGCAATTGATCAAATTCGTTTTTTGATTCAACACCAAAAGCAAGTATATAATCTTCGCCATTTATGTTTACCATGATACCGTATCCTAATCTTGAACCTTGTGGAAGTGTGAGGGATGTTACCACAGCATTCATATTACTAAATTCTCTTATTGATTTTCTGATTTTGGCTTCACCTGCATACACTTTTTTGCCTGCTGAGGAAGCCTCCCATTTTTTAAATGCAATACCCTCAGGTGTCGCTTCCCATACTTTTTTTGCATTTTTTGCTGGTGTTTCGCCTATGATTTCATTATTAGCATACACGAATCCACTTACTACAAATAGGGTTAATATGAGTGCGAAAATGCTTTTTTTCATGATAGTTGATATTGAATTTTAATAATAGCTGTAAAACGTTGAATTCAGCATGAAGTTACAGTAATAAACTTATCTGCCATTTTCAAATGAGTTCTATTTTTCAATTACCTTTAATGTCAAATAAAAAGATGAAAAAAATTACCTTATTTATACTATTTCTCACGGTCATATTCAACTCATATGGTCAAGGGAAAATGTTCCCGGCTCAAAATAATCCTTTAAACGCCATTCCACCTCCCGCTTCAACTAATATTGTTTTAAGCCAAATTGTTTATACACAGAGTTCAATTTATGGAACAAACTTAGCAGCTACAAATAGCGGGATGACAAATGGAATTTTTGCAGAGACTAAACAAACAGGAACTAACAATGGCAATGAATGGATTATGATGGATTTAGGTTCTGTGAAAAATGTAACTTCAGTTGTTATTGGTTGTGACTATAATGGAGTATTAGAAGGTGGATGGGGCAGAGGTTGGACAGAAAATAGAAATGTTCAATATTCATCCGATAATACAAACTGGACTGTAGCATTTAATACCGGAACTTTTTCGCAGGGTATTAAAACAT
>JBDKFR010000127.1:0-36367 GCA_039798645.1 Bacteroidota bacterium
GATGTTAAAATGGAAACAGCACGAAGTGGTGGAGCAGGTGGACAAAACGTAAATAAGGTAGAGACGAAAGTTATGTTAACGCATATTCCTACTGGAACCGTAATTATTTGTCAAACAGAACGTTCTCAGTTAGGTAACCGTGAGAAAGCAATGGGTATGTTACGTACAAAATTATTTGAAGAGCAGGTGCGTAAACAAGAAGATGAAATTTCAAGACATCGCAAAACTTTGGTAAGTACTGGTGATAGAAGTGCAAAAATTAGAACTTATAACTGGCCGCAGGGGCGTGTTACAGACCATCGTGTAAATGTGACTTCTTATAATTTAGACGCGGTAGTGAATGGAGAGATCGAAGAATTTATCGAAGCCTTGCAAATGGCAGAGAACGCAGAAAAAATGTTGGTACAAAATTAATGTGTACTATTTTATAAAAAGAAGGGCTCGAAAAATCGAGCCCTTCTTTTTATAAGTTATTTGACCAAGCTTTGTTCCCACTGCCATGCAGTTTGCATCATTTCATCTAACCCATATTTGCAGTTCCACCCTAGTTGATTTACAGCTTTATCATTGTTTGCATAAATTGAAACAATATCTCCAGCGCGACGTGGACCTATTTCATAATTTAATTTAACACCACTAACTTTTTCAAAAGCATGTATGGCTTCTAAAACGGTAATACCATTACCAGTGCCAAGGTTAAATACTTCACAGGATTTTTCGCTATTATTTTTTATTGAAAATTGTAATGCTAATGTATGTGCATGTGCTATATCACATACGTGGATATAGTCTCTAATGCAACTACCGTCGCGCGTATCATAATCATTTCCATGAACTTGCATGGTTGGCAATTTACCAATAGCTGTTTGTGTAATTGCTGGTACTAAATTTTGTGGACGTCCAATTGGAAGTTCACCTATTGCAGTACTTGGATGTGCGCCAACAGGGTTAAAATACCTTAAAAGTATAGTAGATAAAGGATAAGCAATTGAGGCGTCTTTTACAATTGTTTCACCCATTTGTTTTGTAGCGCCATAGGGAGATGCGGCCATTTGCAGTGGCGTATTTTCAGTAACGGGTATCCTATCCGGATTACCGTAAACAGTACAAGAGGATGAAAAAATAAAATGCTTTACATGATATCGAACCGCCATTTGTAATAAATTCACCAAAGAGCCAATATTATTATCATAGTATTCCAATGGTTGTTCAACGGACTCGCCAACCGCTTTGTATGCTGCAAAATGAATAATACCAGTGATGTTTGGGTTTTCGTTGAAAATAATTTCTGTCTCTTTTTTATTGGTCAAATCAATAGTATAGTTTTTTACTTTTTTACCTGTAATTTTTTCAACCCCCAATAAAGAACTTTCCGAAGCCCTTGATAAATTATCAGCTGAAATGACATTAAATCCATTTTCTATTAAATCTACAAGGGTATGTGCCCCTATATACCCACAACCACCCGTTACTAAAATAGTTTGCATTAAAATTATTTTGGATACAAAGAAACGAAAAAAATTGCATTAAGGCTTAGCAGACAAGGTAAATCCTATGGTGGTACCTACATTAATTTTGCTTCGTATATGTAAGGTTTCTTTATGTGCTTCTATAATATGTTTGCATATGGCTAAACCAAGACCTGTCCCACCAATATCTCTGCTTCTTGCATCGTCAGTTCGATAGAAGCGCTCAAAAAGTCGAGGGATGTGTTCTTCAGCAATGCCAATGCCATCATCACTAATTTCTATTAAAATTTTATTGTCTTCAATCTTATAGACACTCGCAATAATTTGTCCATCCATTTTACCATATTTAGCAGCGTTTGAAATAATGTTTACTAAAACTTGGTATATTTTATTTTTATCTGCAAAAACATAAACCGGTGATTCGCTTGCCTTTTTAAAACTAAACGTAATGTTTTTTTTAAGCCACTTTACACTTAAGTTATGAACTACTTCTTGAATTAAGTCTTGTATAATAAATGAAGTTTTTAAAATGGGTTCTTTATTAATTTCTAAGTTGGTGATGACATCAACATCATTTAATAACCCCACTAGTCTTTGAACATTTGCTTGGGCTTGGTTGATAAATTTTTGCCCTACCTTCGGATCATCCATGGCGCCATCGGCTATTAATTCCAAATAACCTTGAATGGCAAAAATGGGAGTTTTGATTTCGTGAGATAGATTTTGTAAAAATTCTTTTCTGAAAGCTTCATTAGACTGTAATTGTTGAATTTGTTCAGTTTTTGTAGCTGCCCATATTTCAACGTCTTCTCTTACTTCGTCCATTCCTTTTTTAGGTAAAATATATTTTTGATATGCTTCTTCTCTTTTGCTTGCTTTTGTTTCTGAAATTAATTTATAAATCAATTTGATTTTGCGATAAATAAAATATTCTAAAATTTGGTAAACAATAAAATAGATAACGGCAAAGCAAGCAATAAAGTAAGCAAGTAAAATTCTCCAATCAACAAACAAAACAAAAACACTTAAACCTATAATACTTGATAGTAGTAGTGCAGTTAATGCTGCTAATTGTTTAGGTGATAAATTTTTTTCTTTGAACATAAAAGTTGAAAACACTTTGTGCTTATAACGAAGTTAGCACATTAGACAATAAAATGAATGGTCTAATAATCAAATTTATAACCCACTCCTTTTACTGTGGTAATGCAATCAACCCCTAATTTGGCACGAATTTTTCGAACATGAACGTCAATTGTTCTATCACCAACAATAACATCATTACCCCAAACTTGTGAAAGAATTTCGTTTCTTAAAAAGACACGACCAGGTTGTTCTGCTAATAAAAACAGTAATTCGAATTCTTTTTTAGCAAGTGTATATATTTCACCGTTTAAGGTAGTTTTATATTGTACTGGATCTATTATTAAATCACGAATTTGAATCGTTTTATTATCATTAGTAGAGGGAAGTATGCGTCTAAATAATGCCGAAATTCGACTCAATAATACCTTTGGGCTTATAGGTTTATTTACAAAATCATCACCACCTAATTCCAATCCTTTAATATGGGATGCTTCGTCATTTAAGGCAGTTAATAAAACTATTAATGTTTTGTCAAATTGTTTTTGGCTTCTTAAATATTCACACACTTCAAATCCATTTCTTTTTGGCATCATGATATCCAAAATAATGCAATCGGGTATGTGTAATTGTGCTTGTTCTATTGCTTCACTTCCGTCCTTTGCTGTGTATACTTCAAATCCAGCCTTTGTTAAATGGAAACTGATAATTTCAATAATATCGGGTTCGTCGTCGGCAATTAATATTTTTATCGGGTTGGTTTCCATAGGATTTATATACCCAAATGTAAGTTTTAATAGCCATAACCAAACATTCGAGTCAGGTTATCAAATTGTTAACTAATATATCTTTTTATGACTGCTTTAGCATATGTAGGATGTAAGGGTTTGATTTTTTTTCACGCCCCAATGTGGTAGCTGGTCCATGTCCTGAATAAATGGTCATGGAGTCAGGTAATGGTAAAATTTGGTCACGGATACTATTTATTAAATCCAATGGATTGCACCCTGGTAAATCGGTTCGCCCAACACCGTCTTTGAAAATTAAATCTCCACCTAACATAAAATCTTGCTGTTCATTATAAAAACATAAACTACCAGGAGAATGCCCTGGAGTTAGTAATGCCTTAAATTGATCTTTTCCAAAAACTATTAATTCATTATGTTCTATATATTTTACTAATCCTTTATAGGGATCGCATGGAACACCCCATCTTGCGCCACCTTCTGGCAATCGATCAATAACGGGTTGTTCATTTTTATGAAAGTGAGCAATTAAATTATATTTTTCACTCACAAAATTATTTCCAAATACATGATCTAAATGACAGTGCGTGTTTAACAATAGTTTTGGTGTTAAAGCATTGTCAGCAATATATTCTGATAAAATAGCTTGTTCATTTTTTAAATAACAACCAGGATCAACAATGATCGCTTCTTTTTGTTCATTATATAAAACGTAGGTATTTTCTTGAAATGCATTAAAACAAAAAGATTGTATCGTTAACATGAAGTAAAAAGATTAGAATGAGTATTAATTTTATTTGTGGGCTGATAAATATTGGCAAATGTTTTTTACCATACTTGGCCCTTCGTATATAAAGCCGGTCCAAATTTGAACTAAGCTTGCACCCTTATTTAATTTAGTTTGCGCATCTTTGCCTGTAAAAATGCCTCCACTTGCAATTATTGGTATGCGATTGCTAATACCATTATGTAAATAATCTAATACATGGTTTGATTTCTCGAATAAGGGCTGACCACTTAATCCACCTGCTCCAATAGCCGTTGCTTTAGTTGCATTATCCTTATTTAATAATTGTCTATCTAAAGTTGTATTGCTTGATACCAGTCCCTCAATTTTCACTTCTTGTGTTAATGAAATAATATCATCCAAGGCAGCCGTTTCTAAATCAGGTGCTATTTTTAATAGGATGGGTTTATTATTTTTATTGATATTTTGAAGCTCACTAAATATTTTTCTTAAAGATTCTTTTTCTTGTAATTCACGAAGACCTGGTGTATTGGGTGAACTTACATTGACAACAAAATAATCTACGACTTCTTCCAATCCTTTAAAATTCGTACAATAATCTTTCCAGGCATCACTGTTTTCAGTGATTTTATTTTTACCAATATTACCTCCAATTATTAAAGAAGAGTTTGTTTTTTCTTTTCTTTGAGTTAACCTTTTTGCAATAGCATCAACCCCATCATTATTAAAACCCATTCGATTTATCAACGCTTTTTGACTGGGTAGTCTAAATAACCTAGGAGCTGGATTGCCTGCTTGCGCTTTTGGGGTAACGGTTCCAATTTCAACAAAACCAAACCCCAACAAATCTAATACCTCTAAGTGTTCAGCATTTTTATCAAATCCTGCACCTAAGCCAACTGGATTTGGAAAATGAAGTCCTAGCAAATTTGTTGATAAGTCAGCATGCTGATACTTAAATTGGGTGGCTAATAATTCCTTGCCAAAAGGAAAGGCCGCCGCTAAATGAAGTCCCTTCATAGACACCTTATGTGCTGTTTCAGGTGGAAGGGTAAAAAGTGCATTTCTAAGGATAGGGTATAACATGCCACAAAATTACATTGAAATATTTAGTTGCATAAACAACTGTTTATAAAATTCACTACATTTAGGGTGAATTTGAGGAATGACCTCGTAAATCTTATTATATGCAAGAAGCTTATATCGTGGCTGGTTTTAGAACCGCAGTGACAAAGAGTAAAAAAGGAGGATTTCGCTTTATGCGCTCTGATGAATTAGCGATACAAGTGATACAAGGTTTAATGAAAAGTTTACCTGCATTGGATCCAAAATTAGTGGATGATGTAATTGTTGGAAATGCAGTGCCTGAAGCAGAACAAGGTCTACAATTTGGTAGAATGATTTCTGCAAAAGCATTGGGTATTGAAGTGCCAGGAATTACTATAAATAGATATTGTGCTAGTGGTTTAGAAAGTATTGCTATGGCGACTGCAAAAATTAGAACAGGCATGGCTGAATGCATTATTGCGGGTGGAACTGAGTCTATGAGTTTAGTTCCTACTGCAGGATGGAAAACAGTTCCGGCTTATTCCATTGCGGTTGAAGAGCCTGATTATTATTTATCAATGGGATTAACAGCTGAGGCTGTTGCGAATGAATATAAAATCAATAGAGAAGATCAGGATGCATTTGCGTTGGCCTCACATCAAAAAGCAAAAGCTGCTATTGATAATGGGTATTTTAAAAAAGGTATTTTACCAATTGAAGTAGCTGAGACTTACGTTAATGAGAAAAATAAAAAAGCAACTCGATCCTATATAGTTGATACCGACGATGGGGTTCGTGCTGATACAACATTAGAAGCTTTAGCAAAATTAAAACCTGCTTTTGCAATGAAGGGATCTGTTACAGCAGGTAACTCTTCTCAAACAAGTGATGGTGCGAGTTTTGTCATTGTCATGAGTGAAAAAATGATTAATTCTCTAGGCCTCAAACCTATAGGTCGCTTGGTAAATTGTGCATCAGCAGGTGTGCATCCTAGAATAATGGGAATTGGTCCTGTTGCTGCTATTCCTAAAGTATTGAAGCAGGCAGGAATGAGTCTAGATCAAATTGATTTGATTGAATTAAATGAAGCATTTGCTTCGCAATCATTGGCGGTGATTCGAGCTTTAAATTTAGACACTAACAAGGTAAATATAAATGGAGGAGCAATTGCCCTGGGACATCCATTAGGATGTACGGGTTCAAAGCTTACTGTACAGATAATCAATGACTTAGAAAGACTAAATAAGAAATATGGTATCGTAACGGCATGTGTTGGAGGTGGTCAAGGCATCGCTGGAATCATTGAAAAATTATAACTTTTTTTCGTTTGTCATTTTTCGCCCTTTTTTGGCAGAAAATTAAGTAGCTTAGTTACTCATTATTTTTTCATAGTAAATAAGCACATCACATGCGAGTTATTTTATTATCTACTCTTTTATTGGCTTCAACCTTAAGTATAGTTGATGCCAATGCCCAAAAGTCAAAAAAAGCAGCGACTCCTGAAGTGAGTACTGAAAAAGTTGACATTAATAAAGTTTTTAAAAATTGGAAGCCAAGAAATATTGGGCCAGCAAGTATGAGTGGTCGTGTGACCACCATTGATGTGCAAGTAAGTAGTCCAAATAATATTTGGATTGGTGCAGCATCGGGTGGTGTATGGAAAACTAATAACAGTGGTGTTAGTTGGACGCCCGTATTTGAGGAACAACCTATCATGAACATAGGTGCGTTAGCAATTCAACAATCAAATCCTAGTGTGGTATGGGTAGGAACAGGAGAAGGAAATCCAAGAAATTCAATTAGTATCGGTGAAGGCATGTATAAAACAATGGATGCTGGTAGAACTTGGAAAAAAGTTGGATTAGAACAAACAAGAAATATTCACCGCGTTATAATTGATCCAACCAATGCTAATACGGTTTATGCAGGTGCTATTGGTAATCCTTATGGTCAAAGTAAAAATAGAGGTGTATTTAAAACAACTGATGGTGGTGAGACTTGGAATCAAATTTTATATACTAATGATACTTCGGGTCCTGGTGATATGATCATGGATCCTTCCAATCCCAACAAGTTATTTGTTGCTATGTGGCATCATTATCGTAACCCTTATCATTTAGAAAGTGGAGGAAAAGGAAGTGGAATTTATATGACAATTGATGGTGGAAAAAATTTCATTAAGTTAGGAAAAGAGCATGGATTACCTGATGGTAATTTAGGTAGAGTGGGTATCGCCATTAGTAGATCGAATCCAAATAGAGTGTATGCTTTAGTAGAGTCTACAAAAAGTGGTTTATATAAAAGTGATGATGGTGGATATTCATGGAAATTAGTGAACGGTCAAAAATCAATTGTTGACAATCGTCCTTTTTATTTCCAAGATATTATTTGTGATCCATTGAATGAAAATACTTTATGGTACATAAGTCAAACGGTTCAAAAAAGTATAGATGGTGGAAAAAGTTTTGAAACTGTTATTCCATATAGTGGAATTCATCCGGATCATCATGCATTTTGGATACACCCAACAGACAATAAATTTATTGTTGACGGAAATGATGGAGGAATAGGTATTACACGTGATGGCGGTAAAACATGGATGTTTGATGAAAAAATTCCTGTGGGACAATTCTATCATATTAATGTAGATAATGAAATTCCCTATCATGTAATGGGTGGAATGCAAGACAATGGCTCATGGAGAGGTCCAGCATATACAACTACACAAGGTGGTATTCGTAATTTTGATTGGGATAATTTATGGGGTGGTGATGGTTTTGATGTTGTACCAGATCCTGAAGATGCAAATTGGGTTTATGCAATGAGTCAAGGTGGATCAGTAGGACGCTATAATACACAAACTGGACAATCATCCTATATTAAACCTCCAGCACCAGATGCAAAAACTTTATTAAGATTTAACTGGAATGCTGCTATTGCGCAGGATCCATTTGATAAAAAAACAATTTATTTTGGTTCACAGTTTTTACATAAGAGTCAAAATAAAGGGGCTGCTTGGAAAATTATTTCACCTGATTTAACAACAAATGATACTGCTAAAATTAACCAAACAAATAATGGTGGATTAAGCGTTGATATTACAGGTGCCGAAAACTATTGTACGATTATTACAATAGCTCCAAGTGCTGTAAAAAAGGATTTAATATTTATTGGAACCGATGATGGTAAAGTTCAGGTGACTGAAAATGGTGGGCAAACATGGAACGACCTAACAAATAACATTGTAGGCTTCCCTAAAGGTGCATGGATTCCACAAATTAGAACATCATCCTATAATGCGAATGAGGTATTTGTGGTAGCTAATAATTACAGACAAGGCGATTTTGCTCCATATATTTTTAGATCAACTGATTTAGGAAAAACTTGGACGCGCATGGTGGACGAAAAGAAAGTGAATGGTTATGCTTTAACGGTATTGCAAGATCCATCAGAGCCTAATTTAATATTTGTTGGAACAGAGCAAGGATTTTATGTAAGCTTAGATAATGGCTTTAGCTATCAACAATGGAAAAACGGATATCCTTCTGTATCAACATATGACTTTGCGATTCAAGAAAGAGAAGCTGATTTAGCCATCGCTACTTTTGGTAGAAGCTTGTGGGTTTTAGATGATATAAAACCATTAAGAAAATTGGCAGCAACAAAAGGAGAAGTAAATAAGTTTTTTGTAAGTGCACCAACAGCGACATACAATTTGTCAATTAAGAATTCACCTTATGAGTGGAGTACTTGGGGAATGTGGGACGCTCCAAATAAGCCTACAGGTTTGCCAATTACAGTTTATACAACGGATAGTAATAAAAAAGCGAAGGTTCAAATTAAGGATATGAATGATACTTTAATTCGTAGTTTAACTTTTAAAATTGACACTGGATTTAATAGAAACTATTGGGGTTTTGAACAAAAAGGTAAACGTGGTGCAGGTGCTCCAAAATCCGGTGGCGGAGGAGGAAGAAGAATGATGGATGATGAAGGAAGTGCTGCTGGAAATGATGATGACAAAGAATTTACTGGTAGAGATGTGTTAGCTGGCAAATACAAAGTTGTTGTAACAGTAGGTAATCAAAAAGATTCTGTTTGGGTTGAGGTTAAAGATGATCCAAGATTACCAAGTAAAAATGAAGTAGTACTTGCTCAGGACGCTGCATTAGCAAAACTGCAACCAGCCAATGATAAATACAATGCTGCATTAGATTTAATTGATGATGCAGAATTAGTGCTTACAGGATTAAAAGCAGAATGGAAAGATAAAAAAGATAAAGGAGTTGATACTTTAAATAAAGCGCATAAAATTGTTGCTGAAAAATTAAAAGATTTAAGAGCCTTTATGATGGGTAAGAAACAAGAAAAGCAAGGTTATGGAACAGTTCCAGTTATTACACCTATTGGCATTATCAGAAATGCTAGTATGTTAATAGTTGGAAAAAATTCAGTTCCAGCTGAGCAAGAGCAAGCGGCAATTAACGCTGCTATTACTGCTGCAGGTGAAGTTGCAACTAAAGTAAATGCATTCATTGAAAAGGATTGGGCTGACTTTAGAAAATTGGTTGAAGCAAACCCCATTAAAAAATTCAAAGAGGTTGAATTAATTAAATAAGTTTAAATGAGTCTCTTCGGAGACTCATTTTGTTAAAATTAAAACTATGAAAAAGACGATTGCAATAGTGTTACTTATGGTTGCAGCAAATGCAACTGGTGTAATGGCGCAAAAGAAAAAAGCGAATACAGTAGCGGATGCAACAAGTATTGCGCAGGATCCCATTATTAAAGCACAAAATTTTAGACTTGTTGGGCCTTTTAGAGGTGGCAGGGCAGCAGCAGGGGTGGGTTCATATAGCGAATCAAATACATTTTTCATGGGATCAACCGGAGGTGGTGTTTGGAAAACAACCGATGCGGGGGGCAATTGGAAAAATATTTCTGATGGATACTTTGGTGGTACGATCGGTGCCATTGCTATTGCACCATCAAATGAATCAATCCTTTATGTAGGTGAAGGAGAAAACACCATGCGTGGTAATGTGAGCGAAGGACTAGGTGGTGCATGGAAATCAACTGACGAAGGTAAAACTTGGAAAAATATTGGATTGAAAGAAGCGCGTCATATTGTACGCTTAATTGTACACCCTAAAAATCCAGATATTGTTTGGGCTGCAGTGATGGGACATTTGTTTGGACCTAATGAAAATAGAGGTGTATTTAAAAGTACAGACGGTGGTACTACTTGGAAAAAAGTGTTGTATGTAAATGCACAAACAGGTGCGAGTGACTTAGTTATTGACCCAAGTAATCCAGATGTATTATATGCAGGTACATGGCAACTAATTAGAACACCTTATAGTTTAGAAAGTGGAGGAGAAGGATCAGGTATGTATAAAAGTACTGATGGTGGTGAAACTTGGACAGATGTTAAAAAGAGTAAGGGTTTACCAAAAGGTGTGTGGGGTATTGTTGGTATTGCTATTGCAAAATCCAATACAGATAAATTGTATGCATTGATTGAAAATAAGGATGGTGGTTTGTATATGTCTGATGATGCTGGAAAATCATGGGAATTAGTTTGTAGTGATAATAATATTAGACAAAGGGCTTGGTATTACACAAAAGTATTTGTGGATCCAACGGATGAAAATAAAGTGTATTGTCCGAATGTAAATTTTATGGTTTCAACGGATGGCGGAAAAAACTTCAAATCACTTTCAACACCTCATGGCGATCATCATGATTTATGGATTGATCCAAAAAATCCAAAGCGCATGATTGTGAGTGATGACGGAGGTGCACAAGTTAGTTTAGACGGTGCAAAATCATGGAGTACCATGATGAACCAACCCACAGTTCAGGTTTACAGGTTAAGTACCGACAATAGTTTCCCTTATAAAATTTTAGCAGCCCAACAGGATAATTCTGCATTCAGAATTAAATCTAGTTCCTATGGTTCATTTATTGGTGAGGCTGATTTCGATGTAACTGCAGGTGGTGAAAGTGGTTACATCGTTGCTGATCCAACGAATCCAGAAGTTGTTTATGGTGGATCATACGGAGGTTTAATTACAAGATTAGACCATAAAACGGGCGAGAACAGAGTTATCAATGTTTGGCCTGATAATCCAATGGGTGCAGGAGCAGAGGCTATGAAATATCGTTTTCAATGGAATCACCCAATTTTCTTTTCACCACATAATCCTAAAAAATTATACACCGCAGGTAATCATTTATTTGCGACTGAAAATGAAGGAGCAAGTTGGACTAAATTATCACCAGATTTAACAACAGATGATAAATCAAAACAAAAAAGCTCAGGAGGTCCAATCACACAAGACAATACAAGTGTTGAGTATTATTGTACCATTTTCACTGCAGCAGAATCACCACTTGAAAAAGATTTATTGTGGACCGGTAGTGATGACGGTGTTATAAGTATAAGTAAAGATGGAGGTGTCAATTGGAAAAACGTGACGCCTAAGGATGCTCCTAAATGGATGATGTGGAATAGAGTTGAGGTGGATCCAATTAGAAAAGGAACTGCTTATTTTGCAGGGACTAGGTATAAATTAGATGATTTTGCACCTTACATTTATAAAACAAATGATTATGGTGAAACATGGGAGAAAATCACCAATGGCATTGATCCTTTACATTTTACGAGAAGTATTGTTGCTAGTTCTAAAAAAGCGGGTGTATTGTTTGCTGGAACAGAGTATGGATTATACTTATCAGTAAATGATGGTAAATCTTGGGAACCTTTTCAATTGAACCTCCCATTAACACCTATTACAGATTTGTTAATTAGGGACAATAATTTAATTGTAGGAACACAAGGAAGAAGTATTTATGTACTTGATGACCTTAGTATCATTGAACAATTTCAAACTGCTACTACAAATAAAGTATTCCCAGTTGCTAATACTTACAGAGTACCGCCACAAACTGGAGGTAGAAGAAGACGCGCTGCTTCAGCAATACCTGCTAATGTTGGATTAAATCCAATGAAAGGTGCAGTAATCAAATATTATTTAGCAAACGTGGATGATAGTACTAAAGTGGATATTAAAATTTTAGATGATCAAAATAAAGAAATCAGAGCGTATAGTTCAAAAGATAAAGATGGTCCTACTATCGAAAAGGGTTTCAATCAATTTGCATGGAATTTGTATCACAAAGAATTGGAACAACCAGAAGCTGGGTTTATTTTATGGAATGGGTCTACAAGTCCTATATTGGCTGCTCCTGGCAAATATACCGCTAGCATAACTATTGATAAGCAAGTGGTAACTTATCCGTTTGAAATCATTGCTGACCCTAATTATAAAGTGTCCAATGCGGATTTAAAAGAACAAGAGCAGTTTTTATTACAAGTAGCTGGCAGTTTCAAAGAAATAATGAATACGCTAAAAGGTGCTAAAGAAATAAAAGCGCAAATTGCAGCTATCCAAAAAAAGACAAAGGATTCCAACTTTATTGCTGCTGCAAAGTTAGTTACTGATTCATTAACTAAAATTGAGGAAGCTTTGCATCAAACAAAAGCGAAGAGCGGTCAAGACGTATTGAATTTCCCAATACGCCTGGATGATAAAATTGCGGGTGTATTTGAATCAGCTGCATCTGGGTATGTAGCACCAACCAAGCAAGTAAAAGAAACTTATTTGGAATTAAAGCAACAAGTTGATGCGCAGTTGAAAAAATATGAAAACATTAAAAAAGAAAATGTGAAAGCATTAAATGATAAAGTACATCAATTATCCATACCCATTATTGGAAATTAAATATATCAATCATAAGTAATGAATTAAAAGAGCCTCCGATTGGAGGCTCTTTTAATTTCAGCATTATTCAAAATCTTTATACAGTAAGTATTTTTGTCGAATCTTTTTATAGGCGATTAAGTTGGGTTCCCAACTTTTTCTAATATCGGCTTCACTAACATTATTTTGTAACTGTTGCATTAATGAACCATTGCCTACTAGTTTATTAAAAAAGAATTTAGTAGGATCTGTTGATTTAGGATTTAAGAAGAAACTATCTTTCTGCGGAAAGCTTATATACATTTCAATAATTAATGCTAAGTCTATTTTATTTTTGGGTGGATTGACTTTTGTAAGATCCCATCCATAGCAAGTTTCTCCATATAATTTTGAGGACATGGCTCCAACTCTTGGATTTGGCGTGAAACTAAATTTTTTGTTCTTAATACTTGGATGACCAATATAAGCAAACGCATGCGGGGTTCCTCTACCTTCGCTCATAATAGTGCCTTCTACTAAACAAGTAGTTGGATACCATAAAATGGAATTCATATCAGGTAAATTGGGAGAGGGGGCTATATTTATGGTATACATTGATTGGTGATCATAATTTTTGTTCCGTATAATTGTTAACGACCAATTATTATTTATTGCTGCATTAGCCTCATCCATTTTCATCCACTTTTCACCTCTTAGCATTTGTGCATATTCGCCCATTGTTAAACCGTATACAATGGGAATGGCTTGTTTGCCAACACCACTTATGAATGACTTTTCCAATATTGGGCCATCAACATAATGCCCATTTGGATTAGGACGATCTAAAATTAGCAATGGCTTATTATTTGCCATAGCTGATTCCATTAAGTACTGTAACGAATTTATATAAGTGTAAAAGCGTGTTCCAACATCTTGTACATCAAATACCAACACATCAATATCTAATAAGTCATTACTATCTGGAGCATTCTTTTTTCCATATAAGGACACAATTTTAATGCCTGTTTTTGCATCTATTGCATCGTTTACTTTTTCACCCGCATCGGCTGTACCTCTCAATCCATGTTCAGGTGTAAATATTTTTTGAAGTTGAATGCCTGCCTTAAGTAGGGTGTCAATCAAATGTGTATTGCCTAGAGTTGCAGTTTGATTGGTAAATACCCCAACTCTTTTATTTTTCAACAAGGGGAAATACTCGGCAGTTTGAAAAGCTCCAGGTAAAATGGGTGCTTGTGCATTAGATGTTGCAAATGCTATAACAAATAGCAAAATGAATGCAAACGCTTTTTTCATATGACTTAACTTAAATATTTTCCGACAATAGGCACCCTTCTTCCAACTCCAAATGCCTTTGGTGAAATACGAATGATGGGGCAAAATTGATTACGTTTATATTCATTGTTGTTGACCATTTTCAAAGTGCGGTCAACTAATGCATCATCGAATCCTAATAATTTAATAGCAGAAGGATCAGCACGCTTTTCAATATATTGATATAATACCTGGTCTAAAATTGCATAGTCTGGTAAGCTATCACTGTCTTTTTGATCTGGTCTTAATTCAGCGCTAGGTGCTTTATCAATAATATTTTGAGGAATAATTTCATGATTTCTATTGATATACTTTGCCAGTGCATATACCTGCATTTTATAGCAGTCTCCTAAAACTCCTAAACCTCCTGCCATATCGCCATATAATGTTCCATAACCAGTTGCTAATTCACTTTTATTGGAAGTATTTAATAGTACGTAACCTATTTTATTAGCAATAGCCATTAAAATATTTCCACGTGAACGACTTTGAATATTTTCTTCAGCTAATGAAAATGGCATCTCCTTAAAAATAGGTTTTAGCGTTTTCAAAAAACTTTCATACACATCTTTGATAGGAATAATATCGTATTGATTATTTAAATTTTTGCTTAATTGAACAGCATCGTCAACTGAATGTTCAGTAGAATATGGTGAAGGCATTAAAATTGCATGAACATTTTCTTTTCCTAAAGCATCACAAGCAATTGCCAAAGTTACTGCTGAATCAATGCCTCCGGATGAACCAATAATTGCTTTTTTAAAACCCATTTTTGTGAAGTAGTCACTAACTCCTAAAACCAATGCTTTGTATACTTGGTCAATATTTAATTCGGGGACTAATATTTTTGGGTTCAATTCTTTATTAGGTAATCGATCGGCGGATTCTAATATGGGTGCATTAATTGTGCCGTCATCATTGCATTCGAAATAGGCTAATGCGGATTCAAACATAGGCAATGCCCCACATAAGTTGGCATCTTTATCAAAAACTAATGAACCACCATCAAATACTATTTCAGTTTGACTTCCCACCGCATTACAATAAAATAATGGCTTCTTATATTTTTCAACATTAGATTTTATGGTTGCCTTTCGATCTTCGTCATGTGTGTAATCAAAAGGAGAGGCACTTAGGTTTAAAATGATATCAGGTGATTGGTCAATCATTTTATCCATTGGACAAATTCGATACAATGGATTGTCACCTAAGTTCCAAATATCTTCACAAATAGTGATGGCTAATTTTTTCCCTTTGAAGTTAACAACTTTCCATTCATCGGATGGTTCAAAGTATCTGTTTTCATCAAAAACATCATAGGTAGGTAAAAGTGTTTTGTGTACTTCAGCTACTATTTTTTGTTCGTATAAAAAAAAGGCGGCGTTAAATAAATCTTTGCCTTTTAAATTTGAATTTCGAGCAGGACTACCAATTAACACACCAATATTATCTGCAGCATTTTTGATGGTATCAATACTTTCATAGCATTTATTGATGAAGTCATTGAATTCGACGAAGTCTCTTGCGGGATAACCACAAACACTCATTTCGCTAAACAATATTAAATCAGCTCCCTGTTTTTTTGCTTCCTCAATAGCGCATAACATTTTATGTGTGTTTTGCTCAAAGTTGCCAATATGATAATTCTGTTGTGCTATGCAAATTTTCATTGGGTAAAGTTCGGTTTTTAATATAAATAAACCTTCTTTTTTTGTAATTTCACACATGCGTTATATAGTTATTGCCTTACTCCCTATTACATTATTCTTTTCAGGCTGTGGTTTCAATACTGATGACCCTGCTAAAAATGCAGCTAATTTTGAAATTAAAATTCAAAGATTTGATAGTGCTTTTTTTGCTATGGATACCCTTCACATGAAAAAATCAGTTACTAAATTACTTGAGCAATATCCAGGATTTGGGATTGATTTTTTAAATAAAGTTTTGATGTTAAAGTCTCCGAATGACACCCAAAATATCAAGGCATTTTTTAGACTTCATATGCCCATTTTCAAAGCAGCACAGGAAGTTGACGCAGTAAGCATTGCAAAACCCGAATTGGAAGCAGCATTTAAGAGACTACATTATTATTTCCCTAAATACAACTTAACACATAATATTATTTTATTTATCGGACCGCTTGAATCTTTTGGGAATATTATAACTGTAGATGCCTTGGCTGTTGGATTACAAATGCATTTAGGAGCTAATGCTAAATGGTATTTAGACGAGTCAATTCAAACCATATATCCAACCTATATGAGTAGGCGGAATACCCCTGAATACATTACTGTTAATAGTGTTCAGAATATATTAAGTGACATTTATATTGCACCATCTAATACACAAACTTTAATACAAAATATGGTAGAGGCAGGTAAGCTCCAATACATTATTAATGCCTGTTTACCCAAAACTCCAGATGCTATAAAATATGGATATACAAAGGATCAGTTTGCAAATTTAAAAGGTCAGGAAGGTAATATTTGGGATTACATTGTCCATGAAAAACTGACTTATTCAACGAGTATAACGGATATTGATAATTTTATGCAAGAGGGGGAAAGCAGTGCTATTTTTAGCGAAGTGATCCCAAGCAATGTAGGAAAATATATAGGGTATAAAATTGTTGACGCTTGGATGAAACAAAAAGCACAAAAAGGCATTTCTATGGAGGCAATGCTGTCTACTCCAGCAGATAAAATATTTACTACTTCATCGTATGCACCTTAAATTTATTAGTTCAATTTAGTAGGTGCCGTTAATTTAAAAGGAGGGATGTTGACTTTAATGAGTTCCTTATTTTCAACATTTTCCATGGTGTAAAAGCCTAACATTTTACCAATCTCACTTTTTAAATGACAGCCACTAACATATTGGTAGTTTTTGCCTGGCATGATAAGCGGTTGAACGCCAACAACACCTTCACCTTCTACAATTTTTTGTTCCGAATTGCTGTCAAAAACCTCCCAGTATCTTCTCAATAATTTTACTGGAAAAGAATTGTGGTTTTCAATGGTAATCCTATATGCAAACATAAATTCATTTTGCAGTGGGTTACTATAGTCCTTTTGATAAAAGGTCTCAATACTAACTTCTATGCCTTCAGAAATTTTAGAAACCATTGTAATATGTATCAAGTAATTGCTCGCAGAGAATACTGCGGGATAAAAGTAGAAAAAATTACATGAAACAAGTAAAATATTCCTTAAAATTTTTATAATCAGTACCTAAGTCCATTAACTTTGCGCCATCTAAATTGGTACCTTATTTTATGCCAGTTATTTACTTAAATATACTTATATGAAAATCGCAGTAGCTAAAGGGGACGGAATTGGTCCAGAGATCATGGATGCAGTTATAAATGTATTTAATGCAGCGAAAGTGCCATTGGAATACCAAATTGTCGAAATGGGGAAATGGGTCTTTGATAAGGGATTTAGCAACGGGATGACGCCAGAGGCAAAAGCGACCATTGAGGACTTGGGTATCTTATTTAAAGGACCGATGGAAACCCCAAAAGGTAAGGGTGTAAAAAGTGTTAATGTTACAGCTAGAAAAACTTGGAATACTTACGCGAATGATCGACATTTTCAAACCCTAAGTGGAGTTGATACGGTATTTAGTAAAGCGGGAATTCCAATTGATTTGACAATAGTTAGGGAAAATATTGAAGATACTTATGGAGGAATTGAGCATATGCTAACTCAGGATGTAGCTTTAGGAAGACGTTTTATTAGTCGTCCAGGAAGTGAGCAAGTAATTAGATACGCTTTTGAAATGGCAAAGAAAAAAGGTGCAAAAAGAATTACATGTGGACACAAGGCAAACATCATGAAGTTAACAGATGGTTTGTTTTTAGAAGTGTTTAAAGAAGTTGCAAAGGAGTATCCTGAATTAAAAGCGGATGATGTAATCGTTGATGATTTATGTATGAAATTAGTAAGTCGTCCAGACTTGTTTGATGTAATTGTTTTAACCAACTTACAAGGTGATATCGTAAGTGACTTGTGCGCTGGATTGGTTGGTGGACTTGGATTTGCGCCATCTGCAAATATTGGAGATCATATTTCTATTTTTGAAGCAGTGCATGGAACAGCGCCAGATATTGCTGGAAAAAATATTGCCAATCCAACTTCTTTATTGTTAAGTGGTTTAAGTATGCTTCGTCATTTAGGTTTAATGGGACAAGCAATTATGATTGAAAATGCATTGTTATTTACATTAGAATCTGGCATTCATACTGGGGACTTTGGCGATAAGTCTATTCCATCTGTGAACACTACGGTATTTGCACAAGCTATTATTGATAATTTTGGAAAACAGCCTATACATAATCCAAAACCATTGTTGCCAAATTTTTACGTAACACCCACTAATTTCAAATTGGAGCATAATCCAATGTTGCAAAGTGATTTAAATGATCAACATAAAATAGTAGGAGTAGATTTTTTCATTGAAAGTAATGAACAGCCTCAGGTGATTGCTAATAAATGCACATCTATAACCACTGATGCATTAAAGTTAGTAACCATCACTAATAGAGGTACACAGGTTTGGCCTTCTGGGTCAATTTTTACAAATTTGGTGAATCAATATTATTGCCGTTTTGAAACTGTAAATGAGCTTCCATTGAGTCAAGATGATGTTGTGAAATTGTATGGTGCCTTGACCAAGGATTTTAAAATTTGTTCATTGGAGATATTAAATATGTGGGCAGATAAAAAAGCGTATAGCTTGGCGCAAGGCCAATAAATACAGCTAGATTTAAATTAGCGGCATCGTTTTCGGAAAAATGCTTTGGTTTTACCCCCATTTGCTTAAAAATTGCTAATATCGGTGGGAAAAAATCCATTTTTGACGTATTTTCACGCTTCAATTACAAAACAGCCTTTTATTTATGGCAGAAGTTATATTAATGCCGCGTTTAAGCGATACAATGACCGAAGGAGTGATAGCTGCATGGCATAAAAAAGTGGGTGATACCGTTAAAAAAGGCGATTTATTAGCCGAAATAGAAACGGATAAAGCAACCATGGAATTAGAAAGCTATCAGGATGGTGTCCTTTTACATATTGGCACACCTCGTGGCGGTAAGTTACAAGTCAATGATTTATTGGCGATTTTCGGTAAAGAAGGTGAAGATATTAGTGCATTAATCGCCGGAGCTAATACAAAACCAGCAGCAACCAATTCAGCAAATGAAGGAAGTAATGCTTCTCCAGCTGTAGCAGCAACAACTGCAACCTCTGCTCCTGCAGCAAGTGGTGTAGATTATGCTAAAATGGAAGAAGTTGTATTGATGCCACGTTTAAGCGATACGATGACAGAAGGCGTGATTGCTGGATGGCAAAAGAAAGTAGGCGATGCGGTAAAGAAAGGTGAAATTTTAGCTGATATCGAAACGGATAAAGCTACAATGGAATTAGAATCTTATAAGGACGGGGTTTTATTATATCAAGGTGCACAAAAAGGAGATAAGATTTTAGTGAATGATTTGTTGTGTATTATCGGTCAACCAGGAATGGATATTGATGCCATTGTAAATGGATTAAAAGGTAATGCAACAGCGCCAGCTGCTTCTGCTTCACCTGCTTCAAGTCCTGCTGCTAGTGCGCCAGCTGCTAACCCAGCGCCGCAAGTAGCTGCTCCAACAGCACAAGTTGTAAATGAGGGTCGCATTTTTGCTTCTCCATTGGCTAAGAAAATAGCACAAGAAAAAGGAATTGATTTAAAATATGTGAAAGGAACTGGTGAGAATGGAAGAATCACTAGAACGGATTTGGAAAATTATACGCCAAGTACAGCACCTGCTGCTAGTAGCAATACTGCTTCAGCTGCAACAGTGTTCGTGCCATCAGGAACTGTAAGCTTTGTAGATACACCTGTATCTCAAATGCGTAAGGTAATTGCAAAGCGTTTAAGTGAAAGTTTATTTACTGCGCCGCACTTTTATTTGACAATGAAAATTAATATGGACGCTGCTATCAAAGCACGTACTTTATTAAATGAAAATGCCACTACAAAAATTAGTTTTAATGATATGATTGTGAAAGCAACTGCATTATCATTAAAACAACATCCAAAAGTAAATAGCAGTTGGATGGGAGATTTCATCAGAGAAAATCATCATGTAAATATTGGTATTGCAGTAGCAGTAGACGAAGGTTTACTGGTTCCTGTACTACGTTTTGCTGACAGCTTGAGCTTATCGCAAATTAGTGGTAATGTAAAAGAGTTTGCAAAGAAAGCAAAAGATAAAAAATTACAACCAGCAGATTGGGAAGGAAGCACCTTTACTATTTCTAACTTGGGTATGTTTGGCATTGACTCATTTACAGCAATTATTAATCCTCCTGATGCTTGTATTTTAGCTGTGGGGGGAATTAGTCAAGAGCCAGTAGTGAAAGGCGGACAAGTGGTACCAGGAAATGTAATGAATGTTACATTAAGTTGTGACCACCGCGTTGTGGATGGTGCAACAGGGGCTGCATTTTTACAAACACTAAAAAGTTTATTAGAAGAGCCTTTGAGAATGTTGGCGTAGGAGATTATTTTTCTTTCATAACATGTAAAGGCAAATTTTTTCCTTCTTTAACAAAGAATATAAAAAAGCCCCAAGATTACTTGGGGCTTTTTTATTAAGCGTATGATGTAATGACTAATTCACATCGCATCCAATTGGGGCACCTGGAGCCATGATTACCGGTGAAGGTAAAGTGATTGTTCCTGGATTTTTTATGCGTTCTATTGCAAAATCATAATGTGCTTTGTGTGCAATATCCGTTTTGGTTAATCCTTCTAGTTTTGATTTAAGTTGCTGGATTCGATCATTACAAATACTTCTAACTTCAAAATTAGCTTCTGCATTTTGATGTACTCCTAAAATCCAAGTTAATACTTGTTGTTGGGTTTGCATGTGCACGCTTCCTTCAAGTCCTTTTGGAATTTTTTGATACCATGTATTATTCAAAACAGCATCTATTAAATTGTCAAATCCAATCGTATTAGCTCTTGATTTATTTTGTACTAATCTATTTGCTCTTTCAACATTAAATAAAAATCCTAACTCAAAATCTGCTAATGCCTCTGCAGCACTTAATGCGTCAAAGCTCATGCCTGTTCTCTTATCAAACAATTCGCCTACGCCATAATACATTGGGGGACGTGGAGGAATTAAGGATATAATATTTTCAGGAATGGTTAAAGTAGAAGCTGATAAACAATTTACTGCTGCATCTAATGCTTTTTGTTGTATTGCATTTGGTAAAATTGTTGGTTTAATTTGATTTTGATCACCTCTTACACTATACATATAATTAATGCCACCAATTAATTTTGTGACTGCTTCTAATTGATATCGGTGGTAATTATATATTGGAACAAATACATCTTCAAGTTTTGTTAATGGGGTACCATTTTTAACAGCCTCTTCACCAAATTGTGCTATTGCTTTTTTTCGAACTGCTAATGTTTGGTCTAAACCATTTACGGCATCTGATTGGTTATCCCATAAATGAGCATATGGATGGAAACCACTTGCTGAACGTGCATCAGCATCAGCAATAAATAGTATTCCATTTTTTGAATTGTCTTCTAGTAATTTATTTAAGGCAACATTTTCATCTGTTCCTGCGGGAAAGTCTTGATATCCATAGGTTATAGCACGTTTGTCCCATAAACCAATTTCATTTGTATATACTTTTGAAAAGTCAATCTCACCTTTTTCATTTACAAAAATATTTGGATGTGGGTAGTCCATAACGGATGCTCTGTCGTTAAAACTAGATGCATAATTATGTTGTAAGCCCAATGTATGTCCTACTTCATGCGCTGATAGTTGCCTTAATCTTTGTAAAGCGGCAGTTCTCATTTTATCAGTTACGGGTTTGCCGTTTACAAAAGGAGATAATAAGGCAGTGAAAATTAAATAGTCTTGTCTAACCCTTAGTGAACCAAGTGTAACCTGTCCTTTAATAATTTCACCTGTTCGTGGGTCTGTGATACTCATTCCATAACTCCAACCTCTAGTTGAACGATGTACCCAGTTAATCATATTATAACGAATATCCATTGGGTCAGCGCTATCTGGCAATATTTTTACTTGAAATGCATTTTTATAGCCGGCCGCTTCGTAAGCTTGATTCCACCAGCTAGCGCCTTCTAGCAAGGCTGATCTTATTGGTTCTGGTGTTCCGTTGTCTAAATAATAAACAATAGGTTTTACAGGCTCACTCAATAATGCTGAAGGATCTTTCTTTTGTAATCGATGACGATTGATTACCATTTTTTCAATGGGCTCACTAAAATCACTTCCATAATCGAAGTAACTTGTGCCGCCATAGCCACTTCTAATATCATATTTTCTTGCATGATAATTATTGTCAGGTAGTTCAACAAAACTATGGTGCATTCTAACTGTAATGGCTTCCGTTGTTGGTGCTACACTACTAACAAATCTTCCTGCATCTGCGCCACCTACAAAAGTAAGTGTGGCCTCCATTTCGGTATTCTTTGGAAAGTTTTTAGTGTTAGCCATATAAATAGCAGAACGTACTTCATTCAATGTGTAAGTGCCCTGCTTCATTTTTCTTATTTTATCAGCAACGCCGTGAGCGTCTCTTAATAAAAATGAAGTCGCGTCTACTAATATGGTGTTGTCTGCTTCTGCTTCAACATTAAAGCTAAATAGTATAGATTGTGCAAATGACTCATTAACTGCTTTTTGTTCTCTTGGATCATTTGTAACTGCGCGATAATTATAATTAGGTTGTGTCATTAACACTTTTTTGCCTATTCTTTGAAAATAGACAATCCTTGATCCACCAATTTGCCCTCTATCAAGTCCAATATCATTGGATCCTAAACCTGCAGGTAATGAGTTTACATATAAAAAAGGAATTTCTAGCTTGTCAATGGCAATATAAATTTTACCATTAGCCGCATCCCACCAATAATTAAAATAACCTTGGTGATAGGCAAGATTTTTTGTTTTTTCAGTAATTGCATTGGTTTGTGCTTGAATTGCGAAGGGTACAAACAGCAACGCTAATAATAATTTACGCATACTATATAGATTTGTATAAAAATAAAAAATCCCGCTCTAATTGGCGGGATTTTATGATGAGTGTTTGACTATGCTGATGGATTGTTATCGGTAGTTGGCTCATTAAAAAGTGATTGAGGAGTCGCTACCACTGGCGCTGCAACTGGAGCTGGCGCTGGCGCAGTTACTTTTTTAACTACTTTCTTTTTAGCTGTAGGTTTTTTAGGAGCTACTTTTTTAGCAACTGGTTTTTTTGCTACTACCTTTTTAACTACTTTTTTTGCTGCTTTCTTAGGAGCTGCTTTTTTAACTACTTTTTTAGCGGCTACTTTTTTCTTAGCAACTGGTTTTTTAGCTGCTGCCTTTTTTACTACTTTCTTTGCTGCTTTTTTAGGAGCTGCTTTTTTTACCACTTTTTTAGCGGCCACTTTTTTCTTAGCAACTGGTTTTTTTGCAGCTACTTTTTTCGCTACTTTTTTTGCTGCCTTCTTAGGAGCTGCTTTTTTAACTACTTTTTTTGTTGCTTTTTTAGCTACCGCTTTTTTCGCTGGTGCTGCTTTTTTCTTGCTTGACTTTGCCATGGAGGTTATTTTAATTTAGTTAGTAATTATATTTATATAAAATTACATTGTTTTATTGACACAAAATAGAAACAGTTTATTTTTTTAATAATAGCTTTGTAACATGCAAACACCTACCACACTAGTTTTAGGGGCTTCTCCTAATCCGGATCGCTACAGTTTTTTAGCGACCAATTTATTGCATCAAAAAGGATTTACTGTTTATCCTTTTGGTATAAAAAATGGTCAAATTGGAAACATGCCTATTATCAATGAATGGCCCAAAAATGGAACTATTGATACAGTAACTTTATATGTTGGACCAAGTGGACAAGTAGCATATTACGATGCAATTGTTGGTCTAGCACCTAGGCGTATCATTTTCAATCCAGGAACCGAAAACCCTGATTTACAGGCTATAGCAAAGGCAAATGGGATTGAAACGATTGAGGCTTGTACTTTAGTGATGCTCACAACAGGCCAATATTAATTTAGGAATTATTGCATGCTTATTGTTGGCTAAGATAGCTTTACAATAGGCAAATAATGAACCTGAAGACCCTTATGTTTTTTATGGTGTCTCAAGTATGTATTTAATAGTCTTTCAGAAAGATTTCCAAAAATCCTCATTTGTAAAGGATCTTCCGATACGACTAAGTCTTTTCTCACCTCTAATAATATGTCAAATAGAAAGGTCAGATAACCATCCCAAAAGCTCCAACTTGCAATTAGCATATTATACCATGAACAAGTAAGGCCATTTCCCATTTCATGAAAACTACTTAAATATTGAGGATATAATTTCTGTAAGGCAGCCTCTGTTAAATTCCAGGAGGTTTCATCATGATCCTTAAAGTATTGCTTTTTAACGCTCCATTTTTTCAATTTTATAAATCGATAAGGAATAGGGCTAATAACTTTACCTGCTAATAAATTTTCTTGAATTTCATTATATAGCTTATCGGTAAATGTTTTTTTGAATGCCAAAGCCCTATCTTTTATATGATATTCTTTTTTTATCCTAGTCCAATGAAGGTGGTTGCTAAAATATCTTCTGTAGTGGCATAATCCCCAATAAGGCAATTGATCGGCGTTGTAATTTTTCCAAACATAATATGCAACAGTAAGTTCTGAAAAGTTTTTATTCCATGATGAGATATTATCACCTGTATCGTCTCCTTCAATACCTAAATCTAAATCTGAAATGGCTTTTCCTGCATGAATGGGATGTATATAGGACACCGGAGGAATTGGATAGTCTTTATAAAAGAATGCAGAAAATATGGTGAAAATATCTTTTTCGTTTTGTTGAAACTTTTTCATTTTACAATCCCTTTTTCATTAGTATTGGAACTATGAAGTTAGTTTATTTTGTAATATAATTTTGTAGCGATATTTCAAAATTTAAACACCCCAACTTTCTCTATCTAAACTTCTATATTGAATGGCTTCTGCGAGGTGTTCTGATTTAATATCAATGCTGGTTTCAAGGTCCGCAATGGTTCTGCTAACTTTTAATATTCTGTCATATGCCCGTGCAGAAAGATTCAGTTTTTCTATCGCATTTTTTAACAAAAGTTGACTTGCTAAATTAATTACACAAAATTCTTTAATCATTTTACTGCTCATTTGTGCATTAACAAATACGCCTTCGTATTGAATAAATCGATTCTCTTGAATTTCTCTTGCTTGGATTACTCGTTTCAAGATACTTTCACTTTTTTCAAATGGTTGATTTGAATTTAATTCATTAAAAGCTACTGGACTTACTTCAACATGCAAATCAATCCTATCTAAAAGCGGCCCAGATATTTTATGAATATATTTTTGAATTGTATTTATGCTACATACACAATTTTTTGACGGATGATTAAAATATCCGCAAGGGCAGGGGTTCATGGATGCAATTAGCATAAAATTTGAAGGATAATTTAAATTCATTTTGGATCTTGAAATAGTCACAATGCCATCTTCCATGGGTTGTCTCAATACTTCAATAACGCTCCTTTTAAATTCAGGAAGCTCATCTAAAAACAATACACCGTTATGCGCTAATGAAATTTCACCAGGCTGAGGATAACTGCCTCCTCCGACCATTCCAATTGCTGAGATGGTATGATGTGGTTGTCTAAATGGGCGATTGTATAGCAATTTTTTTAACAATGAACCCTTGTTGGTTATACTGTGTATTTGTGTAGTTTCAATGGCTTCCAATTTATTGAGCGTTGGCAAAATGGATACAATACTTTTTGCAAGCATTGTTTTACCTGCACCTGGAGGTCCAATCATAATTAAATTATGCCCACCTGCACTTGAAATTTCTAACGCACGTTTGGCATGAAATTGACCTTTAACATCCTCCATTTTAGGAAGGGTGTCATATGTTATTGGAGTATCAATATTTTGTACATCGTATTCCTTTATTAAAGTTTGTAAATTGCCGGCTTTTAAAAACTGTACTACTTCAGTTAACTGACTGAAGCCAAAAATGGGAATCCCTTCAATGATGTTGGCCTCTTGCACATTTTCAATGGGTAATATTATAGCCAACATCCCTAAAGATTTTGCTTTTATAGCCATGGCGATGGCCCCTTTAATTGGATATATTAGTCCATCTAAACCAAGTTCTCCCATGATCAAGATTTTGTCAAATGGAATACTTGATAATAATTGTTCAGAGGCAGCAATTAAACCAATGGCAATTGGTAAATCAAAAGCAGCGCCTGTTTTTTTTAAATCGGCAGGCGATAAATTGACCAAAATTTTAGTCCTAGGCATATGAAAGCCATTTGCTTTTAAAGCACTTTCTGTTCGATCTAAACTTTCTTTTATGGTATTATCGGGTAGACCAACAATATGATAGCCCTGACCCATGCTAACATTAATTTCAATGGTAATAACGATGGCTTCTATTCCTAATAGGGCACTTCCTTTTAATTTTACGAGCATTTTGTTTTGCTCATAAAATAGAGAAAAAATTGACTTTGAAATTGCGTAATAATACTGGAAACTATCCTAAATTTTATCTAATAAATCCACTACACCTTCTCGCTCCAGAATTAAATAGCCAATTCTGTCTTCGCTTACGCCTTTCGTTAATTGGTATTTAAAATGTAAATTTTTGTCAACTACTTGTGTTTCAAAATAACTGAACTGAATATTTTTATGTTGTGCGATTTGGTCACTTATTTCGTATAAATGAGTAGATAAGATAAAAATGCTACTATTGATTTTTTGTAAACCCTCAATCACTTTTATGCTACATTTCATCGCATCTAAAATATTGGTTCCTTTAAATAATTCATCAATAAGCACTACATTTTTCTTGCCATCATTAATTTTTAGGATTGTGTTTTTAATTCTTTGCACTTCATTAAAAAAGTAACTTTCTCCCTTTACGATATTATCAGCAATATTTAAATTGGTGATGAGCCCATCCATAAATGTTAATGATACATAGTTGGCCGGTGCGCCCATTCCAATGTGTGATAAATAAACTACGATACCAATTGTTTTTATAAAAGTGCTTTTACCCGCCATATTTGCACCTGTTAAAAAAAGAAAATTTTGATCTTGCGACAATGTAAGTGTATTACCAATTGCATTTACGACTAGCGGATGTATGGCATTTTCAACGGATAAGTAAGGCTTTGTGTCTTCCACCCAGTTTGGGAAAGTAAAATGATAGTTATGGTGCGCCTTGCATAGACTATATAATGCGTCTAATTCATAAAAGTGGTCCAATAAGTCTCTTGTTTGATGCTTGTATCTATATAAAAAAAAGTATCCGAGGCTTAATATTTCTTGTGGGTTCGTGATGCTATGTTGATCATGCAAGCCATCAAGTTCGGTGTGTTCAACCAATTTCTTTATTCGTTGGACTAATTTTTCGATTTCAGGGTTCTCCTTTTCTTTTTCAAATATTAAAATCCATTCTTTTAAGCTTCTAATAAATAAAACCAAATGTTCAACGGAGTATTTAATCAGTGAATAGTCGGACTTGTTCCAAAATACATACCAATAAGCTCCTGGTAAACTAATTTGTATTGGAATGGTTTTAAAACTGGTTTCAAAAAATTTTTCAATGACAAGACAAGTTCCATTGGTGATTTTCATCTCATCAACAAATTCAATATGTGATATGAATTTGGCTAAAGCCTTTTGTCTGTTTGTAATATTTGTTAAGGATGCTAATGGCTCGTGTAAGTATATATCTAATTGTGCTTTGCCACCATTTGATTTGCAAAAATTTAAATGGTTGGCTAATCCAGGGTGCTCCTCATTATCAAACAAGCCAATATCCTGCAATGTAATTTTATCAACTTGCATAGAAAAATTTTAGCATTCCTCGTTAGTCACGCATAAATTGAAGACGCGCTCCTTTATTTGATTCATTGAAATTACCTAAATGATAGGCTAAATGTCCGTTTACAAATGTGCTATTTATTTGGTATGGGAAAGTGGTTCCTTCTAAAGGGCTCCATCCACATTTATATAACACATTTTCTTTTGTAACAGTATATGGTTTTTTACCGACTAAAACTAAGTCAGCATGGTATCCTTCTCTTATAAAACCACGTTCCTTAATTTGAAAACAAGTAGCTACTGCGTGACTCATTTTTTCAACCATTTTCTCCATACTTAATTTTCCTTCATGAACATATTTTAACATGAGCATTAAGGAATGTTGTACTAAAGGTAAACCAGCATGCGCATGAATATAGGCTTCTTGTTTTTCTTCCCAAGTATGTGGTGCATGATCAGTGGCAATGATGTCCAAGCGATCGTCTAGCAAACCTTCCCATAATGCTTTTTTATTTTCAGGAGCTTTAATGGCTGGATTGCATTTAATTAGGTTTCCTAAGTTAGCATAGTCATCGGAAGTGAAGTGTAAATGATGTACGCAAACTTCCGAGGTAATACGTTTGTCTTTTAAAGGACGAAGGTTAGAGAATAATTGTAATTCCTTAGCCGTACTAATATGTAAAATATGAAGTCTGGTATCAAATTTTTGAGCTAATTGAATGGCCTTCCATGAGGACTCAAAACAAGCCTCTTCGTTTCTTATAATAGGATGGTCTGATGGTTCTAAATTAGCTTTTACCGCTTCTAATGCAGCTTTATTTTTTTTAATGATACTTTCTTCCTCACAATGGGTGGCAATCAATAATTCTGATTTGCTAAAGATATTTTCTAAGACGATTGGATTATCAACTAATAAATTTCCAGTGGAGGAGCCCATGAAAATTTTAATGCCGCATATGTCTTTCTTTTTAGCATTGGTTTTCAATACCTCTTCTATATTTTCTTGAGAGGTTCCCATGAAAAAAGAATAATTCGCTAAAGATGTTTCTGCTCCAATACTGTATTTAGCTTCTAATAATTCCTGTGTAAAAGCGGGAGGATTGGTATTAGGCATTTCCATAAAACTAGTAACACCGCCAGCTACTGCCGCTTTAGCTTCCGTATAAATATTGGCTTTATGTGTTAAACCAGGTTCTCTAAAATGAACTTGGTCGTCAATGGCGCCTGGAAGTAGATATTGTCCTTCACCATTTATTTCCTGCACATTAGTTTGCGTATTTATGCTCGACGCAACTTTTTCTATTCTGCCATTTCTAATTAACACATCTCCATTAACACAAGTACCCTCGTTTACAATAGTCGTGTTTTTAATTAAATATCCCTGCATGTTGTTAATTCTCAATAAGTATCGTGAAATAAATAAAATTAGATGTGATTTTATCTAAACTGGTAACGAGTGGAAATTTCGGCTCACTAATTTTTCTTAAATCCCTTAATCCATAACTAAACTTTACCTCAGGAGATATGGTTGCGTATCTTAAGTAAAAACTAGTACCTAATCCTATTTCAAAAGCCATATCAGTTCCTTTGATAACATTCGTATAAGATTGATTTGTATTGATAGTAGCTGCTTTTTCAGATCCCAAATCAAAACCAAATTTCACTCCAGTGATAAGATAATGCCTCATGATATCAGGATATCTAAATGCACTATATCTATCAGATTGGATTTTTAATGCAATTGGTAAATCAATGATCACGGAGGGAATAGAATAAATTTTAGTACCTGTATCCTTATAAGAAAGGGTAGTATAAGAAAAAGTATTTCTGTTACCAGAAATCAATAATGTTGGATTTGCTCTAAGTAAAAAATGGTTGCTTAATTTCAATGTACCTGTCAAGCCTAAATTGATATACATAGTTTGTATTGGCTTGATGATATTAACAGATCCAGAAGGCGGAACTAAGAAATTGGCATTTCTATTAAAAGACAAAAAACTATTACTCATACCTAGACTCATACCAAGAAAATAGGGTAGGTCGTCGTGATCAGGTTGGAATACCTCATCATATTGTGAAAAAGCAGCAGTTGAAAATCCAACTAATGCAATCAGTAATATTATTTTTTTCCGCAATAAATGCTGCATATTCCTAAACTTAGTTTTTGTTGAGACACTTGTTTAAAGCCTACTTTCTCAAAAATAGTCAAAAAGGCGCTTCCTTCGGGAAAAGCAATCACACTTTTATTCAAGTAAGCATAAGCTTCCTTGTTTCCAGAGAAGATTTTGCCTATTGTAGGGGTAATCCAATTCATGTAAAGGCTATAAATAGGCTTAAATAGCTTGTTGGTGGGCTGTGAAAATTCCAAAATCACCAATTTGCTATCTGGCTTAAGCACCCTATAAATTTCTTGAAGCCCTTTTTCCAAATCTGCGAAGTTGCGCACCCCAAAGGCAACCATGGCGCCATCAAATTGTTGATCTTCAAATGGGATATCAGTACTATCTCCCAATACTAATTGAATTTGATGAGAGAGCCCTTTTTGCTCAATTTTAATTCGACCATATTGCATCATACCCTCTGAAATATCCATTCCTGTTATTTTTTCAGGATGTATACGTTTTTGAGCCATCAAAGCCATATCAGCAGTTCCGGTAGCAATATCTAATAAATGAGATAGTTTTTTATTTCCGAATTGTGCAATTGCTTTTTTTCTCCATCCTTGGTCAATTCCTAAACTTAAAAAACGGTTTAAGAAATCATATCTTTTTGCAATGGAGTTAAACATGCTTGCAACCTGGTCTTTCTTTCCTGCGTCACTCCCAGCATAGGGAACAATTTTATCGTGGTCATATTGGCTCATACTGCAAAGATATTGATTTTGTGGGTTATCTTCGTATCACATGAGAGCCAGGATTTATAAATCTACAGGTAGTTGGTACTCCGTTAAATCGGAGGAGGGATTGTTTTATCAAGCGCGCATTAAAGGGGTTATAAAATTAGACAATCGTACTTCTACAAACCCCATCGCAGTTGGTGACTGGGTGGAATGTGAGATGGAAATAGACCAGCCAACCATCATGATTTCTGACATATTTGATCGGGATAATTATGTTGCTAGACAATCTCCCCATAATAAAAGACAACAGCATATTATTGCATCCAATTTGGACCAATCCATTTTGCTAGCAACGCTTAAATCGCCCAAAACATCACAGGGTTTTATTGATCGTTTTTTAATTTCTTGCGAAGCATTTCATATCCCTGCCATCATTGTTTTTAACAAATCGGATATCTATGGTGATAAGGAAATGGCGATTTATGAAATGATGAAAGAAATGTATGAGCAAATTGGCTACCAAGTATATTTAATTAGCATTGAAAAAGAAAAGGGTTTAGATGATATAAAAAAATTATTAGTAGATAAAACAACTTTAGTAAGTGGACATAGTGGTGTTGGAAAATCATCTTTCATCAATTATTTATTCCCGGAATTAGCCATCGATACGCAGGAAGTAAGCGAGTGGAGTGGAAAAGGAATGCATACAACGACTTTTGCTCAAATGTATGATTTGCCAAATGGCGGCTCCGTAATTGACACGCCTGGTATGCGTGAATTAGGTTTAGTGAATTTAGAAAAAGAAGAATTAGCACAATATTTTCCGGAGATGCGTGAAAAAATGAGCGGCTGTCAATTTAATAATTGTCAACATATTAACGAGCCAGGATGTGCCGTGAAAGCTGCTGTAGAGAAAGGTTTGATAACAGAAGCCCGGTTTTTTAGCTATGTCGATTTGTGGCATGGCATAGAGACTTACAAATACTAGTACCTTGCCATCAGTCAAAGTGTTGTAACTTATTTGCTTAAGTTAATTTAAGATTTATTTTTTGGGTGCTTCATTTGCTTGGTCAAACCAACTTGCATATTTTACATAATTATTGGATATCCGATTAATCTCTCCATTCATTAATTCCTCGCTTACAGCTTTTACTTTTTTAGCCGGTACGCCTGCATAAATACTTCCTGCTTCAACTATGGTTCCCTCCAATACTACTGCACCTGCTGCAATAATTGAATTAGAATGCACCACACATGCATCCATTACAATACTACCCATGCCAATTAAAACATTATCATGAATTGTACAACCATGTACCATTGCATTATGGCCAATGGAAACATTATTTCCAATATTGGTAGGGTGCTTTAAATAAGTGCAATGTATAATGGCACCATCTTGGACATTTACTTTGTTGCCCATTTTTATATAATGTACATCCCCTCTGATGACTGCATTAAACCAAACCGAGCATTCATCGCCCATGATAACATCTCCAACAATGGTTGCATTGGGTGCTACAAAACAATTTTCCCCAAATTGAGGTTCTTTTCCTTGAACTGTTAGTATGGTTGCCATAAATGTGCGACTTTTGTAATGCAATTTACCTTTAATGTCAAGAATAAACAATAGACAGCTTTTTTTTCAGCACTTAGCTCAAACCTCCGATAAACCTATTGGAATTGAAGTGGCATCTGCGCATGGTGTTTATATTAAGGATGTTGATGGTAAGGAGTTTATAGATATGATTGCTGGATTTAGTGTTTGTAATATTGGGCATAGTCATCCGGCAGTAATTAAAGCGATACAGGAGCAGGTTGAAAAATACATGCATGTGATTGTTTATGGCGAATTTGTTCAAGCGCCACAGGTGCAATATGCTAAATACTTAACTAGCTTTTTGCCTGAAACATTACAATCGATTTATTTTACCAATAGTGGAGCTGAGGCCACTGAAGGCGCGATGAAATTAGCGAAGCGTGTTACAGGGCGCAGTAAAATTGTTGCTTTTGAAGGAGCCTATCATGGAAGTACCCAGGGGGCTTTAAGTGTGATGGGGGATGAATATTTTAGAAATGCTTTCAGGCCCTTGCTTCCTGATATTTTGCATTTGCGTTATAACAATTTTGAAGATATTGAATTGATAGATGAAACAGTGGCTTGTGTAATTGTAGAACTAGTGCAAGCGGAGACAGGCATTACGCCTGCGAATAAAGAATGGATTTTAGCATTAAAAAAGAAATGTGAATCACATTGTATTTTATTAATTGTGGATGAAATTCAATCGGGATTTGGTCGAACAGGATCTTTGTTTGCATTTGAACAATATGGCATTACCCCCGATGTTTTATTGGTAGGTAAAGCGCTTGGAGGCGGACTTCCTTTGGGGGCGTTTATTACGGATACTAGAATGATGGGAACATTAACACATAGTCCTGTATTAGGCCATATAACTACGTTTGGAGGCAATCCTGTTTCTTGTGCAGCTGGAAAGGCAGCACTTGAAATACTGCAACATAGTGGGTGGATTGAAGCGGTGAAAGAAAAAGAAAATTATTTAATTACACATTTACATCACCCTGCCATTATACATCGACACCATTGCGGTTTATGGATGTCATTGCAATTTGAATCAGCTACAGTTACTAAAAAAATTGCTGCAGCTTGCATTCAAAATGGAATCATAACGGATTGGTTTTTATTTGCAGAAGATCGAATTAGAATCGCACCTCCACTTAGCATCACCATTGATGAATTAATTGTAGCAATAGAAAAAATTATTGCGAGTATCAATCAAGCGATTGTCGAATAAAAAAACAAATAAAATTTACGAATTACTAGCAATCACCTGTTCTGCAATACTGACGATAAAGTGTCTCGTATTGTGGTATGATGGTGTCAATATCAAACTGCTTTGCTTGTTTCAGCGCATTGTTTTTAAATGACTTTAATTTTTCCTCGTCTTGTAAAAGTGCAATAGCTTTTTGACTCATTGTAGCTGTATCACCAACTGGAGCCGTATATCCAGTCACACCATCAATATTTACTTCGCTTAAACCTCCTGCATCAGAACTAATAACTACAGCACTTGCAGCCATGGCTTCCAATGCGGCTAATCCAAAACTTTCATATTCAGATGGCAATAAGAAAATATCACTCACAGCTAATATTTCCTCCATTTGCTCTTGCTTTCCTAAAAAACGCACATCGGCTTCGATACCAAATTGCCTCGCTAAATCCTCGGCAATAGGTCGTTCTGGGCCATCACCAACCATTAATAATTTTGAAGGTATGGCAGCGTGGATATTTTTAAATATTTCCATCACATCATCTATTCTTTTAATTTTTCTAAAGTTAGATGCGTGAACAATTATCTTTTCTCCATTAGGTGCAATCACCTGTCTAAATGCGGCTACTGGTTTTTGATCGTATCGGTGCAAGTCAACAAAGTTATTTATGACCTGTATATTTTTACGAATATCAAAATGCTTTAAAGTTTCTTCCTTTAAATTTTCAGAAACAGCAGTGATGGCGTCACTCTCGTTAATTGAAAAAGTAACAACGGGTTCGTATGTTTTATCGCGTCCTACTAAGGTGATATCAGTGCCATGTAAAGTGGTAATTACCGGAACGGATCTTCCTGTTTTTTGTTTTACAATTTGTTTCGCAGTATATGCTGCTGACGCATGAGGAATAGCATAGTGTGCATGGATTAAATCCAAGTCGTGATTTAAAATCACATCTACCATGGTACTAGCCAATGCTAATTCGTAGGGTGGATAGTCAAATAACGGATAGGTTGGAACCCTAACTTCATGGTAAAATATATTGGCATGAAACCCATTTAATCGTACGGGCTGTTGGTAGGTAATAAAATGTATTTCATGTCCTTTTTCGGCCAATGCTTTTCCAAGCTCTGTCGCCAAAACACCACTACCTCCAAACGTTGGGTAACAAACAATACCGATCTTCATTTACTTAAGTTGAATATGCAATTAACAACTAAATATCCGATAAAGTTTAATTATATTTAAGAATTATTATAAAGTTAAAAAACCATTTTATGCGTAAATTATTGTTATTGGTTTGTTGTTTCCCTTTTATTGCACAATCACAAGTGAATCAGGATAGTGTGGTTATTAAAAAAATGTCAGATGAGATATTAACCAATGGCAAGGCCTATGATTTATTATATGAATTAACCAAGAAAATTGGAGGTCGTTTAGCAGGCTCACCACAACAACAAAATGCTGCTATTTGGGGTAAGCGAAATTTAGAAGCAATGAGCCCGGACAAAGTTTATATGCAACCTTGTAAAACACCCAACTGGCAAAGAGGAGGAAAGGATTTTGCTGCGATTGTAGGTATCAATGGAAAAGCAACCATACAAAAATTAGAAGTATTGGCACTAGGAAATTCATTAGGTAGTAATGGTCTTATTGAAGCCGAGGTTTTGGCAGTAGCTAATTTTGAGGAACTAGAAAAACGTAAGGATGAAGTAAAGGGTAAGATTGTATATTTTAATAGCGAGTTTGATCCAACTATTATTCAAACTTTCAAAGCATATGGTGCGTCTAATTCATATAGAGGTAGTGGTGCAAGTAGAGCTGCTAAATATGGCGCAGTGGGTGTAATGATACATTCTTTAAGTACAGCGCCTGATAATGCACCACATACAGGTGGTATGCGTTATGATACAGCGTATCCAAAAATTCCAGCTGTTGCACTAGGTCCAAACGATGCTAAAGCTTTATATGCTCAAGCAAAAAAAGGAACGGTTCGTGCGCAAATGCAAACCTATGGTTTCTTTTTACCGGATGCTGATGAAAACAATGTTGTTGCAGAATTAAAAGGCTCAACTTATCCTGATGAAATTATAACTATTGGAGGACATTTAGATAGTTGGGATGTGAACGAAGGAGCACATGATGACGGCGCAGGCGTAGTGCATACCATGGAAGTATTACGTGCCATGAAAGCATTAAATTATCAACCTAAACATACCATTCGTTTTGTATTATTTGCAAATGAAGAGAATGGAGGAAAGGGTGGCGCTAAATATGCAGAACTTGCAAAATTGAATAAAGAAAAACATATTTTGGCTTTAGAAAGTGATGAAGGTGGTTTTACACCAAGAGCTATTGCGGTTACATGTTCACCTGCACAGTTGGCACGTTTTCAAACTTGGACACCTTTATTAAAACCTTATGGCACGGAAGTAACGACTGGTGGTGGAGGTGCTGATATTGGCCCATTAACAGGATATGATAAAAGTATTATTATGTCAAGCATGATTCCTGATAGTCAACGCTATTTTGACTTACACCATGCTAAGACCGATGTGTTTGAAAATGTAAATAAGCGTGAACTATTATTAGGCGCAGTAAACATTGCAGCCTTTATTTACTTAGTAGATCAGTATGGCGTGACGCCTTAGTTTCTTTTG
>JBDKFR010000128.1:0-10103 GCA_039798645.1 Bacteroidota bacterium
GTAAAGTTTCCTTTTCTAAAATCCTCATTTTGCATTAATTGCAAATGGAACGGAATGGTTGTTTTTACACCTTCAATAACATATTCGCTCAATGCACGATACATAGTATTAATCGCTTCTTCACGTGTTTGTGCAACGGTAATTAATTTACCTATCATAGAATCATAATAGGGAGGAATTACATAACCTGCGTATACATGACTATCTACACGAACTCCATGTCCACCTGGTGTATGTAGTACCGTTATTTTTCCAGGTGATGGACGGAAATCATTATATGGATCTTCTGCATTGATACGACATTCAATGGCATGTAATTTAGGCTCGTAGTTTTTACCTGAAATTTTTTCACCAGCAGCAATTTTTATTTGCTCTTTTATTAAATCATAACTAACTACTTCTTCTGTTACGCAATGTTCTACTTGAATACGGGTATTCATTTCCATGAAGTAAAAATTACGATGCTTGTCCACTAAAAATTCAATGGTACCAACACTCTCGTAATTAATCGCCGAAGCAGCTTTAATGGCTGCCTCTCCCATTCTTTGACGAAGATCAGGAGTCATAAATGGTGAAGGCGACTCTTCCACTAACTTTTGGTGTCTTCTTTGAATAGAACAATCACGCTCACTTAAGTGACAAACATTTCCATATTGGTCACCTGCTATTTGAATTTCAATATGTCTTGGCTCTTCCACAAATTTCTCCATGTATAAACCATCATTTTTGAAACTTGCAGCAGCTTCCATTTTAGCATCACTAAATGCTTTTTCAATTTCACTTTCATTCCAAACAACACGCATACCCTTACCACCACCACCTGCAGTCGCTTTAATGATAACCGGATATACAATTTCTTTTGCTAATTTTTTTGCTGCTTCTACACTTTCCAATAAACCCTCTCCACCTGGCACTACAGGAACACCTGCTTTAATCATTGTTTCCTTAGCAGTGATTTTATCTCCCATACTATTAATCATATCAGGAGTAGGTCCAATAAACTTAATGCCATGATCAGCACAAATTTGAGCAAACTTAGCGTTCTCTGCTAAAAAACCATAACCAGGATGCACCGCATCTGCATTGGTAATTTCACAAGCAGCCATAATATGTGGAATGTTCAAATAGGACTCTGCTCCTTTCGGGCCACCTATGCAAACCGCTTCGTCAGCAAATTTGACGTGTAAACTATCTTTATCGGCAGTTGAATAAACAGCCACCGTTTTAATGCCCATTTCTCTACATGTGCGAATTATACGCAAAGCAATTTCACCACGATTGGCAATCAATATCTTTGTAAACATTTTTTTGATTTAAAGTTGAAAATGAAACTACGCTGGTTGTACCAAGAATAATGGTTGGTCGTATTCCACAGGACTAGCGTCCTCCACTAATACTTTTACAATAGTTCCTTTTACTTCAGATTCAATCTCATTGAATAGTTTCATGGCTTCAATAATACAAACCACTTTACCTGGGCTCACTTCTGTTCCTTCTTCAGCCATTAACGGCTTATCAGGAGCTGCGCGACGATAAAAAGTTCCAATCATTGGGCTCTTAATAGTTATCAAATTATCATTAACTACAGGAGCAGATGGAGTTGATGCTACTGGACCTGCGGCTTGAGTCGACGCTACTGGAGCAGGTGCTGCACTATAAACTTGAGCAGGTGCTGAAGTAACTGTGATTTTTTCTTCTTTTTGCTTGATGGTTACTTTACCATCCTTGTCTTCAATACTAATTTCACCGATATTACTTTTGTTTACAACCTTAATTAGGTCGTGAATTTGTTTTAAGTCCATATTTAGCAATTTTGGGTAAAATTGGGGTATTTTTAGTGAAAAACACAAAAAAATGGCCTTTTTTTATTAAAAATGGGGCATTTTGGGGATAAAATCAAAAAGTACAAGTAACAAAAAGGGCCCGTTTATGGGGCCCTTTTTAATATCATAAGAGTATAATTTTAAACAGGCTTAAATTTAATTAAAGCCTGTTTAAAACTACTTTACTCTTTCTACGTATTCTCCGTTCTTTGTATTAATCTTGATTTTCTCTCCTTCATTTACAAATAATGGCACCATAACAGTAGCTCCTGATTCGATGGTTGCTGCTTTCAATGCTCTTGTTGCAGTATCTCCTTTTACGCCATTTTCACAATAAGTGATTAAAACATCTAATTTCTCAGGTAATTCAGCACCAATTGGTAATTCGGTTTCTGTATTCATAAATACAAATACTTCGCCGCCTTCATTTAAATACTGAGGTGCATCTATCATTTCCTCAGACATAACGATTTGTTCAAACGTTTCATTGTTCATTAAGTTATAACCGCTGTCATCCTTATATAAAAACTGGTAGGTCTTTTTCTCAACCCTTACTGGATAAACGGTTTCACCACTATTCCAAGTCTTTTCAATAGATCTTTTATTGTCTACGCCTTTCAATTTTGCCCAAATTTTTGCTGCTGCACGAGCAGTTTTGTTCTCACCAAACTCAACAACAGTGTATAAGTTATTGTCTAATTTTAGGATCATGCCACGTGTGATGTCTGAAGTTGTTGCCATAATTATTATTTTATTTTTTTTCGTTGCGAGGGACAAAAGTACTAATTGCAAGCCATTTATAAAAAAACCTATAATTTTTGTTGGAAAATAAAGGAAAAAAAAGGGGTTTTAACCTATTTTTGCGGCACAAATATCAAATTCAGTCCACATGTCAGTATTAGTTAATAAAAACTCAAAAATTATTGTACAAGGTTTTACCGGTACAGAAGGAAGTTTTCATGCATCACAAATGATCGAATATGGCACTCAAGTAGTTGGTGGTGTTACACCAGGAAAGGGAGGCACAACACATTTAGATCGTCCCGTTTTTAATACTGTTGCTGACGCAGTTAAAACAACTGCAGCAAATGTGAGTATCATTTTTGTACCTCCTGCTTTTGCAGCTGATGCAATTATGGAAGCTGCTGATGCGGGTATTGAATTAGTGGTTTGTATTACTGAAGGTATTCCGGTTCAGGACATGGTAAAAGTTAAAAACTTTTTATTAGGAAAAACTACAAGATTAATTGGACCAAACTGTCCAGGTGTAATCACAGCTGAGGAAGCAAAAGTAGGTATCATGCCAGGCTTTATTTTTAAGAAAGGAACAATTGGTATCGTATCTAAGAGCGGTACATTAACATACGAAGCTGCTGACCAAGTTGTAAAAGCTGGTTTAGGTATCACAACTGCAATTGGTATTGGTGGTGACCCAATTATTGGAACAACTACAAAAGAAGCAGTTGAATTATTAATGAACGATCCTGCTACAGAAGGTATCATTATGATTGGTGAAATTGGTGGTAGTATGGAAGCAGACGCTGCTAATTGGATTAAAGACAATTTAAGAAAACCAGTTGTTGGTTTTATCGCTGGTCAAACAGCACCTGCTGGTCGTCGAATGGGTCATGCTGGTGCCATTATTGGTGGTGCTGATGATACCGCTGAAGCTAAAATGAAAATTATGGCTGCATGTGGCATTCACGTATGTGCTAGTCCTGCTGACATTGGTAAAACAATGGCTGCAGCATTAAAAAAATAATTTAATACACCTCTATTTATAAAATCCCTGCTTTCTTAAGACAGGGATTTTTTTTGAATCATAAAAAATTGATAGAAAAAGTAAAATATATAATTGTTGGTCAAGGCCTTGTTGGTACTTGGATGTCTTATCATTTAGAACAGGCAGGCATAAGCTATAAAGTAATTAATGATCCAAACATAAAAAGTGCTACATCGGTTGCAAGTGGTGTTATAAACCCCGTTACCGGCAGGCGCATTGTTCAAACATGGATGATTGAGACAATCCTTCCTTATGCAATAAATGCATATCAAAAAATGGAACAACAGTTAGATGTTGAAATAATAAAAGAAAGCCCTGTCATATTAATTCACCCATCACAACAAATGAATGAAAGTTTTGATTATCGATTACATCATGATAATGTGTATTTGTATCAACAAGACCCAAGTAAATGGGATGTGTTTTTCAAATCCCCCTTTGGAATGGGTGCCATTAATAATTGTTATTGGGTAGATTTAAATACGATGATTTCAAAGTGGAAAAATGTATTAATTCAAAAACAAAATTACGAAGAGGCTCATTTTGAAATGGGGCAAGTAACTTTTTTGGAGGAAGGGGTTTTATGGAACAACATTCATGCGGAACGAATCATTTTTTGCGATGGCATAAACTCAATGAACAACCCCTACTTTAAAGCATTGCCCTTTGCCCCAAATAAAGGTGAAGCCTTAATTATCAAAGTGCCGGGATTAAACAAGGAACATATTTATAAAAACAGCGTAACTGTTGTGCCTTGGAAGGACGACTTATTTTGGGTAGGCTCAAGTTATGAATGGGAATTTAACCATACTGAACCTACACCCGCTTTTAAAGAAAAAATGACACAGGGATTAAATCAATTTTTAAAGCTCCCTTATCAAATAATCGATCATATCGTGGGAATAAGACCAGCAAATACACAAAGACGCCCTTTTATTGGCGTGCACCCAATACATAAGCAGCTGGCTATTTGTAATGGAATGGGCACTAAAGGTTGCTCCTTAGCCCCCTACTTTGCGAATGAACTTTTCAATTTATTAGAACAGGATACTCAAGTCGAACCAGAAGCAAGTTTAAAACGATTTGACTCCATTTTATCTAGTTTAAAATAAATATTATTATTTTCAATACACAAAACATTTAATAATGCCAGAAAATAAATTCAATTTTTACAATATCCCCATCTCCTATCGCCGAATGGAAAACTTACACATTGTTTTTTGGTTGTTTAAGGATATTGCTTGGTGTATGTTTTGGAAACCACTTGGAATTATTATGATCATACCAACATTGATCATTTCCATTGTCATTGCATGGCGAACAAGACAAATTGTTTCAGAACTTTGTCACAACATAGCAATCACTGTATGGATAAGTGCAAACTCATTTTGGATGTGTAGCGAATTTTTTGGTGTAGACAATAATATTGTATTTGGCACAACCACTGTGAAACATTTAGCAATGATTCCATTTTTAACAGGTGTTGTAATTTTAGCCTTTTACTATTTGTATTATAAGCCAAGACATAAAGAGGAAGAAGCAACTTTGTAATTAGTTTTTTACAAATATTTTTTCAATCTGTTTGCTTGAAGAAAGGTTATAATTCCCAAACTTGCTACGGATAAAAATGCCCATCTTAATCCAATTGCTTGCGATAAGAATCCAATGATGGGTGGACCCATTAAAAATCCAAAAAATCCTACACTCGAAACAGAAGCTAAATCAATGCTTGCTTTTCCTGGTGCAGCATTACGTCCAACCGTTCCATATATAGTTGGTATGACCGAAGACACCCCGAAACCTACTAACATAAACCCAATACTACTAACAATTATATTAGGATAAGAAACCGCAATGATTAAACCCAATGTAACGATCAAGCCACTTAACATTAATTGTTTGCGAGCACCCCAATAATTGATTAATGAATCTGCAAACATTCTTCCAGTTGTCATGCATGCCATAAAACTTATATAGCCAATCGTTCTCCACTCAGCCGATACTTTAACTACTTGTTGAAAATAAAGTCCACTCCAATCAAACATCATGCCTTCACAAATCATATTTGTCAAAGCAACCAAACCAAATTGCAACAATAAAGGACTAGGCTTATTCCACATTTTTGAAACAGGTACGGAACTTTTTTCACCTGGCATTAAATATTGTCTTGAAAAAAATAAAAACACCCAGCCAACTAAAGCAACGGATATAAATTGTTGGAGAGGTGATATAGCGTTTGCTACAAAAAAGCCGCCTAATAATCCACCAGCAAATCCAGCCAAACTCCAAAATCCGTGAAAAGTAGAAGTAATACTTTTCTCAAATAATTTGGACAAAGAAGCAGCTTGTGTATTTACCGATACATTAAATAAATTTCCAGCCATACCAAATAAAAATAAACAAAGTGCGAGTATGGTTGTATCCTTAGCAAGTCCCAAACTTATTAATGATAATGGATAGATAATGGCTGCTATGGTTACAATTTTTTTACTGCCATGCTTGGCGGTTAAACTACCAGAAATGGGAATCCCTAAAAAGGAACCGATGGGTAAAAAGAATAAGAGGCCTCCGAAGGCACCATCGCTTAAGCCTAATTCCATTTTAATATCTGGAATACGACTTGCCCAACTTGAAAAACAAATACCTGTTAGAAAGAAATAACCAGAAAGTATCATTCTCCTGGTTTTTAATGAAATCGGCGCTTCTGTCATGTTGCAAAGATGGGGTTTTTCTAGGAATTGGGTTATATTTGCAGTCCTATCATATTTTAATAGTTTTATATGTATCGTACACACCATTGTGGATCCTTAAATATCCAATTTGTAGGTCAAGAAGTTACCCTAGCTGGCTGGGTGCAAACCATTCGAAAATTCGGTGCCATTACTTTTGTGGATTTAAGAGACCGTTATGGAATCACTCAGTTATTAATGGGCGAAGAATTACAACAACAATTGGATGCTCAACCCTTAGGACGTGAGTTTGTATTACAAGTTAAAGGAACCGTTATTGAGCGTTCAAGTAAGAATGCAAATATACCAACGGGTGAAATTGAAATTAAAGTCACTTCATTCAAAATATTAAACGCGTCTATCGTTCCGCCTTTTACTATTCAAGATGATACGGATGGCGGGGATGATATTAGAATGAAATATCGTTTCTTGGATTTAAGAAGAAACGCAGTTAAAAAGAATATTGAACTACGTTATAGCGTTAATCGCGCAACAAGAAATTATTTACATGAAAAAGGATTCATGGATATTGAAACTCCTTTTTTAATTAAGTCTACGCCCGAAGGTGCTCGTGACTTTGTGGTACCAAGCAGAATGAATGCAGGGGAATTTTATGCCCTACCCCAGTCGCCTCAAACCTTTAAGCAATTATTAATGGTAAGTGGTTATGATCGTTACTATCAAATTGTAAAATGTTTTAGAGATGAGGATTTAAGAGCCGATCGTCAACCCGAGTTTACACAGATTGACTGTGAAATGAGCTTCGTTGAACAAGAAGATATTTTAAACATGTTTGAAGGTTTAATCAAGAGCATATTTAAAGACGTTAAAAATATTGACTATACCGATACAGTTCAAAGAATGACCTGGGAGGATGCCATGTGGAATTATGGCAATGACAAACCAGATATTCGTTTTGGAATGGAATTATGCAATTTGAAAAAACCAGCACACGTATTCTCAGAAAAAGCAGATAACGCAGCTTTGATTAATGGCGTGGATTTTAAAGTATTTGATGAAGCTGAAACTGTGATTGCCATTACTGCTCCAGGTTGCAGTGAATACACGCGTAAGCAAACTGACGAATTAACCGAGTGGGTAAAGCGTCCTCAAATTGGTATGAAAGGATTGGTATTTATTAAGTGTAATGCCGATGGTACTTTTAAAAGCAGTGTAGATAAATTTTATTCAGAAGACAAATTAAAAGCCATCGCCACTGCTGCCAATGCAAAAGCGGGGGACTTGGTTTTAATATTAGCAGGTGCAGAAGAAAGAACTCGTAAAGCCATTAGTGATTTACGTATGGAATTAGGAAAGCAATTAGGTTTTAGAAAAGATGATGAGTTCAAATTATTATGGGTATTAGATTTTCCATTATTTGAATACGATGAGGAAGGAAATCGTTGGGTAGCTAGACACCATCCATTCACTTCTCCTAAGCCTGATCATATTGACATTATGATTAACAATGCGCCTGAAATTAAAAACGCTGCAAAATATTTAGAACATCCTTATGCCAATATCAAAGCTAACGCTTATGACATGGTATTAAATGGCAATGAAATTGGAGGTGGATCTATTCGAATTTTCCAAAGAGCATTGCAGGAAAAAATGTTTGCTGCATTAGGCATGAGCCCTGAAGAAGCACAACATAAATTTGGATTTTTATTAGGTGCTTTTGAATATGGCGCACCTCCTCATGGTGGTATTGCTTTTGGATTTGACCGCTTATGTGCTTTATTAGGCGGCAGTGAAAGTATCAGAGACTTTATTGCCTTCCCAAAAAATAATAGTGGTCGTGATGTAATGTTAGACGCCCCAAGTAGCATTGATGATAAGCAATTTGAAGAATTACATATCAAGTTAAATTTGAAATAATAAAATGCTGAATAATAACCTAAAGCTGTATAAAGTTTTAACTTATATATTACTACCTATCGCCTATTTATTTGGCTTTATTGATGTAATGTTTTTCATGTCTGCATTAGCAAATCCAGCTACATTGATTTTTGTATTTGTTATCGCTTGTTTAGTTATTTATACATTAACAAGTTATAAGTTTTATAAGCAAGGTATTTTAAATGAACAAATATTAAAAGCAAAATTGAAGGACTGGATTAAAGTGAATGCTTATGTGAGCTTGTTTTTGTGTAGTTTGTTTTTTTTAAATTCCATCAGTATTTTGATTTCATCAGATGTCACTTTATACAAGTTTATTGATGATTTAATTTCACAACAACCCAATTTTCCAAAAGAAGCAACACCTTCCTTAATTTTATCTATCTTAAAAATAGTTGCCACTTTTTTGTTTATATCTAGCGCAGTGGCATTATTACATATAAGAATTACTTTAAAATTAGTAAAAGAGAACGTTCATTTATTTGAAAAATAAAAACGTATTCCTCTTTATTAATAACCAATACCTATTGTTATAAAATTACGCCAGTGGTATTTTTATACAATTTACAAATAGTGTAACTTTAACTCAATGAAGCACACTATACCACTAGCTGAACGTTTACGCCCTCAAACACTTTCCGATTTAGTTGGACAAGAACATTTGTCGGATAAGGATAGTGTTTTACAAAAAGCAATTCAAAAAGGCAAAGTGCCATCCATGATTTTATGGGGACCTCCTGGCGTAGGCAAAACCACATTGGCAAATATTATTGCGACTACATTTAACAGTGCCTATTATCAACTAAGTGCCATTAGTAGTGGCGTGAAGGAATTGAGAGAAGTTATTGACGAGGCTAAAACAAAACAGGGTGCCATTTTATTCATTGATGAGATTCACCGATTTAATAAAGGTCAACAGGATGCATTATTAGGGGCAGTTGAAAAAGGAATCATCACTTTAATTGGTGCCACCACTGAAAATCCAAGTTTTGAAGTGAATAGTGCCTTACTAAGTAGATGTCAGGTTTTTATTTTAAAAGCTTTAGATAAGGAAGCATTAACTAAACTTATTACACAGGCTATTGAAAAAGATGAGTTGTTCAAAAACAGTCCTGTCGACATTAAAGAGACAGAGGCTTTGTTTCAACTTTCAGGTGGTGATGGAAGAAAACTATTGAACCTACTAGAACTTGCTGTAGAAGCTTTAATAGGAACCAATAATAATAACGAAACGTTGGTACTCACCAACGATTGGGTTATGCAAGTGGCTCAAACAAATATTGCCTTATATGATAAAAATGGAGAGCAACATTATGATATCATTTCTGCTTTTATAAAAAGTATGCGAGGTTCTGATCCAAATGGTGCCATTTATTGGCTTTCTCGCATGATTGCAGGTGGCGAAGATGTTAAATTCATTGCAAGACGAATGCTAATTTTCGCGAGCGAGGATATAGGAAATGCGAATCCAAATGCGCTATTACTAGCCAATAACTGTTTTGATGCTGTCAATAAAATTGGGTACCCTGAAAGTAGAATTATTCTTTCCCAATGTGCTATATATTTAGCTAGCTCCGCTAAGAGTAACGCCTCTTATGAAGCCATTACCAATGGCCTTGCTATAGTACAAAAAACGGGTAATTTACCAGTGCCTTTACATTTGCGTAATGCCCCAACTAAACTCATGAAGGATTTAAATTACGGAAAGGATTATCAATACTCACACCTAGGTGAAAACAATTTTTTGGAACAAGAGTACCTTCCTGATGAGATTAAAGGCACCGCATTTTTTCTACCTCAAAAAAATGCAAGAGAAGAAGAATTGAAGAAATTTTTACACGAACGATGGAAGGGCAAGTATGGTTATTA
>JBDKFR010000129.1:0-2990 GCA_039798645.1 Bacteroidota bacterium
CGAAGTTTTCGGTAAAATAAGGGATCATCGCTTCTAATACTCTTGGATCCATCGGCGTAGTTGCGTTATGATCAAGATAAATTGGTAATTTTAACATATCCGAATTTGATTTTTTCTAGGGAGCAAAAATAGCTCAAAACCCTTGATTTTATTGAATTCGTATAAGTTTAAAGCCTTTTTTTTCTCAATTCGTAAAGCAAAAATGACATGGACTATAAAGTAGATCATATTGGAATCGCAGTAAAGGACCTGAATACGAGTATCCCTTTATTTGAAAAATTATTGGGTAGCAACTGCTATAAGACCGAATTAGTGGCTAGCGAACAGGTGGAAACGGCCTTTTTTCTTCAAAAAGGCAGTAAAATCGAGTTGGTACAAAGCATTCAGTCAGATGGGGTAATTTCAAAATATATTGATAAAAAAGGCGAGGGCATTCATCATATAGCTTTTGAAGTGCCTGATATTGTTGCAGAGATGGAAAGATTGAAAAAAGAAGGATTTACACTTTTAAATGAAAGTCCTAAAAAAGGGGCGGATAATAAATTAGTTTGTTTTGTACACCCCAAGGATTGCAATGGAGTACTTGTTGAACTTTGTCAAAGCATTGTTTAATGCAAAGACTATAAACCTAAATTTTCAATGGCTTTTTGTGCAGCTAATTGGCTAGCATCTTTTTTGGTAAACCCTTTTTGACTGGCAACTACTTCCCCATCAATCACCACATTGATGGTAAATAATTTTCGTCTTCCCTCTTGCACTTCTTCTGCTAAAACAAAATCAATTTGCTTCCCTTGCTTCAAAGCCCATCCAATTATTTTGTTTTTAATATTAATGTCTATTTGTTCTAAATCATCCATGAACAAATAAGGTTGTATCATTTTTTGAACAATCCAATGTTTAGTAAAATCATACTGCTTATCTAAGTATATCGCTCCTACTAATGCTTCCAAAGTATTGCCAAAAATCTGACTGGTCTTTAATCCCCCATCCATTTTATTAAAACGAGTTAATTTTCTTAAACCCATTTGAATGGCAATATGGTTTAACTGTTGTCTATTCACCATCTTGCTTCTCATTTCGGTCAAAAAACCTTCCCCTTTATATGGATATTTTTTAAACAAGTATTCTGCTACCACAGAGCCAATAATAGCATCACCAAGATATTCTAATCGCTCATTGTTTTCTGTAGGATTATCCTTTACAGAACGATGATTCAAGGCTGTTCTAAATAATTCGAAATTACGGGTACGATATCCAATTAACATGGATACATTTTTCTCAAATTCTGATTGGTTAAATAAGGAATATAAGTTATTGAGAATTTTCACAATAATTAATCCTTGAATTTTTTAACAATCACACAAGCATTGTGTCCGCCAAAACCAAAAGTGTTACTTAAGGCAGCATTAACAATTCTCTTTTGAGGAGCGTTAAAAGTAAAATTCAAACGATTATCTAATTCAGGATCGTCTGTAAAATGATTGATAGTTGGAGGTACTATATCATGTATTACAGATTGAATACATGCAATAGCTTCGATAACACCTGCAGCACCTAAGCAATGCCCAGTCATTGATTTTGTTGAGCTAATATTTAAATTATATGCATGCTCTCCAAATACTTCTGTAATAGCTTTTGCTTCTGCAATATCTCCCAATGGAGTAGATGTGCCATGCGTATTGATATAGTCAATTTCGTTGGCTTGCATTCCTGCATCTTTCAAGGCAGCAATCATCACATTCTTCGCACCTAATCCTTCTGGATGTGGCGCTGTTAAATGGTAAGCATCTGCAGTGGCGCCACCACCTACTACTTCACAATATATTTTAGCACCGCGTCTTTTAGCGTGCTCATATTCTTCTAATACTAATGCACCGGCTGCTTCTCCCATGATAAATCCGTCACGATCTTTATCATATGGACGGCTTGCTGTTTTTGGATCATCATTGCGCTCACTCATTGCTTTCATTGCATTGAATCCGCCCATACCAGCAGCACCAATCACCGCTTCTGCACCACCAGTAATAATTATATCTGCTTTGCCCAATTTTAAATTATCCATTGCTGAAATAATAGCATTGGTACTACTTGCACAAGCACTTACTACTGCATAGTTTGGTCCTCTGAAACCATGTTTCATGGAAATCTGACCAGCAGCAATATCCAATATCATTTTAGGAATAAAGAATGGATTAAATCTTGGTGTTCCATCTCCATTCACATAATTTGTTACTTCTTCTGTAAATGTAGTTAAGCCCCCAATTCCACTAGCAAATATCACGCCCACTCTATCATGGTCTACATTATCTTTAGTAATTCCTGCATCTAATACAGCTTGATCACTTGCCACTAAAGCTATTTGAGCAAAGCGGTCTAGTTTTCTCGCTTCTTTACGATCCATGAAATCAGTTGGTTCAAACCCTTTGATTTCGCAAGCAAATCTTGTTTTAAATTTTGATGCATCAAACTGAGTGATCATATCTGCACCTGAAACTCCTTTAATAAGGTTATCCCAATAAGTCTCTAAATTGTTTCCTAAAGGATTTAATGTTCCGATACCTGTTACTACAATGCGCTTAGTTTGCATGTAAAAAAATTTAATAAAAATTAAAAATCCGCCTTTAAAGCTAAAGGCTCAAAAAGGCGGATTGAAAAATATGCCGATGATTCAGCTTGAAATAATAATTATTTCGCGTGCTCTTCTATATAAGCAACAGCTTGACCTACGGTTGTAATAGTTTCTGCTTGTTCGTCTGGAATAGAAATGTTGAATTCCTTTTCGAACTCCATAATTAATTCAACAGTGTCTAATGAATCAGCTCCCAAATCGTTTGTGAATGATGCTTCGTTAGTAACTTCTGCTTCATCTACGCCTAATTTGTCTACGATGATTTTTTTAACTCTTGATGCGATGTCTGACATTGTAAATAGTTTTTGTTTACGGCGCAAAAATATACTTTTTGTTAAAAAAGACATATTTTATTTGCTTT
>JBDKFR010000130.1:0-3267 GCA_039798645.1 Bacteroidota bacterium
ATTGCATAGTGGGCACATTGCATTTTTAGAAACAGCCGCAAAGTATGGAGACCTTTATGTATGTATAGGTTCAGATAAAACGGTGTTTGATTTAAAAGGACGTTATCCAATTATCACACAACAGGAACGAAAATATATGCTGCAAGCCCTACGATGTGTGCATACTTGTAAAATAAATAAGGGGTCAGGTATTTTAGACTTTGAAGAAGAGTTAGCAGAAATTAAACCTGATATTTTTGTAGTGAATGAAGACGGCAATACACCCTCCAAAGCAAAGCTATGTAAGGATAAGGGCATTGAATATATTGTACTTGATCGCATACCGTCGGAGGGTTTACCTGTTCGATCAACAACTACATTAAGAACCAATTCCATCATCCCATTCAGAATTGATATTGCAGGCGGATGGTTAGATCAACCCTTTGTAAATAAATATTATCCAGGACCTGTCATAACTATTTCCATTGAGCCAACCATTGAATTTAATAATCGCAGTGGCATGTCAAGCAGTACACGTAATAAAGCCATTGAACTTTGGAAAGCAAAACTACCTGATGGAGATCCTGAATTATTAAGTAAAATTTTATTTAGGTATGAAAATCCACCGGGCACTAAAACGGTAGCAGGTTCACAGGATGCGATAGGTATTGTCATGCCTGGTCTAAATAAATTAAATTATCAAAATGGAGAATATTGGCCTTCTGAGATTCAAAAAATGGAAGACGACGATATACTCAATTGGCTAGCATCAAAATTGTATTTAATTCCATTGGACCCTCGTCAAAGTGATTATGATGTTTTAGCGAACACAAATATTAATGAAACAGGTGCCAAAGCTTTAGCGGAAGCAGCTGAGAATTGCTGGAAAGCTATTTTAGAAAAAAATGTGATTGCATTTGGCAAATATTTCTTGGACTCATTTCATGCACAAATTGCTATGTTCCCAAATATGTTAGACGAAGCCACAGCACAAATCATTGAGCAGTATAAAAACAAAGGCCAGGGGTATAAATTATCAGGTGCCGGCGGTGGTGGCTACCTTATAATAGTAAGTGATCAACCCATTGAAAACGGAATTCAAATCAAAATACGTCGCCGTAGCTTAGATTAAATATTGAAATTCAATTACTTAGATTGGGAAAAATGCTAAAAATCAAATTTTAATTTTTTTAGTTTTAAATGTAAAATCGGCGTACTTTTGAATTAGTTGCATAACTAACTATATGTCAAACAACCAATTTAAAAGAGGAGAATTATACAGTGTCATTAATGGAATGGCTACAACAGCTGTTGCAAGAAGGCTTCAAAAAAACTTTCGCACTGCAGGTTTAGAAATTACCATTGAACAATGGTCTGTTTTATACCATTTATGGAAGGAAGACGAATTAAGTCAACAGGAATTAGGCACACGCACTTTTAGAGACAAAGCAAGCATTACTCGATTAATTGACAACTTAGAAAAACAAGGATTGGTTACACGCGTTGCAAGTAGCACCGATCGACGCATTAATAAAGTGTGTTTGATGGATGCTGCAAGACCATTGCAACAAATCACATATGATATAGCCAATCAAACAATGAATGAAGCATTGCAAAATATTAGTAAGGATGAAATTGAAGTAGTGAAAAATGTTTTGCAAAGAGTGTACGATAATTTAACACATCCAGATTTGACATAATTGAAAAAAGAAGATTTAAAAAATTAATGTACAAAAGCTGAATGTAGGATTATAATTAACAAAAGAACAAACAGGTATTCTAAAAAATTAAAATAATATTTTATGGGAACAACAATTCACGGCGGAGAATGGATTATCAAAGAAGTAAAAGCTGCTGATATTTTTATTCCAGAAGAATTTAACGAGGAACAAATTATGGTGCGCGACATGTGTAACCAATTTGTAGACACCGAAGTTTTACCAGTAGCAGATCGTATCGACAAATTAGAACCAGGCTTAATGCCTTCCCTACTTGAAAAAGCAGGTGAACAAGGCCTCTTAGGTATTACTGTTCCTGAACAGTATGGTGGTCTAGGAAAAGATTTTATTACTGCAACCATTGTTGCTGAATATTTAGGAGGAGGCTATTCATTCTCTGTAGCGAATGCAGCGCATACTGGCATTGGAACCTTACCCATTTTATATTTTGGTACCGAAGCGCAACGAAACAAGTATGTACCAAAATTAGCAAGTGGTGAATGGAAAGGTTCCTATGGTTTAACCGAACCGAACAGTGGCTCGGATGCATTAAGTGCAAAAACTACTGCTAAATTATCAGACGACGGAAAGCATTATATATTAAATGGACAAAAGTGTTGGATCACCAATGGTGGATTCGCTGATGTATATACCGTGTTTGCAAAAATTGATGGAGAACAATTCACAGCCTTTATTTTAGAAAGAGGCATGGAAGGTTTTACTCAAGGACCTGAAGAACATAAAATGGGAATTAAAGGTTCAAGTACGGTGCAATTATATTTTCAAGATTGTAAAGTGCCTGTTGAAAATGTATTAGGTGAAATTGGTAAGGGTCATGTCATTGCATTTAATATTTTAAATATTGGACGATTAAAATTAGGTGCAGCAACATTAGGTGGAGCACGTCGTGCAATTTCTACAACAGTTCAATATGCAAAAACAAGAGAGCAGTTCAAATTGCCAATAGTAAAGTTTGGAGCTATCCGTCATAAATTAGCTGAAATGGCGATACAAATGTGGGTAGGTGAAACAGCGTTATATCGTGTGTCTCGAAACATTGATGAAATGGAAATAGAACTAGCTGCTGCTGGAAAAAATTTATCTGAGAGTTTATTGGGTGCAGCTGAAGAATATGCTATTGAATGTGCGATATTAAAAGTGTTTGGATCTGAAGTATTGGACTTTGTAGTTGATGAAGGTGTGCAGGTTCATGGAGGTAATGGATATAGTGACGAGTACTCTATTTCAAAAGCATATCGCGATAGTCGTATCAATAGAATTTATGAGGGCACCAATGAAATAAATAGATTGTTAACTGTTGACATGGTATTAAAAAGAGCCATGAAAGGTAAGCTAGATTTAATGGGTCCTGCATTGAGTGTGCAACAAGAGTTAATGAGTATCCCTGATTTTGGTTCTGACGAAGAAGGTGCATTTGCAAAAGAAAAAAAATACATAGCCAACTTTAAAAAATGTATTTTGATGGTAGCTGGTGCAGCAGTACAAAAATTAATGATGACCTTAAATAAGGAACAAGAAATATTAATGAACATTGCTGACATGTCAATCA
>JBDKFR010000131.1:0-8322 GCA_039798645.1 Bacteroidota bacterium
TGAATCCAGAAGACGTTAATATATATCGTCAACTTAGTGGTGGTGTAACAACTTCACACATACTACACGGTTCTGCAAATACCATTGGTGGACAAACACAATTAATGAAACTTCGTTGGGGGGCAACTGATGAAGGATTAAAATTTATGGGAGCAGATCCTTTTATTAAGTTCGCTTTGGGTGAAAACGTAAAAAGAACGACTTCAACCAATAACAATCGTTTCCCAGATACAAGAATGGGTGTAGAAGAAGTATTAAATGACGCCTTTGACCGTGCTATTGATTATCAAAAGGCATTGAAAGCAAATCCTAACACAAGAAGAGATTTAGAGTTAGATGCACTAGTAGAAATTATGAACAAGAAGCGTTTTATTACTTGTCACTCTTATGTGCAAACAGAAATTACATATATGATGCGTGTTGCAGAAAAATATGGCTTTAAAGTAAATACTTTCACGCATATATTAGAGGGTTATAAGGTAGCAGACAAAATGAAAGAACACGGTGCCACTGCATCTACTTTTTCAGATTGGTTTATGTATAAAACAGAAGTACAGGACGCGATTGCTTATAACGCAGCTATTATGCAAAAAGTGGGTTTGAATGTATGTATTAATTCAGACGATGCAGAAATGGCAAGACGCTTAAATCAAGAAGCGGGTAAGGTAGTAAAATATGGTGGAGTGTCAGAACAAGATGCATTTAATATGGTAACCATTAATCCTGCTAAAGCATTACATGTTGAAGATAAAGTAGGAAGTATTAAAGCTGGTAAAGACGCCGACCTTGTTTTATGGTCAGACAATCCTTTAAGTATTTATGCAAAGTCATTATATACTATTGTTGATGGTGTAGTTTATTTTGACCGTGAAAAAGATGCTGAAGCGCGTAAAACAATCGCTAGCGAAAGAGCGCGACTTATTCAAAAAATGTTAGGTGATAAAAAAGCGGGGGCGCCAACAAGACCAGCAACAGCAAGCGTTCAAACACTTTTGAATTGCGGCGATCATAATCACGTTGACGATTTAGCAACTATTTACGAAAACGAAAAAAACTAAAACATGCAAAAGAAATATTCAAGTTTATTTATATTGTCTCTTGCATTGTTATGTAAAGTAACAAGTGCACAGGAAACAATTTATCCTACAGGACCACAACAAGGAACAACAGCCATCACGCATGCTACTGTGCATGTTGGTAACGGAACCGTCATAAATGACGCTACGGTGGTTTTTGAAAAAGGTAAAATCACACAGGTGGGTAGTGGTATTGCAGCACCCGCAAACGCAACCATCGTAGATGGAACGGGAAAACAAGTATATCCTGGATTAATTTTATCTAATTCATATTTGGGGTTAAAAGAAGTTGGAAGCGGTGTTAGAGGTAGTAATGACCTTGTTGAAATTGGAGAAAATAATGCAAGTATCAGATCCCTTGTTTCTTATAATACAGATTCAAAAATCATTAATGTATTAAGAGCAAATGGAATTCTATTAGCACATGTAGCCCCAGAAGGAGAGTTAATTGATGGACAATCAAGTGTTGTACAGCTAGACGCCTGGAACTATGAAGATGCCGCATATAAAGCCGATATTGGCCATTTCATAGAGCTTCCATCGTTTATTGTACGTCAAAGGGGACGTGGATTTATGCGTCAACCACAGGCTTCAGATCCAATGAAAGAGGCCTTTAAAAAAATTGAAACACTTAAAACCTTTTTTACAGAAGCAAAGGCATATTTACAAGAAAAAAATCATGTAGCTAATAATTTGAAATTTGAAGCAACACGTGGTTTGTTTGAGGGTAAGCAAAAATTATTTGTTCGTGCCGACGAGGTAAAACAAATATTAATTGCCATGGATTTGGCAAAGACCTTTGGTTTTAAATTAGTAATTGTGGGTGGTGCTGAAAGTTTTCAAATTGCATCCACTTTAGCTGCTAATAATATACCTGTAATTCTTGGCGCACAACATGCTCTTCCAAATACAGAGGATGACGATGTGGACCAACCATATAAATTACCTGCACAACTAACAAGAGCGGGTGTGTTAGTATCTATTAGTGATATGAGTGAAAATACCAAACAAAGAAACCTAAGCTTTAATGCCGGAACAGCGGCTACTTATGGTTTAACCAAGGAAGAGGCGTTAAGCACTATTACTTTAAATAGTGCAAAGGTATTGGGTATTGATGATGTTACTGGTTCAATAGAAGCAGGTAAGGATGCAAATATTGTAATGAGTGACGGTGATATATTAGATATGCGCAGCAATCAGGTTACAAAAGCGTTTATTCAAGGTAGAGATGTGTCATTAGACAACAAACAAAAACAACTTTATGAGCGTTATAAATTTAAGTACAAAATAAAGTAAATTATAAACTTATATAGAAGCGAATAATAGCTTGATTTAATTTACATCCCCTTCGCAAATGCGTTGGGGATGTTTTTTTTGCTACCTTAGCACTATGTCTAAAAAACTATATTTACTGGACGCTTTAGCGTTAATATATCGCGCATATTATGCGCTAATTCGTACCCCTAGAATAACAAGTACCGGAATAAACACCAACGCACAATTTGGTTTTACAAATACATTATTAGAAATAATAAAAAAAGAAAACCCATCTCATATTGCAGTGTGTTTTGATACACACGCGCCAACTGAACGACATACCGACTTCACCGATTATAAAGCGAATCGAGAAGAAGCACCCGAGGATTTATTAAGCTCTCTTCCACATATTAAAGCTATTATTGAGGGCTTTAATATTCCTGTAGTAGAGTGTGATGGATTTGAAGCCGATGATGTTATTGGAACTTTAGCTTGGCAGGCAGCAGACATGGGTTATGAGGTTTATATGGTTACACCCGATAAAGATTATGGTCAACTTCTTGTTAAGCCCAATGTTTATATGTGGAAACCGCCTGCATTTGGAAATGAACGGGAGATATTAGATGCTGAAAAAATTAAAGCGAAGTGGGATATTGCTCGTGTAGATCAGGTAATTGATATGTTGGGGTTAATGGGTGATGCTGCTGATAATATTCCGGGAATACCAGGGGTCGGGGAAAAAACTGCAGCAAAATTATTAAAAGAGTATGATACACTTGAGGGTGTTTTAGCCAATGCAGATAAAATAAAGGGCGCGATGGGTGAAAAAGTAAGAGCAGGTGCGGCATCGGCAATAATGAGTAAAAAATTGGCTACCATCATTACCAATGTGCCCGTGCAATTTCATGAAGAGGATTATAAATTATCGGAAAAGAATATCCCCGCACTTACAGAGATATTTAATTTATTAGAATTCAAAACATTGGGTAAGCGTATTTTAGGAAGTGAATTTGAAGTAGTATCCGAGGCAGCAAAAGAAAAGCAAGTTGACTTATTCGGAAACGAAGTAAAGGCACCTAAAGAAAAATTAGTAAAGACAAAAACCATCGTATTAGATAGTGATAATGGAACGCAATCCGTGTTGGAACCAAACGATGAAGAAACAAATACAGATTCAGATTTAGAACAACAGGATGACTTGCCAACATTAATTGTCAATAAAAACATAAATAACACGGATCACAAATATGAATCCATTGTTGGTGATGAGGCAATTCATATTTTAGTTAAAAAACTAATAAAGGAAAAAGAAATTTGTATTGATACAGAAACAACGGGTGTAGATGCGAACAATGTTCAGCTAGTTGGTTTAAGTTTTTCCATTAAAGAACACGAGGGATACTATGTTCCTATTGCAAATGATGAAGACGGGGAAAACGGCGCTAAACATATTTTAAATTTATTTAAATCCGTTTTTGAAAAAATGGATATCACCTGGATTGGGCAAAATTTAAAATATGATTTTTTAGTATTGAAATGGTATGGCGTTGAGCTAAAGGGTAAAACTTTTGATACCATGCTCGCACACTATGTTATTGAACCGGAAGGCAGGCGTAGTATGGATTTGCTTAGTGCGCAATTTTTGGGTTATGAGCCCGTTTCAATAGAAACCCTTATTGGTAAGAAAGGAAAAAATCAGGGTACCATGCGTGATGTTGAATTGGAAAAAATTACAGAATATGCCGCAGAAGACGCTGACATTACCCTGCAATTAAAAAATTGTTTTACACCATTAATTGAAAAAAGAGCAGTTCATAAAATATTTGAAGAGGTTGAAAATCCACTTGTGCGTGTATTGGTAGATATGGAATATGAAGGGGTTAAAGTAGATACCGCTTTTTTAAATGATTATAGCAAGGTGTTAGAGCAGGACGCGAAAAAAGCAGAGGAAAGTGTGTTTGAGCAAGCGGGTGTTAGGTTTAATTTAGCATCACCAAAGCAATTAGGAGAGGTTTTGTTTGATATTTTAAAACTAGATCCAAAGGCAAAGAAAACAAAAACGGGTCAATATGCGACAGGTGAAGATGTGTTATCAAAGATGGCTGCTAAGCATAAAATAGTAGATGATATTTTGAATTTTAGAGAGCTCACAAAATTAAAATCTACTTATGTTGATGCTATACCTTCTTTAATTAATCCAAAAACAGGAAGAATACATACAAGCTATGCGCAGGCCGTTGCTGTAACTGGTAGACTAAGTAGTACCAATCCAAACTTGCAAAACATTCCTATTCGTTCTGAAAGAGGTAGGGAAATCAGAAAGGCTTTTGTACCAAGAAATCCTGACAGAATATTAGTCAGCGCCGATTACTCACAAATTGAGTTGAGAATAGTTGCTGCTATTAGTGGTGATCCAAATATGTGTGAGGCTTTTAAACAAGGAAAAGACATTCACACCGCAACAGCTGCGAAGGTTTATGGAATTGACGAGGGTGATGTTACGAAAGAAATGCGCTATAAAGCAAAGAGTGTAAACTTTGGTATCATATATGGTCAAGGCGCTTTTGGTTTAGCTGAAAACTTAAATATTTCAAGGACGGAAGCGAAAGAAATTATAGATAACTACAAAAAAGAATTTCCCAATATTCAGAAATATATGGATCAACAAATTAACAATGCAAAAGAGCTTGGATTTGTAGAAACACTAATGGGTCGTAAGCGTTGGTTAAGAGATATTAATAGTTCCAATTTTACGGTTCGCGGCTTTGCAGAACGTAACGCCATTAACTCTCCTATTCAAGGATCGGCGGCGGATATGATAAAATTGGCGATGATTAGTGTACACAATGAAATGAAAAAGAAACATTGGGAATCTAAAATGATTTTACAAGTACACGATGAATTGGTGTTTGATGCTGTTTCCGAGGAGTTGGATGAATTAAAGAAATTAATTCTAAAATGTATGACCTCTGCAATGGTATTACCAAATGGTGTTCCTGTTGAAGCCGAAATTGGCGTTGGGAAAAACTGGTTAGAAGCACATTAAAATTAAGAATTAGTCCTTTCTTTTAAAAACGGGTACTGTGCTACAGGGTTCTCCAAACATGATACTTTTTGCAGTAGCTCTTAATTTTTGTGTTATAGCAATGTAAGCGCTTTCTCCCACATGAATTTCACCACAACCCTTTACAACAACTCTTTGATTGATATAATCATTAGCGTTAATTCCAATAATTTTTTCTAAAATTAATTGTTCTCTAACCTTTGTTTCATCACCAAAGTAAACACCTTTCACAAATGGTTGTAAATTAGAAACAATCAACATGTTTGCCCACATAGGAATGATGGCATCGATTGAGCAATGTATTCCCACTATTTTATCTTGGTATGAAGACCAATCAATGGATTGTAAAGAGGCGCGAAAATCTTTTTCTTTTAATATTAATTCCATAAATAAATATGGTTTAATATCAAATAGTACTATTTCATTATTAGGTAATAATGTGGTTAAATCAATTGTAATAATTCCACTGTCGGTTACTTTATTTATAATGTTTTCCGACATGGTTATTAATATAATTTAAATCTATTATCTTCTATTTTGGCAATTTTTTTAAGAGCTGCATTAGATCTAAAAATTGAACTTCTTGTTCTATTTAATAACTCCTCTTTATAAAAAGCTAAATCAACTTGTGCTTGCATTGCTCCTTGGTTATTAACCGAAATTACAAACACTCCAGAATTACCCGCAATTGGACTACTGATTTTGTTTAATAATGATTTATTAAAAGAAGCTCCGATTATTTTTGGTTCGTTTCCTAACCCAGGAACTATAGAATTTGCAAAACTTAAACTATCTGCGTTTTGAACTAATCCATTCACGCTAGTTGCAATTGCTTCTATAGAATTACCCTTTAAGGTTGTTTTAATTTTTTCAGCTTTCTTTTGATCTCTAATTATTCCTTCTACTCTTGGTCTTGCCGCTTCAACACTTGCTAAACCCTTTTTTTCTTCACTTGTTACAACAGCTACTATATAACTATCTCCAATTTCAAATGGCTCTGAAACTGCATTAACATCCTTTTCAAATATCCAACGTACCATTTGTCTTGTTTCGCCTATGCCTTGTATTTCAAAGTCATTTGCCTTAATTCCTGCAGCTGGTAAAACTTGTTTATTTTGTTTAACTGCATTTTCGTTAAATGATTTAACATCCTTGCTGTTTGAAACAAATTGAGCCGCCGCGGTTGCAGCCGCATTAATTGTTTCGTTGCTTGGGTTAATTGTCTTAGATAAATAAGCAAGCTTATAAGCTGGTCCTTTTGCTGTTTGTTTTAAAATTTCAACATAGTGATAACCAAATTCTGTTTTAATAACACCCTTAGTTCCTACAGGATTATCAAAAGCAAAATCATTAAATGCAGGAACCATTTGCGCTTGAGCAAACATTCCAAGATTTCCACCATTTGCTTTACTTCCACCATCATCAGAATATTGTGCACATAACGCTTCAAATGATGCACCCCCCTTAATAGCAGCGCTAACGCTATCAATTGTTTTCTTTGCTGCGCTATCATCTCTTACTTGTTGACCATTTTGAGGATTATTTGTTGCAATTAAAATGTGTCTAACACTTGTACTATCTGACCATTGTTTTACACCTAATAATTTTGCAATCGTATAATTCTTACCATCAACATATGGACCATAAATATTTCCAACACCCATATTTAATACAGAATCTTTTTGAGGAATTTGTAAAGTCTTTTTGCTTATATAACTATTATAATAAGGGATATCGGTACCTACTTTATTTAAATAAGCAGCATCATCGGTTGTTGTTTTAAAGGCATCTTTAAGTGCATTAATTTCATTTCTTGCATTTAAAGAATCTGCTGCTGTTGGTGCAGCGCTAAAACCTACATAACCAATATTTCTAGAAGTTTCTTCAATTTGATACGCTGCTTGATTTTCTTTTAAATAAGCAGCAATGTCATCATTACTAACTTTAATTGTGCTGTCAGAAATTGTATTGTATGAAACGCCTACATATTTAATTGAAGCAATACTATTTTGTTCAGCATATTGTTTTTCAACTAACCATTTAGGTACTTGAACACCTCTAACAACTAGCGCTTGATATTTATTTCTAATTCTATTTTCTATCGAAGGTTCGATATAAAATTTTTCAATTTGATTGATCTGTTCTTTATTCTTGCTTTTTTTAATTTGAGCAATTGCATTTTTTGCATCATTTATTTTAAACTCACCTGTATTCTTGTCTGTAAATTCTTGTCTAAAAGGTGACTCATTACCAAATAAAACATCTGACAATTCTTTTGAACCAACAGTTATGCCTAATTTTTCTGCTTCTGATTTAAATAACAATCTTGAAATTTCTTGTTCCCATAAATAACCAATCATTTGTTCTCTCTTTACACCTTGAGAGGCATATTGCTGAACCTGGATATCTAATTTTTCTTCAAACTCTATTTTATTAATTACTTCACCGTTTACTTTTCCTAAAGTGGTGATATCGTTACTACCGTTTTTACGACCAATACCGTCTTGTAATAAAAAAGCAATTAAAGCAATAGCAATAATTCCAAAAATAATCCAAGCACCTCTTTCTCTAATGTTCTGAATAATTGACATATATAATATAGTTATTAGGATGGCAAAAATAAAGGTTTCTTTTTACTAAATGTCAGTATAGATTGTATTTTAGACGGTTTTTATAGATAAAAAAATACACAAGACCCTAGTGGATAAATAAAAAAATCGTGGATATCCCCTTAAAAAGCCCAAAATTATCTTAATAACTATGGAATAACTTAGTGCGATCTTTAAATCATTTAATAGTTTAGGAAAAAAATGATTGAATTATACTCGTTTATTAACAGTGTAAAAAATGTGTATTGCTTAAGTAAAGGATTTAAAAATATATTAATGTCTATTTAAAATTTCATCATATGATAGATATACTTAC
>JBDKFR010000132.1:0-21129 GCA_039798645.1 Bacteroidota bacterium
AACTAATTTGTTGATGGTGCTTTTCCTTGTCTAACATTTGTTGAAGGGAATTTTTCAAAACATCGTTCTCTTTTAATTTTTTATGTAACTCCTTTCGTTCTTGTTGCACCAATTGTAAATCTTGTTCCGTTCTATTTAATAATTTATCTAACTCAAAATGATGCGTGTCCACTAATTTACGCGCACGATTTATCAAATTTTTTGGTAAACCTATTCTTTCTGCAATGGCAAAAGTATAGGAGCTTCCGGGCTTACCAATAACCAATTGATATAATGGCTCCAATTTTACTTCATCAAACTGCATGGCACCATTCACAATTCCTTTATTATGATTAGCCATAACTTTTAAATTCAAATAGTGCGTTGTGACAATTCCCTGGGCATGTCTATGCGACAACTCTTCTAGAATAACTTCCGCAAAAGCACCCCCTAAATGAGGATCGGATCCACTCCCTAATTCATCAATAAAAAACAAAGTTTTACCATTCGCATTTTCTATAAAATGCTTCATATGCATTAAATGACTTGAATAAGTACTTAATTCAAATGCTAAATTCTGCGTATCCCCAAGTTGAATAAATAATTGTTTGTAAATGCCCATTTGAGAAGTAGGATTCATTGGCACCAATAATCCGCTTTGCAACATTACTTGGTTCAATCCTAAAGTTTTCATGGAAACTGTTTTGCCACCAGCATTGGGTCCACTAATGATTAAAATTCTGGCCTCATCATCCAAGTGTAAATTAACAGGAATTGTTTTTTTACCTGATACTTTATTATACAAATACAACAAAGGATGATATGCATCAATTAACTGGGAAGTTGCATTATTTTGCACCATGGGCATACTCGCATTCATATCAATGGCCAATAATGCTTTAGCGCGAATGAAATCAAAAATCCCGACCATTTGCAAATAGTTCAACAAAAGGGTTGAATAAGGAGAAAGTGTCGCAGTCAATTGTCTTAACACCCTTTGTACTTCTTTTTGCTCTTCCTGTTCTAAACTATATAATTCATTATTTAATTCAATGGTTTCTTCCGGTTCAATGAAAGCCGTTTTACGACTATCACTTTCACCATGTAAAAAACCTTTTACTTGTCGCTTGTATTCAGAAAAAACCGCCACTACCCTGCGTCCATTACTAAAGCTTTCATCAATATCAGCTGTATATCCAGCTTTCGCTAACCTATGAATTACTTTTTCAAAAATGCGTCTTAACTCTTGGCGCTTTTTATACAATTGCATTCTAATTTTCGCCAAATCATCCGATGCATTATCTTTTACATTTCCTCTTTCATCAATAATTTCATCAATACTTTCAATAATTGCTTTTTCATAATAACTGTCACTTATTACTTCGTATAAACTTGCATATGCTTGTTTACGTTCAGCATCAAACCATTTATATAAATTGCCAGCATGATCAGCTAAACGTCTAACTAAAAGCCATTGTTCACCGGCTAACTGTGCACCAGGAATTCCTAATAATTTTAAGTCCTTTCGTATGTCTAATACAAAGTCAGTAGGAAAATATTGATTAGCCGATTTAATGAATTTAAACTCCTCGGTTTGCTTTAGAGCCGATTGTATATATTTTAAATGAGTGTGTATACGCATATCCTCCACTAATTCTTTTCCGATATTAGTTTGACAATGACCTAATAAAATGGCAATAATTTTGTCAAATTCTAATTGGGTAAGTGCATTGTCGGGATAAACTCTCATATTTATAAATAGGTGGCAAATTTACTTAAATAAACATTAACAGCATTTGAACAAATATAGAGGCAGATTGTTTTAAATTACACCCTCATACCAACTTATGAAACCAATTATTACAGGATTGTTACTATTAACTGCATTTTTCGGCTTTCAAGCCTGTGCACAATCCAACAAAAACAACACAAAAGTCAAAACAAACAATACAATTAACATGACAAACACAGAAACCATTACCCTAGGATCAGGCTGTTTTTGGTGTACGGAAGCCATTTATCAAAGACTCGAAGGCGTTGTTAAAGTAACTAGTGGCTATAGCGGAGGTCATATTGAAAACCCTACCTATGAACAAGTATGTGATAAAACAACCGGACATGCTGAAGTTTGTCAAATTGTATATGATACCACTAAAATTAGCCTTGACGATATTTTAGCAGTTTTTTGGAAAACCCATGATCCAACCACGCCAAATCAACAAGGAAATGATGTTGGCCCACAATACCGTAGTGCTGTATTTTATCATAATGACCACCAAAAGCAAGTAGCTGAAAAATACATTGCCGAATTAACCGCTGCAAAAGCTTGGGACAAACCTATTATTACAGAAGTAACGGCTTTTAGCAAATTTTATTCAGCGGAAAGTTATCATCAAAACTATTATAATGATAATACCAATCAAGGATATTGCCGCTATGTGATAGGTCCTAAATTAGAGAAATTCGAGAAAGTGTTTAAAGACAAATTGAAAAAAGATTAATGTTAAGTATGAAAAATCTTTCTTTATTACTATTCATATGCGTTATAAGCATATCAATAAATGCTCAACCATTATCAAATAAACCTGATTCTTTACGAGGTAGTTTAAATGAAAATAGAGATTGGTTTGACATACTTAAATATGAAATTAATGTAAGCCCAAATGTTGAAACTAAATCCATTAGTGGTTTTGTGTTTTGGCGCGCAAAAGCAATTAAGGCAACAAAACAAATACAAATTGATTTACAACAGCCCTTAATGATTGATAGCATTTTGATCAATAATGGCGAAGTTGGAAAAAATCAAGTTTTACTAAATGATTGGGTCAAAATCCCTTTTACGCGCGATCTTAATATTGCTATCGCCAAACCCAATCAATCCTTTAAAATTAATAGCGAGTTTACTGTTTGGATATTTTATCATGGCACACCTCGTGAAGCAGTCCGACCACCTTGGGATGGAGGTTGGATTTGGAAGAAAGATAAAAATGGCAACCCTTGGATTTCAGTGGCCTGTCAAGGATTGGGTGCATCTGTTTGGTATCCTTGTAAAGATATTCAGTCCGATGAACCAAACCAAGGTGCAAGTGTCCGCATGTTTGTTCCGGCAGGAACCAGGTTGATTTCCAATGGCAGACCAACAAGTACCGACCTTGAAAATTACTATGGCTGGAAAGTTACCAATCCAATTAACAATTATAATATCATACCATATATAGGCGATTATGTGGGTTGGAACGAAAAGTACAAAGGATTAAATGGTGACTTAGACATTCACTATTGGGTTTTAAGAGAGGATTCCCTAAAAGCAAAAAAGCAATTTGTTCAAATACCAAAAATGCTAAAAGCATTTGAATATTGGTTTGGCCCCTACCCATTTTATGAAGACGGTTTTCAAATGGTACAAAGCCCTCATTTAGGAATGGAACATCAATCAGCAATTGCTTATGGGAATAAATTTAACAATGGTTATTTAGGAAGTGATTTATCAAATTCAGGATGGGGATTAAAGTGGGATTATATTATAGTTCATGAAAGTGGTCATGAGTGGTTTGCAAACAATATTACTACAAATGATATTGCTGATATGTGGGTGCATGAAGGGTTTACAAGCTATGCTGAAACATTATATACTGATTATTATTACGGCAAAAAAGCTGGGGACGAATATACTTTTGGATTAAGAGATCGAATTGAAAATGACATTCCCATTATTGGTAATTATGGCGTTAACCAGGAAGGCAGTAGTGATATGTATGCGAAAGGTGCTGTGATGATACATAGCATAAGATCCGCAATACATAATGATAGTTTATTTAGAAGTATTTTGATGGGTTTGAATAAAGATTTTTATCATCAAACAGTATCAACTGGACAAATTGAAAATTATATTTCAACAAAATCAGGTATTAATTTTAGTAAGGTATTTGATCAATATTTAAGAACAATTCAAATTCCCGTATTGAGTTTACATTATGATGAGCGTGAGAAAATTCTAACCTACCAATATAAGAATTGTATTAATGGTTTTAATTTGCCTTTGCATTTTAATTATCAAAATAAAACATTTGACTTTTTACCTTTAGATTATACCCCACAAAAAAGGCTCATAAAATTAGATAATTTTGATATTATAGCTTTTGGGAAAGCTATTGAGCAACTGTATTATGTTCAAATTAAAATGGAGTAAACGACTACTTCTCTAAATCAGGAAGTCTTCCCATACTAAATAAGGTTCGCTGATAATATGCTTCCGATAAATCGCTAATGGTTACCCCTTTTTTAACTGAGGAATGGACAAACTTATTATTAGTTAAGTAAATGCCAACATGAGAAATTTTATTAGGGCCTTCAGTTTTAAAAAATATTAAATCACCCTCTTTAAGGTCTTCCCAATTAATTCTGGAGGTTTGTTGGTATTGTTCAGCTGCAGTTCGATTTATGCTAATATTGTAAACCCCTTTCATTACATCAAAAGTGAAGTAAGAACAATCCACTCCATTTTTTGTAGAACCACCATAGTTATAGGGTGTCCCATACCACTCGTCAATTTTTTGCAATAAGGGTATATTCTTGATGGATTCAACGGCTACATCCATTTTAATGGAATATTTTAATTGAAGCCAATTTGCCTTTTCAATATCTGATAAATTGGAAGGCATTATGTCATTATAAGTATTGGCAGTTGCACTGGCTTCTTCTCCAATCCCTAAAGACGATTTTTTGATGAAAACTTTACCGGGAGTTACCGATAAATTATCTAAAAACTCAATTTCATCCCCATCATTGGTCGTATTACTACCCCATGTTTGAATAACATTTTTAGAACCTTTAAATTTCTGAATAGACGCCTGTGCCTTACTTGAAACTGATTGTATTGATTTACAACTAGTCAATAAAGCAATGACAGAAACTAAAAATAAATATTTATTCAAATTTTTTAAATTCATCGTATGCAAGTTAAGCCAAGAAGCCCATAATCAGGATGAATAAACTCGATTTTCATGATTTTTGTGGAAAATTTTACAAATTTTAGACCTTTAATTAAACGATATTTGCCTACTTAGTCCAATCCAATTATGCCCACATTTTCACATTTACATGTACACACCCAATATTCATTATTAGATGGAGCAGCGTCGATAAATGGCTTGTACGAAAAAGCGATTGCTGACAACATGCCAGCCTTAGCGATCACTGATCACGGTAACATGTTTGGTGCATTTAATTTTGTGAGTCAAGCATGGAAAAAAACCAAAGTAATTGGAAAGGATAAAAACGGGAAGGACATTTTAGCCCCATTAGTAAAACCAATTGTTGGATGCGAATTTTACATGGTAAAAGATAGACATCAAAAACAATTTACAAAAGACAATAAAGACGACCGATTCCATCAAGTTTTATTAGCAAAAAATGCAATAGGTTATCAAAATTTAATCAAACTAACCTCCCTTGGATATATTGAAGGAATGTATAGTAAGTACCCTAGGATTGATAAAGAATTAATTTTAAAATATCACGAGGGTATTATTGCAACTACTTGTTGTATTGGTGCGCATGTACCTCAATATATTTTAAGACACGGCGAAGAAGCTGCTGAAAAGGAATTTAAATGGTGGTTAGACATTTTTGGAGAAGATTATTATATAGAACTTCAAAGACATCAAATACCAGAACAGGAAACAATCAATGCAACCTTGCTAAAATTTGCAAAGAAATACAAAGTGCCTGTTATTGCAACGAACGATAGTCATTATATAAATGAAGACGACGCCAATGCGCATGACATTTTATTATGTGTGAATACGGGTGAAAAACAATCGACCCCAGGTTTTGATGATTTTGTAAATGATGAATTACAAATTAAGAATCGACGTTTTAAGTTCCCCAATAATGAATTTTATTTTAAGACGCAAAGTGAAATGATTGAGCTTTTCAGTGATATTCCTGAAGCCATAGATAATACCAATGCGATTGTAGACAAGGTTGAAGTATTGAATTTGAAAAAAGACATACTCCTACCCGCTTTCCCAATACCTAAGGAATTCCAAATTCATAAGGATGCAAATATGAATCAATGGGAATTTCTTAAGCACATTACATGGGAAGGTGCAAATAAACGATATCCAGAAATCACTGATGAAATTCAAGAAAGAATTGATTTTGAATTATTCACTATTCAAACAATGGGATTTGCGGGTTACTTCTTAATTGTTAGTGACTTTATCAAAGCAGGTCGCGAGATGGATGTTTTTGTGGGTCCAGGTCGTGGATCGGCAGCAGGAAGTGTGGTTGCCTATTGTATTGGCATTACCAACATTGACCCCATTAAGTACCAGTTACTATTTGAGCGTTTCTTAAATCCTGATAGAAAGTCCATGCCAGATATTGATACGGACTTCGATGATGAGGGCCGTCAAAAGGTAATTGACTATGTAGTGGACAAATACGGTAAAGAACAGGTAGCTCAAATAATTACCTATGGTACCATGGCTGCTAAAAGTAGTATCAAGGATGTGGCTCGTGTTATGGATTTGCCTTTATCTGAATCAAACTTATTGGCAAAATTAGTTCCCGATAAACCAGGTACTGAATTAGGACGCTGTTTACATGCTCCTTTCACCGTTAAAGAAGGTGAAAAATCATTGGCTGAAAAAGAAGGTTATCAATCTGAGGATATAGATAACATCAAAAAATTAAGAGAAATATATAATGGAACTGATTTAAGAGCACAGGTATTACATGAAGCTGAAAAATTAGAAGGTTCCATTCGTAATACAGGAATTCATGCAGCGGGTATCATTATTGCTCCTAAGGATTTGACTGAGATTATGCCTGTTGCAACGGCTAAAGATTCTGACTTATGGGTTACTCAAATTGAAGGATCCGTAATTGAAGAAGCTGGTGTAATTAAAATGGACTTTTTGGGTTTAAAAACCCTTTCCATTTTAAAAACAGCACTTGAACTGATCAAACAAAATCATGGTATTAAAATTGATTTGGATAATATTCCATTGGATGACGAAAAAACATTTCAATTATACCAAAAAGGAGAAACCAATGCTACTTTCCAATTTGAATCGGTTGGTATGCAAAAACATTTACGCGATTTAAAGCCAGATAAATTTGCTGATTTAATTGCCATGAATGCCTTGTATCGCCCAGGCCCTATGGCTTACATCCCTAATTTTATTGAACGTAAACATGGCCGAGAAATTATTACTTATGATTTACCAGAAGTAGAAGAATATTTAGCAGACACTTATGGAATTACCGTGTATCAAGAGCAGGTAATGCTTTTGAGTCAAAAAATTGGAGGATTTACTAAAGGTGATGCCGACGTGCTTAGAAAGGCAATGGGTAAAAAGCAAAAATCGGTGCTTGATAAAATGAAAGCACAGTTTATTGCGGGTGCTGTAAAAAATGGACATCCTGAAAAAATATTAGATAAAATTTGGACAGACTGGGAAGCATTTGCGCAATATGCATTCAATAAATCTCACTCAACCTGCTATGCATTTGTTGCCTATCAAACAGCCTATTTAAAAGCCCATTACCCTGGTGAATATATGTCTGCTGTTTTGAATCATGCAGGTAGTATTGATAAAATCACTTTCTTCATGGAGGAGTGTAAGCGAATGGGAATTAAAGTACTGGGGCCAGATATTAATGAATCATTAAAAGGATTTTCAGTAAACAAGCTTGGCCAAATTCGTTTTGGTTTAGGAGGCTTAAAAGGTGTTGGAGAATCCGCAATAGAAGCCATCATAATTGAACGAAATAAAAACGGCCATTTTAAAGACATGGTTGATTATATAAAACGTGTTTTGTCTCGAGCAGTAAATAAAAAATCATTAGAAAGTTTGGCCTATTCAGGTACTTTTGATTGTTTCCCTGAATATCATCGTGCCCAATATTTTCATGTTGGTGAAGGAGATCGTTCAAATGGATTAGAAAAATTAATACAGTATGCCCAAGCATCACAAGCTATGGACACTGGAACGACTAATACTTTATTTGGAGACCTTCCATCAGCCATGCACGTTCCCCTCCCGAAATTAGCAACTTGTGAAGTTTGGACTTTAACCGAAACTTTAGAACACGAAAAAGATGTCACGGGCATGTTTATGAGTGGTCACCCATTAGATCATTTCAACTTTGAAATGCGACATTATAATTTCACGAATATTACTGACTTTAATGAGGTAAGGGATAATTTATCGACCAATCCGAATCAATTAGGTAAAACGTTTAAGTTAGCGGGACTCGTTATTGATGTGCAACATAGAGTAACTAAAACAGGTAAGAATTTTGGATCATTTGTTATTGAAGACTTTACCAGTAAAACTGATTTTATTTTATGGAGTGAGGATTATGTCAAGTTTCAAAATTATCTTGAAGTTGGACAAAAAATTCACATTAATGGTGCGTTCAGAACAAGATATAACCAACCTAATAATTTTGAATTTAAAATACAAAGTATGTCCTTGTTAGAAACGGTAAAACAAAATCAAACAAGGTCCATTGAATTAACATTACATCCAGCACATTTAAATGAAGAAATGATTGCTTTTTTTGAAAAGAACTTAAAGCAATATCCAGGAAAATCTTCCTTTAAACTAACCTTTATTGAACCAAGGGAGCAAATGGTGGCAAGTTTATTTACCATTGAAAAAGGATTTTTAATGAATGATGATTTAGTTGCATTTTTGGATAATACCCCTGAATTAGGCGTCAAAGTGAATTTGGTATAAATAATATGCCCCATTGGCAGATTAATTGTCCCCAATGACAAACAAATTAAGTGGAAAAGTCAAATGGTCAGTTATTAAAGATTGGAACTATTTTTGAACTCTACTTTATATCCAATAACAAATTAAAAAATAAAAATATGGCACTAGAATTTACAGATGCAAATTTTCAGCAAGTAGTAATAGAAAGTGATAAACTTTCCGTAATTGATTTTTGGGCAGAATGGTGTGGTCCTTGTCGTGCAATAGGGCCAGTTATTGAAGAATTAGCAGTTCAATATGAAGGAAAAGTAAACATTGGAAAAGTAAACGTTGATGTTAATCCAAACTTGAGTATGAACTTTGGAATTACTTCGATCCCAGCTATTTTATTTGTTAAAGGGGGTCAAGTTGTTGACAAACAAATTGGCGCAGTTCCTAAAGCCGTTTTAGACAAAAAAATCCAAGCGCATTTATAATTGAACAATAATTCAATATTGATAAAAAAAATCCTGCTACTAAGCGGGATTTTTTTTATCTTACTGCCATAATTTTTTACCATGGACAAATTTCAAGGCCTAATAGGTGTATGTTTAATTTTAGGGATTGCATTTCTTTTTTCTAATAATAAAAAGCATATAAATTATAGATTAGTTGCTAGTGGTTTAGGGCTTCAATTGCTTATTGGCATATTGGTATTAAAAATTCCAGCGGTAACTAGTTTTTTCCAAATATTAGGAAGAGGAATGGGTAAAATTGAACAGTTTTCTCGTCAGGGAGCCGCATTTGTTTATGGTGGAATTTCTGCCACTACACCAACTGGCGTAGCCGATTTTGCAAATGGAGGTTTTGTATTCGCTTTTAATGTAACGGCAACCATTATATTGGTTTGTGTATTAGTTGCTTTATTATACCACTTTGGAATAATGCAAAGAATTGTGGCTTTGATTGCAAAAGCCATGAATTTTATCATGCGTGTAAGTGGCGCTGAGGCGTTGAGTAATGTAGCAAGTGCATTTGTAGGACAAGTTGAAGCGCAAGTAATGATTCGCCCCTATTTACCCACAATGACTAAAAGTGAAATTTTGGCAAGTATGAGTGGAAGCCTAGCCTGTATTGCAGGTGGTATCTTAATTGTGTATGCAAATATGGGCGCGCAAGCAGGTATTGATTTAGCACCCAAATTAATTACAGCTAGTTTAATGGCAGCTCCTGGAGCGCTTGTTATTGCCAAAATATTATTCCCTGAAACCGAAGAATCGCAAACAATGGGAAAGGTTAAATTAGAAGTTAAGAGTCAATATAGCAATACTATTGATGCGATTACTCATGGTGCGGGTGAAGGTTTTAAAATTGCAATGAATGTAATTGCCATGTTAATTGGATTTATTGCTTTAATCGCATTTATTGATTGGAGCTTATTAAAAATCGGACATATATTTAGTGCAAATTTAGATTTGAGCTTAAACTACTTATTTGGAAAACTATTTTATCCAATGGCATGGGCAATGGGTATTCCAAATGTTGATATTCAAAATGCAGCTACTTTACTTGGTCAAAAATTAACCATTAATGAATTTGTAGCGTTTAAAAGTCTAACCAGTAAAGTGGTGCCAATCATGACTGAAAAAGGTTTGTTCATTGTAAGTATAGCCATTTGTGGTTTTGCTAATTTTAGCAGCGTAGGCATGTTAATTGGTGGAATTGGCGAATTAGTTCCTGGTAGACGCAAAGACTTAGCAGAATTGGGATTAAAAGCTTTATTAGCAGGTACCCTAGCCTCCTATTTATCAGCAAGTATCGCAGGTATTTTGATAGGTTAATTTTCATGCTTTGTCTTGTGATAATTCGTAACTTTGTGGTCAAATTAAGCAGGTATGAACACGAAAGGAATTGAAGTTATTATTGGTGCCGAGCAAAATACACGTTTACAAGAAATTGGACATAAAGTTATAAAAAATGAACGCCTATTATTTGATGAGGGTGTTTATTTGTTTGAACATGCATCTCTACCCTATGTTGGTGCATTAGCCAACTGGAAAAGAGAATCTTTACACGGTAATAAAACTTATTTTAATAAGAACTTTCATATTGAACCGACCAATGTTTGTGTATTCTCTTGCAAATTTTGTTCTTACTCAAAATTATACGCACATAAGGAAGAAGGTTGGGAATTAACAATTGATCAAATGTTGGATATTGTTAAATCCTATGATGGTAAGCCAGTTACTGAAGTTCATATCGTTGGTGGTGTACATCCAAAATTAACGTTGACGTTTTTTCTGGAATTAATGCGGGCAATAAAAGCACATCGCCCAACTTTACACATCAAAGCGTTTACTCCCGTTGAGTTGGAATATATGTTTAGAAAAGCCAACGTAACAACCAAAGAAGGAATGCGATTAGCCCATGAAGCAGGACTTGATTCATTGCCTGGTGGTGGTGCTGAAATATTTCACCCCGATATTAGAAATGAAATTTGCGCCGATAAAGCTACTGCCGATCAGTGGTTGGAAATACACCAAACTGCACACGAATTAGGTATGCATAGCAATGCTACTTTGCTATATGGACATATTGAAAAATATGAGCATCGAATAGATCATATGGAGCGTCTGCGCCAACTTCAGGATAAAACAAAAGGCTTCAACACTTTTATTCCATTGAAATTTAGAAACGATGGCAATGACATGAGTCATGTACCCGAATCTACCATGATCAATGATTTAAAAATGTATGCTATATCACGTTTGTATCTTGACAACTTCCCACACGTAAAAGCATACTGGCCTATGTTAGGTCGTGATACTGCTCAATTAACTTTGAGTTATGGTGTTAATGATATTGATGGCACAATTGACGATACAACAAAAATATATTCAATGGCAGGTAGTGAGGAGCAAAATCCTGCCATGACTACCGAACAATTAGTGGCACTCATTAAACAAGTAAAAAGACAACCGATTGAAAGAGGCACTTTATACGATGTCATTAAAGACTATTCAAATCACGAATTTGTTGAAGGCGAATTATAATTTTAAATTACTCAGGAATAAATTATACTAGCACTCTGCGAGTGCTATTGGAATTTGAACCGCTAACCCTCCGTCAGCCGTTTCTTTGTATTTGACACTCATGTCTAATGCAGTATTCCACATTGTTTTAATTACTTTATCTAAACTAACCACTGCAAAATCAGGTTTACTTTGTAATGCTAATTGCGCAGCAGTAATTGCTTTAATGGCTCCCATTGTATTGCGTTCAATACATGGTATTTGAACCAAGCCACCAATTGGATCGCAGGTTAAACCTAAATGATGCTCCATTGCAATTTCTGCGGCCATTAAACACTGTTTTTGATTACCTCCTAATAATTCAGTTAAAGCGGCTGCTGCCATGGCAGAAGATACGCCTATCTCAGCTTGACATCCGCCCATTGCAGCTGAAATTGTAGCACCACTTTTGAATAAAACACCTATGGCACTTGCGGTCATTAAAAAACGTCTAATTTCAGAAGCACTCGTTTTATTACAAAATAATTGAGCATATAATAACACTGCAGGTATCACACCAGCTGCGCCGTTAGTAGGTGCAGTAACTACTCTTCCAAAACTTGCATTCTCTTCATTAACAGCTAAAGCAAAACAACTTACCCAGTCAAGTATATAACTGAAGTCATGGCCTCCTTTAACTATAAGGCTTTTCCATTCTTCCAAATTTTGAAATGATACATTTTGAATTAATTTATTATTTAAATCAAATGCACGACGTCTAACTTGTAAGCCTCCAGGTAAAACGCCCTCTGTTTTACATCCTTTGTATATGCAGGATAACATGGTGTTCCAAATGGCATCTAATTTTTCATTTAATATTGACTCATCTAAATTCGTCTTTTCATTCTCTCTTACAATCTCACTAATATTCATTCCTGTTTTCATACACCAATGTAATAATTCATCAGTTGCATAAAAATCAAATGGGACGTCTAATTTTGGTTTATTCCCTGCATCAGAAGCATTTTGTTTATTCCCTAAAGTTGTCCCTTCTGCTACACTTTCATTTGTCGCATTCGGTCCAACTTCAAATTCGATAAAGCCACCTCCAATTGAAAAATAAGTAAATATTTGTTCAACTCCGTTAATGGTAATTACAAATTGTAATCCATTGGGATGATGAGATAAGGATTGATCTTTCAGAAAAATAATATCTGAATCATATTTAAATTGAATATCCTTTAAATTTTTTAAGCTAATTGATTGATTCTTTTTAACATCATCTATGAAACTACTAATCAAACTTGTGTCAATTGTTGTTGGATCTGCTCCAATAATACCCATGACAACTGCAATGTCCGTACCATGACCTTTACCCGTTTTAGCTAATGAGCCATATAATTTAATTTGTATTTTTTCAACTTTTTGTAAATCATCAAAATGATTTAAACAATGTAAGGCCGCAAGCCATGGCCCAAGGGTATGGGAGCTTGACGGCCCAACCCCAATTTTAAACATATCAAATACAGATATAAATTTTTCCATAATCTTAGACAAATGTATGTTAGTTTTTAATACATTTGAATATGAAATTTTTGACAACCTCGCTATGCTTAATACTCACTACTTTGTGCAGTAATGCACAAGTAAATACGACGTTTTTGGAAAACCTCATGCGTCAAAAACCTGCACAATTTGGAGAAATATTAAACAACCCAAATGAGTACCGTGTTCAATTATTTTACACACAAATTGATAGAGATAAAAATAATGTACCTCATTTTAAAGAGTTCAGTTATCGATTAAACCCATCCGAATATTTTTACCCTGCCAGTACGGTTAAAATGCCATTGGCCATTTTAGCTTTAGACAAACTAAATACTTTAAATATACCTGGTGTAAATAAATCCACCATGATGTATTATGATAGTGTTGGTGCAAGACAAGAAATTATTTACAATAACCCATATAGTATCAATGGAAAACAAACTATTGAACAAGCGATCAAAGAAATATTTTTAGTGAGTGATAATAATGCGGCAAATAGATTGTTTGAATTTATGGGTCAGGAAAGTATTCATTCAAAATTGGCTGAAAAAGGATACAAGGATGCATACATCCGTAACCGTCTTGAATTAGGAAGAACACAAGAAGAGAGCAGACAAACACAAGCCATTGATTTTTTTAATGACAATGGTAAAAAAATATATCATCAAGCTGCTCAATATAATAAACAACAACTCCCATATTACAATGCCTTTTTAGGTAAAGGTTATTATAATAGTGATGATTCACTCGTGATGAACCCTTTAGATTTTTCTGTGAAAAACCGAATTTATTTAAACGACTTACATCATATTTTACAGTCAGTTATTTTTTATGATGAGACACCCGTAAAAAACAGGTTTAACCTTACTAAGGATGATCGTCAATTTCTACTAAAATGGATGCACACCCTACCCACTGAATCACAATACCCTACTTATGACTCGGTTGAATATTGGCCAGCCTATTGTAAATTTATGTTTATGGGTGCAGAGAAATCACCCATCCCTTCCAATATTAAAATATTTAATAAGGTTGGAGACGCTTATGGATTTTTATTAGATATCACCTATATCGTTGACCCGGTTAATAAAGTTGAGTTTATGCTAAGTGGTGTTATTTATTGTAACAAGGATGGTATACTAAACGATAGTAAATATGATTACGATACCATTGGCTACCCATTTTATAAAAACATGGGTCGATTAATTTATGATTATGAGCTAAAAAGGAAAAAAGACTTCCTGCCTAATTTCAATAATATATTGCCGTAATTGTCCTTCCCTGTTGAGTTTCCATAGATATTCACAAAGCATAGCTCAAAGACTGAATAATTAAATGCTTTCAAAAGCCTAAAACTTACAGGCGTTTGCGAATAATTTGCGAAATTTGTAATATCAAATTAAATACCATGATATTATCTTCATTATTGAATCGTTTTAGTGAGCCAGAAACATTGAAAATGGCTAAGTTGGGTCGCGAATTAAGAGCACAAGGAATTGATGTAATTGACCTAAGTTTAGGTGAACCCGACTTTGATACTCCTCAGCATATTAAAGACGCCGCTATTAAAGCAATTAATGATAACTGGTCACATTATACGCCAGTTGCTGGATTTTTAGATTTAAGAGAAGCGGTTTGTGCTAAATTAAAAAGAGACAATAACCTTGACTATAAACCTGAACAAATTGTTACATCAACAGGTGCCAAACAAAGTTTAGCAAATGCCATTTTAGCATTGGTTGATGATGGTGATGAAGTAATCATTCCTACTCCTTACTGGGTAACATATTCTGAGTTAGTGAAAATTGCACGCGGTAAAGTAGTTGAAATAAGAACCACGACTGAAGCGGGATTTAAAGCTACACCTGCTCAAATTGAAGCTGCTATCACGCCTAAGACAAAAGTATTTATGTTCTCCAGCCCTTGTAATCCAAGTGGAGCTGTTTATAGCAAAGAAGAATTAAAAGCTTTAGCAGATTTATTTAAGAAATATCCTCAAATCACGATTTTATCGGACGAGATTTACGAGTATATCAACTTTGTAGGTAAACATGAAAGCATTGCTCAATTTGATGAAATTAAAGATCAAATAGTAGTGATTAACGGATTAAGTAAAGGATTTGCGATGACAGGTTGGAGACTTGGATATACTGCTTCTACAGTTGAAATTGCAAAAGCAATGGAAAAATTACAAGGTCAATTTACATCAGGTACTTGCTCCATCACTCAAAAAGCAGCAGTAACTGCTTTAGTTGGCGATTTAAAACCATCCTTGGAAATGACGGAGGAATTTACACGTCGTCGTACAACTACTTTAAAATTAGTAAGTGAAATGCCAGGATTTAAATGCTATGCTCCTGAAGGTGCATTTTATGTATTTCCTGATGTTAGTTCTTATTACGGAAAATCTGATGGCACCCAAACTATTTCAAACGCCGCTGATTTTAGTATGTATTTATTAAATACAGCACACGTTTCATCAGTAATGGGAGATGCATTTGGAGAACCTAATTGTGTTCGCTTTTCATTTGCAAATAGTATGACAAATATTGAAAGAGCTTGGGCTAGAATAAAAGAAGCCTTAGCAAAATTGAAATAAGTATAAATAACTTTCATTTTATAATTTGAAGCGTTACCAGATGGTAGCGCTTCTTTTTTATACTATTTTTGTATTCACTAAACTCAAGGTATAAGTAAACAAATGACTCCAGAGAAATTTCAAATGTTTGAAAATAGGCTGCTAAAAAATTATAAGCACCGACTAAAACAAGCCAAGCGTTTAAACTTAACTTGTTGGAGACTTTATGACCATGACTTACCTGAGTTTCCTATTTGTGTAGAATTCTATGAGGAATACATTTATATAGCTGAATACAACAGAAGGCATGCTTTGACAGATGAAGAACATGCTGCTTGGTTTGAAACAACAAAAGCGATTATAGCTACTATGACAGGAGTTCCTATTGATCATATGTATGTTAAGTTGCGAAAAAGAATGTCCCACAGAGAAGGACAATATGAAAAGGAAGAAGTCACAGAATCAAAAATTATTACGGTACAGGAAAACGGTCATAAATTTTTAGTGAACCTTACCGACTATTTGGACACAGGTTTATTTTTAGACCATCGTATAACAAGACAAATGGTGGCAGCAGAAGCAAAGGACAACCACTTTTTAAACTTGTTTAGTTATACCAGTTCATTTTCGGTTTATGCTGCAGCAGCAGGTGCTAAATCAGTTACATCGGTTGATTTATCTAAAACTTATTTAGCATGGAGTGAAGACAATTTTTCCATTAACTTATTAAAAAATACAGTTGCATACCAATTCATTCACGCGGACGTAAAGCAATATTTAAAAACACTGCCTACAAATTATTATGATTTAGTAGTCATGGATCCTCCCACCTTTAGCAATAGCAAAAGAATGAAGGATATTTTAGATATTCAACGCGATCATGTGGAATTAATTAATGATGTACTTAGAGCAATGAAACCTGGTGGCATTTTATATTTTAGCACCAACTATACGCAATTCATTATTGATCTTGAAAATATCAATAGCAAACAAATAAAGGATATTACAAAGGCTACTACCCCATTTGATTTTGAAGGAAGATTAAAGCGATGGTGTTATAAGATTATAAAGTAGCCATAATTTTTTCATGTAATGCTACTATTTGCGGCAACAATAATTGTTGGTCGTCATTTACAATTACCCAATCACATAATTTCATTTTAAGGGATTCATCAATTTGATTGAGCATTCTTTTTTCAACTTCTTCTTTTGAACATTGATCTCTTTTCATGACCCTGTGTATTCTTAATGACTTTGGTGCACTTACCCCAATGATTTTATGAACACCATGAGAGGATCCAGATTCAAAAAATAAAGCGGCTTCCTTTATTACGAATGGTGTTGTTTGCGCATTGGCCCAATCCATCGCTGCCTTTATGGTAACTGGATGAACGATTGAATTTAGTATGGCCAATTGATGCGAATCAGAAAAAACAATTTTAGACAAATAGGCTTTATTTAAAACGAATTGCTTTGTTGCTGATCCTAATACATTACTTTCTATATCAATTTCATTGCTTAAAGTATAAACATCGGCTCCAAATGCTGCAATCAATTTTTCTTTAACTTCTTCGTTGGTATTCATAATTTGTTTAGCTGAAGCATCGGCATCAAATACAGGCACACCCATATTCGCAAATACTTTTGCAACTATGGACTTACCTGAACCAATCCCCCCTGTTAAACCAATTATTTTGGACATATTAATACAATGTTATGCTGTATAAATTTACACGAAAATTGAACAAAAAAAATCCGAAACAGGCTTCGTATTATTAGAAACCTATTTCGGATATCATATTATTTAGCAGTAAACTATTTGTTAATTGCTTGAGACCATTCTAAGCTTATTGAAGAACGCTCAATTTTTAAATAAGTTCCAGGGCTTACTTCTAATTGAACTGTATTGTCTTCATTTACTTTGCTAATTGTACCATGTATACCTGCAATAGTTACTACTTTATCGCCTTTTTGCATGTTATCAATGAACTTTTTTTGCTCCTTCGCTTTTTTAGCTTGTGGGCGAATCATGAAAAACCAAAATACTACGATGATACCACCTAAAAATACCAATTGAAAAGTTCCTCCACCTTGTGGTGCTTGTAATAAAATTGCTGTCATTTTTATTTGTTTAATTATTTAAAATTTGAAATATCTATTTGAAGATTTAATGTCTTATACAAATATAAGGTAAACTAATTATTTAGCCCTATTGCATACTATTTACCCTTAAAACTTACTTTTTGAATTTTTCCGTTACCAACTAATTCTTTGTGAATGCTATCTAATATTCCATTTACAAAATGACCACTTTGCTCAGTACTATATTCCTTTGCTAAATCAATATATTCATTAATAGTAACCTTTGTTGGAATGGTATCAAAATACAACAGCTCACAAACACCCAAGCGAAGTAATATCATATCAATCATGGCAATACGTTCGGGATCCCAGTTGTTTAATTTAGGTTTTATTATTTCTTCAGAAATTGACTTTTTATCAATAGCCGTTTGCAATAAATCATTTGCAAATTTCATTTTCTCATCTCCCACTAAATCATGAAAATCAATAGCCCCTGGCTTTTGAATATAATTTAAAACAAACCCAATCATCATATCACCTTCGTCCTCCCAATTAGTAAAATGTTCATCGATATAATCAACCGCATTTTCTGATCCTAAAATGATGGTGCCAAAAATGAATTTTAATATTTCCTTCTCTTTTGATTTCTCTCTACTTTCTTCTAAGATATAAGCTTTATACTCGTTTGATTCAGATAATTGTCTAAATAAGTTTTTTACGAAATCCTCTTCTATCCATTGTTGCGGCTTTACTAATTCTAATACCTTTTTATAGGATTCACTTTCGAGGGTTTGCCAAACAATTAAATTACCAGCAATTTTAATATTAACAGATAAATCGGCTGTATTTGGGAGGTTTTTGGATGCTCTTTGTTGGGACTCCACTTCGGCATATAAGGCAACCTGGTGGATAAGATGAACTAGGAAAACAAATAAATTGCGCGTTTTCTCAAATTCTTTGTTAAGTAATGTGGTGGAACTACCTTGAATTTTAGACTCAAGCATATATAAAACCTGCATTACTTTAATTCGGATATTTCGTCTGTTCATCATAATATTAAGAGCTATAAGGGCTGCAAATCTATTCAAATAATTCCAAAAAAACTGACATTTTTTACATAAATAAACCTTGAATAGTCAATTTAAAGCATAGATTTGTCTCCCTTGTCTATAATGTGGCCATTATACTGCTATTTTGACTCATTTTATACGTAATAAAGTCATTGGCAAGATTCTTGGATACTTACAGATGAACCAATTAATTTATAAAACCAAAACTAATAAAGTATGGCAAAGAGTACGGCTAAAAAGTTAAACATTACGCCTTTACATGACAGAGTAATTGTTACGCCTGCCGCTGCTGAGGAGAAAACAGCTGGAGGTATTATTATCCCAGACACAGCAAAAGAAAAACCACAACGTGGTGTTATTGTAGCTGCAGGTCCTGGTAAAAAAGACGAACCAGTAACTGTTAAAGTAGGTGATACCGTTTTATATGGTAAATACGCAGGTACTGAAATTCAAATTGAAGGTCAAGATTTATTGATCATGCGTGAGAGTGATATTTTGGCAATTGTATAATTGCAATATCCAATAATTAAATTTTAAAGAATTAAAAATAACTTGATATGTCAAAAATGATTTTTTTCGACTTAGAAGCGAGAAATAAAATGAAAAAAGGTGTTGACACATTAGCCAACGCTGTGAAAGTAACATTAGGGCCAAAAGGTCGTAACGTTGTAATTGAGAAAAAATTCGGATCACCTTCAGTAACTAAGGATGGTGTATCTGTTGCTAAAGAAATTGATTTAGAAGATCCAATTGAAAATATTGGTGCTCAAATGGTTAAGGAAGTTGCTTCAAAAACAGCTGACCAAGCTGGTGATGGTACAACAACTGCAACTGTTTTAGCACAAGCAATTGTTAGTGAAGGTTTGAGAAACGTAACTGCTGGAGCTAATCCAATGGATTTAAAGCGTGGTATTGACAAGGCTGTTGAAAAAGTAGTAGCAAGCTTAAAAGCACAATCTCAAACTATCGGAAACGATACTAAAAAGATTGAACAAGTAGCTTCTATCTCTGCAAATAACGATAACGAAATTGGAAAGTTAATTGCAATGGCAATGTCTAAAGTGGGTAAAGAAGGTGTTATCACTGTTGAAGAAGCAAAAGGAACTGACACTACAGTTGATGTGGTAGAAGGAATGCAATTTGATCGTGGTTATGTATCTCCATATTTCGTTACTAATAGCGAAAAGATGGAAGCAGAAATGCAAAACCCATATATCTTAATTTATGATAAGAAAATTTCAGCAATGAAAGACATCTTACATATTTTAGAGAAAGTAGCACAAACTAGTCGTCCATTAGTTATCATCGCTGAAGACTTAGAAGGTGAAGCAATGGCAACATTAGTAGTAAACAAATTACGTGGTACTATTAAAGTAGCTGCTGTGAAAGCACCAGGATTTGGTGATAGAAGAAAAGAAATGTTAAACGACATTGCAATTTTAACTGCTGGTACTGTAATTAGCGAGGAACAAGGATTTAAATTAGAAAATGCAGACTTAACCTATTTAGGTCAAGCATCTTCTATTACTATTGATAAAGATAACACTGTGATTGTTGGTGGTAAAGGTAAAAAAGCAGATATCACAAGCCGTGTAAATCAAATCAAAGCGCAAATTGAAAATACAACTTCTGATTACGATCGTGAAAAATTACAAGAGCGTTTAGCTAAATTAAGCGGTGGTGTAGCTGTACTTTATGTAGGTGCTGCAACTGAAACTGAAATGAAAGAAAAGAAAGACCGTGTTGATGATGCTTTACACGCTACACGTGCTGCAGTTGAAGAAGGTATTGTACCTGGTGGTGGTGTTGCTTACATTCGTGCAGTAGCAAGTTTAGATAAATTAAAAGGCGCTAACGAAGATGAGAATACAGGTATTCAAATTGTACGTCGTGCAATTGAAGAACCACTTCGTCAAATTGTTAAGAATAGTGGAATCGAAGGTTCTATTGTTGTTCAAAGAATCAAAGAAGGTAAAGACGACTTTGGTTTCAATGCAAGAACAGAAGTTTTCGAAAACTTATTCAAAGCAGGTGTTATCGATCCAACTAAGGTTTCAAGAGTTGCTTTAGAAAATGCTGCTTCAATTGCATCTATGTTGTTAACAACTGAATGTGTAATTGCTGACAAGCCAGCTCCTGCTGCTCCTCAA
>JBDKFR010000133.1:0-9674 GCA_039798645.1 Bacteroidota bacterium
GCATGCGTTTAGCAGTAATTGGTATCGGATTAATGGGAGGTTCATTGGCATTGTCATTGAAGAAGAAAGGTTTTGTGTCCAATGTAATTGGCGTGGACAATAACCTAGACCACCAAACCGAGGCGTTGCGATTGGGCATTGTGGATGAAATTATGACGTTGGAAGACGCTGTAAAATTATCAGACATTATAGCCATTGCAACACCTGTGAATATTGCTGAAAAACTATTGCCTTCGATTTTAGATTTAGTTGACAAACAAATCGTTTTTGATTTAGGATCCACCAAAGAAGCAGTTGCACATATAGCCAGTGCACATGCAAATAAAGGAAGATTCGTTCCAACACATCCAATGTGGGGAACAGAGTTTAGTGGTCCGAGTGCAGCACAAAGCGATGCTTTTGAAAACAAAGCAACGGTAATATGCAACAAAGAACAAGTGGATAACGACGCGCTATTAACTATAGAGCGTTTGTACAAAACCTTGGGAATGCATATTGTTTCCATGAATGCTACTAAACATGACATTCATGTGGCTTATGTGAGTCATATCTCACACATTACTTCTTTCGCGCTGGCCAATACAGTGTTAGAGAAGGAAAAAGAATCGGATAATATATTCGAGTTAGCGAGTGGTGGTTTTGACAGTACGGTGCGTTTGGCAAAGTCCAATGCAGCAACCTGGGTGCCCATCTTCATGCAAAACAAAGAAAATGTATTAGACGTTTTGAATGAGCATATCAGTCAGTTGAAAAAATTCAAGTCTTGTTTGGAAAAAGAAAACTTTGAATATTTATCGGACTTGATTGAAAATGCAAATGGGATTAAAAGAATTCTAAAATAGAATTCTTATTTAAGAAAAGTAAAAATAACAAAATGAAGAAAACAGAAGATATGGAAGTAAAGAATGATTTAATCGAAGCAGTAAAAACAAAAATGACTTTTTCTGAATTGGGTGTGAATGAGCAGTTGGTAAAATCGGTTACTGAATTAGGATACACACACGCAACAGAAATTCAAGAGCGTTCTATTCCGGTATTAATTAGCGGAACAAAAGATTTTATTGGATTAGCTCAAACAGGTACTGGTAAAACAGCAGCCTTTGGTTTGCCTTTGATTCAATTGATTAAAGCTGCTGATAAACATCCTCAAGCTTTGGTGGTTTGTCCTACACGTGAATTGTGTATGCAAATTGTAAATGAAATTAACTTATTTAAAAAACATGTTCCAGGTGTACAAGTATTAGCCGTATATGGTGGTACTTCAATTGGCATGCAAATTAGAGATTTAAAAAGAGGGGTTCAAATTGTTGTCGCAACACCAGGTCGTTTAATTGACTTGATTGAGCGCAAAGCAATTAATTTAGAGCAAATTGAATATGTAGTTTTGGATGAAGCCGATGAAATGTTGAACATGGGATTCCAGGACGACATTGAATTTATTTTAAAGAACACACCTAATCGCGAAAGCATATGGTTGTTTAGTGCAACGATGCCTGCAGAAATCAGAAAAGTAAGCAAGCGTTACATGAAAGAGCCAGTCGAAGTAACTATTGGTAAAGTAAATGCAACTAATAAAAGCATTGATCACCAATATTATGTTACCTCTGCTCAACACCGTTATGAAACTTTAAAAAGAATCATTGACTTTAACCCTGGTATTTATGGAATCATCTTCACACGAACAAAAGCAGACGCTCAAGATGTGGCAGCTCGTTTAACGCGTGAGGGATATGATATTGATGCCATTCACGGTGACTTAACACAACAACAACGTGATAGAGTCATGGGTCAGTTTAGAGATAAAACTTTACAATTGTTAATTGCAACCGACGTTGCTGCACGTGGTATTGACGTAAAAGGAATAACACACGTAATTAACTACGAATTACCTGATGACGTGGAAGTTTATACACACCGAAGCGGTCGTACAGGTCGTGCAGGAAGTCAAGGTATTTGTATTTCCATTGTACATGCAAGAGAGTCTTATAGATTGCGTCAAATTGAGAATATCAACAAAAGCACTTTCCATAAATTAGATATTCCTAGTGGTAAGGATGTTTGTAGAAAGCAATTTTTCCATTTAATGGATAAATTAATGTCAACCGACGTGAGCCATGGTGATTATGAAACTTATGTTCCAATGCTTGCAGAGAAATTTGCAGACATGAGCAAGGAAGAAATTTTAACGCGTTTCGCAGCTTTGGAGTTTAATCGTTTCTTAGCTTATTATGAAAATGCAGCTGACTTAAATGTACGCGCAGCCGAAAAAGGTCGTCGTGATGTAGGTGGTATGCAAGATCGTAATAGAGAGAGAGGACGTAATGAATATTCGTCGGATAGAAGAGGCGGGGGCGATCGAGCTAATGATCGTGGTGACCGTGGAGGTGACAGAGGCGATCGTGGCGATGGTCGTGGTCGTACAGCTAATCGTGCTAGTGCAGGATCAACCCGTTTATTCGTAAACTTAGGTACGAAGGATGGTTTTTATAAAGCTAGTTTCTTACAATTTGTTTTAGACATGAGCGACTTGAAAAAAGAAGTTTTGGGTAAAATAGATATGAGAGATATGAATAGCTGGATAGAAATTGAATCAGGGTCAGCTAAAAAAATGATTAGTGCTATTGACGGTAAAAGCTATAAAGGACGTCGTATTCGAATGAACGATGCGGATAGTGGTGGTCCAAGAGGCTTTAACAAAAACGAAGGATAAATTAATTGAGCGTCCTTGAGTATAAACATCGAGGACGCTTTTAAATCTTGAAAGAAAATAAATATTCAAATACTAAAATTGGTTAAAAATGGGAACCTTAACTGAACAACAACAAAAAGTAAGCGCATTATTAAAAAAAGCTCCATTGATTATCTCTGGTCCTTGTAGTGCCGAAACCGAAGAACAAGTAATGGCCACTGCTAGAGGATTAGCAGCTACAGGTAAAGTAGATATCATGCGCGCGGGTATCTGGAAACCAAGAACACGTCCTGGAAGTTTTGAAGGGATTGGAACAAAAGGTTTGCCATGGTTGCAGCAAGCAAAAAAAGAAACAGGTATGCCTGTTGCTGTGGAAGTAGCTACTGCAAAGCAAGTGGAAGATGCTTTACATTTTGATGTAGATGTTTTATGGGTTGGTGCGCGTACAACAGTAAATCCTTTTAGTGTGCAAGAAATTGCAGATGCTTTAAAGGGCGTTAAAGTTCCAGTTTTGATTAAGAATCCATTAAATCCAGATTTAGAATTATGGGTAGGTGGTATGGAGCGTATCGCAAAAGCAGGAATCGAGGATTTAGGTTTAATCCATAGAGGATTTAGCTCTTATGGAAATACGGAATATCGTAATGCACCAATGTGGCATTTAGCGATTGAAATGAAGCGTCGTTTCCCAAATGTTCCAATGATTAATGACCCTTCACATATTTGTGGACGTCGTGACATTTTACAGGCGGTTGCTCAACAAGCAATTGACTTAGATTTTGATGGTTTAATTATTGAATCACATGTGGATCCTGATAATGCATGGAGTGATGCGAAACAACAAATTACACCTGAGGTATTAAAATCAATGTTGGATAGTATGCATTGGAGAAAAGAAACAGTTCAAAATGAAGATTTCCAAAGTGCATTAGAAGCTATGCGCCAACAAATTAATCAATTAGATGATGAATTGTTGCAAGTATTGTCAACACGTATGAAAGTGGCACAAAAAATTGGTGAATATAAAAAGAACAATGAAATAACCATTTTACAAACGAATCGTTGGAACGAAATTTTAGATCGTGCTGTTGCTAAAGGAAGCAAATTAGGATTAAGCGATGATTTTGTTACTAAATATATGGACGCTGTTCATATGGAGAGTATCAACCAACAAAATAAAGTAATGAATAGCTAGGTCATAAAGAAACGGTGTTGACATAAATTATTCAGCTCCGTGAATTAAGAATCTAGTTAACAAAAAATAATAATGAAAAATTGGAAGGTTAAGTTTTCGAGTTCAACAGTGACATTTGTATTAGATGGCAAATTCGCAACTATTGATAAAATGGTTGATAAAACGCAAGCTATTTATATAACAGATGAAAACGTTTATGCATTACATGAAAAGAAATTCAAGGGTAAAAAAACCATTGTCATTCCTTCAGGTGAGGAGCATAAGCATCAACAAACTGTGGACTTTATTATTGAAGCCTTACTCAATTTTGGAGCAACAAGACAAGCAGTTTTAATTGGTGTTGGTGGTGGGGTAGTAACCGATATGGTAGGCTATGTTGCGGGTGTTTACATGAGAGGGGTAGCTGTAGGTTTCGTGCCTACAACAATTCTTGCTATGGTGGATGCTTCTATTGGAGGTAAAAATGGGATTGATGTGGGATTGTATAAAAACATGGTTGGTTTAATTAGGCAACCCCAGTTTTTAGTATACGATTTTGATTTTTTATCTTCTTTGCCAAAACACCAATGGGAAAATGGCTTTGCCGAAATTATCAAGCATGCTGCCATTAAGGATGCTGCAATGATGAAGGAATTGTCGGCTCATGATATTACTTATTATCAAAAAAATAAAAAAGCTTTAGCTGTACTGATTGAAAAAAATGTGCAGATCAAAGTAAAAGTGGTACAAAAGGATGAGTTTGAAAAAGGAGATCGTAAACTCTTGAATTTTGGACACACATTAGGGCATGCTATTGAAAATGAACATGCCTTATTGCATGGTCATGCTATAAGTATTGGAATGGTTTATGCTGCAAAAATTTCACAGGTATTGCAAGACTTTAATGGGGTTGGCTTGTTAGTGGAAACTTTAAAAAAGTATGGTTTGCCAACAGCTATGCATTTTGACATTGACGCTGCCATGGAAGTTATGCAAAAGGATAAGAAAAATGCTAAAGCAGGCATGCAATATGTTTTACTCAACAAAATTGGTAAAGCAGTGTATGAAACGATCCCTATGAAAACATTAAATAATTTAATAAAGTTGTATTCGTAATATGATTGCTACTGTATATCCAGGAAAATTAAAAGGAGCTCAAGTAGCTCCAGCAAGTAAAAGTAGCATGCAAAGAGCATGTGCAGCTGCTTTATTGCATGTTGGAAAAACAGTCATTGCAAATCCAGGTCATTCAAACGACGATTTAGCAGCATTGGATGTAATTCAAAAATTAGGCGCTCAAGTTGAAATTAACAATGCTTTAAATGAAAATGGCGCAACCATTGTTACATCCATAAATGTAACCTCAAAAGGAGTGCAGCCAATTGGTCCTGAAATGAATTGTGGTGAAAGTGGTTTGGGAATAAGAATGTTTACTCCAATAGCGGCTTTAAGTAGCCAATCAATTTTAATAAATGGTAAAGGAAGTTTAGTAAAACGTCCCATGCATTTTTTTGATGAGATACTCCCAGCATTAGGTGTACAAATTCAATCTCAAAATGGATTTTTACCCATACGAATTCAAGGCCCATTAAAAACACCTGAGACGATAACGGTTGACGGTTCATTAAGTTCACAATTTTTAACTGGATTATTAATGGCCTATGCGGCAAGTGGTGCCGAAGGTTCAGTTATAAAAGTTTTAGATTTAAAAAGCAAGCCATACATTGATTTAACATTGGCAGTATTAAATAGTTTTGGTTGGAAAGTGCAACATCATAATTATGAGCAATTTTCATTCTTGCCACATGACCCTTTAAATGAGGTAATTGAATATACAGTTGAAGGTGATTGGAGTGGTGCGGCATTTTTATTAGTAGCTGGTGCCATTGCAGGTCCTATTAAAGTAAAGGGTTTGCAAATGGATTCAACACAAGCAGATAAAGCGGTGATGCAAGCTTTGCAAAGTGCAAATGTTGCTATTGCAATTGAGCCAGATGGAATTCAAATAGGATCAGAAGACGGCGCTGCATTAAGAGCGTTTGAATTTGATGCAACGGATTGCCCAGACTTATTTCCTCCATTAGTTGCTTTGGCTTCAGCATGTATGGGCGTTTCTGAAATTAAAGGGGTGAGTCGTTTAGCACATAAAGAAAGCGATAGAGGGTTGACATTGCAAACTGAGTTTGCGAAGCTGGGTATTAAAATAGAGCTTGAAGGTGATATTATGAAAATTCATGGTGGTGGTGAAATAACTTCATCAACTGTTTTTTCACAACATGATCATCGCATTGCAATGGCTTGTGGAGTGGCTGCATTGAAAGCAAATGGCCCAGTCATTATCACTGAGGCTGAAGCGATTAATAAGTCTTACACCGATTTTTTCGATCACCTAAAACAATTAGGAGGGAAAGTAGAAATAGTGTAGGATAACATTGTTTTGAATAGTGGGTTTTGTATAGCATCAATTAAATTGTTAACTTGTAATATTAAGTTTATCATGAATAGTTTTGGAACCTTATTTAAAGTACAAATTTTAGGTGAATCACATGGAGCATGTGTAGGAATTGTTATTGATGGATGCCCTGCGGGTTTAAAATTAATACAGGATGACTTTGTGAAGGATATGGAGCGTCGTAAAGGTGGTAAGCAAAAAGGGACTACTCCAAGACAAGAAGATGATATGCCTATTTTTAAGTCTGGTTTATTTAATGATATGACAACTGGTGCACCAATTACTATGTTGTTTGAAAATAATAATACACGTAGTGGTGATTATGAAAAACAAAGAGCGGTTCCGCGTCCAGGTCATTCTGATTTTACAGCACATCATAAATTTGGTGGATTTGAGGATTATAGAGGCGGCGGTCATTTTAGCGGAAGGTTAACTGCAGCCTTAGTAGGAGCGGGGGTGATTGCCAAAAAATTATTAAATGGCATTTCGGTTGAAGCGCATATTGTAAGTATTGCTGGCGAAACAGATGTTGAAAAAGGAATTCAAAAAGCAATTGATCAAAAGGATAGCGTTGGTGGAATTGTTGAATGTGTGGTAAAGGGGTTACCGATAGGTTTAGGGGAGCATTTTTTTGATTCAGTAGAATCACTGATTAGCCATGCGGTTTTTGCCATACCAGCTATAAGAGGTATTGAATTTGGCACAGGTTTTGCAGCAGCAAATATGTTTGGTGTTGATCATAATGATCCAATAATTGATGCCTCTGGAAAAACAAAAACAAATCATGCTGGCGGAATCGTAGGAGGTTATACTAATGGAAATGATTTAGTGTTTAGAATTGCGGTAAAGCCAACTTCTTCAACGCCAAAGGATCAGACAACATGGAATTGGGAAACCAATGAGCAAGAAGTGTTTTCGGTTAAAGGAAGACATGATTTATGCATTGCATTAAGAGTGCCAGTTGTATTGGAGGCCGTAACGGCAATTGTATTGGCTGATTTGATGTTATTAGAACAAAGGATTTCAAGAATTTTAAAATAAGAGAAAGCAATAAAAAGTTTAATCAGTTATTATTCGAATTAAGATTAAAAATTTAAAATTAAAAAAATGGAAAGCGAATTTATATATCATGTAACTACTCAAAAAGAGTGGGAACAAGCAAAAGAAAAAGGGGAGTATCAACCTGCGGGTTTTGATCAGGAAGGATTTATACATTGTTCAATTGAAAGACAAGTGCCTGGTGTATTGAATCGATTTTATCAAGGTCAAACCGGACTTGTAAAATTGAAAATAGAAAAGGCAAAAGTGACAAGACCTGTATTATTTGAATTAGCGGTTGATTTAGATGAATTATTCCCACACATATACGGTGCATTAAATTTAGATAGTGTGGTAGACGTCATTGAAATTCAATAATGAAAGTATTCATCATTATATTGTTATTTGCTTTGCCTATTGTTACAAAGGCACAGGACACATATCCTCCTAGTTACGTTCTTGAAAATTGTATTGATAGTGCCTTAATTGAAAAATACAATAGCTATATTGATACCAGTAGAATTCAAATTTCTTTTAATAAGGTTACGGGTATTGCAAGTTTTTATAGTTCAAAGTTTAATGGTTTAAAAACGGCTAGTGGTGAATTATACAGACCTAAAAAGTACACTGCAGCTTCTAATATATTTATCATTAATTCGGTTGTTAGGGTTACCAATATGAGAAATGGTAAATCTGTATTAGTTAGAATAAATGATAGGATGCATCCTAAAATGTTAAAAAAAGGAAGGGTCATTGATTTAAGTGGAGGCGCTGCTAAAAAATTATCCATGACAAAAAAAGGTGAGGGTATTGCTAGGGTAATTATTGAGGCGGTGGACAAGAGCAAATTAAATCCTAAAAACGATTAAAGGTCTCGTATTTATACAGTAATTTTGTAATATAATTAATTGAACATTCTATGAAAAAGGTTTTAGCATTATTAGTACTTATTGTTTTGGCTTCAAATTTGGAAGCGCAAGACACTACAAAAAACAAGCCATCAAATATTAAGCCTGCATCTATTGCACTTAAATTGGGTTTATATGACTTTAAAAAAACAAATAACACTGACGGTTTATCTAAATCTGTAGTTAACTATGGTTTTCAATATATTAAAGGTTGGAAACCAAAAGTTGATTTTGTTGCTAGTTTACAATTTGCAACGCTAAAATATCCTTATTATACTTCTTTAAATAAACCTAAATTAAATAAATCGAGTGATTATGTGTCGCTTGATTTTGCTTTAAATTATAAATTGTTAACTGACGAGCATGCTGTAGTGCCTTATTTAACAGCAGGTTTAGGCTTAGGATTAGATCGATTAATTTATTATACAGCTTATGCACCAGTAGGAGCTGGATTACAAATTAAAGCAAATCAAGGTTCTTTTATTTTTTTACAAGCAACACATAATGCAGAAGCTTCTGGTTTAACAAAAAAACACAATAGTTATTCAATAAGCTATTCATTGCCATTGAAGTTAAAAGATAAAAAACCTGTTCTATTGCCACCAGCTCCATTGCCAGTGGATGTGGATAATGACGGAGTAGTTGATAGTTTAGATAAATGTCCTAGTCAAAAAGGTACTATTAAATATTTTGGATGTCCTGTTCCAGATACCGATAAGGATGGGGTTGATGAGGATTCAGATAAGTGTCCAAATGTTCCAGGTACTAAAAAGTATAATGGTTGCCCAATTCCAGACACAGATACTGATGGTATTAATGATGAAGCTGATAAATGTCCTGCTGTTTCAGGATTGACAAGATATGATGGTTGTCCTATTCCTGATACGGACAAGGATGGCGTAAATGATGAAGCTGATAAATGTCCTACAGTAGCGGGTATATCAGCAAATAAGGGCTGTATTGATGTACAACCTATATTAAATAGGATTGCTAGTGATTTTACATTTAAAACTGGAACATCAGTTCTAAATAGTAGAATATTAAGCAAATTAGATTCGGTTGTTTCTTTATTAAATCAATATCCAAATATTAATTTAGATATTATCGGAAATACCGACAATGTGGGCTCCATTAAAATTAACATGCCACTATCTGAAAAAAGAGCTGCCATAGTTTATAAATATCTAGTAAAGAAAAAAGTTCCAGCTGAACGTTTAACTAAGAAAGGAGCTGCCGACAGTAATCCAATTGATACTAATAAAACAAGTGCTGGAAGAGCAAAAAATAGAAGGACAGATATGAATGCAATTTATCAGTAATTTCATTTAAATAAATACATAATTTATTAATTAGGTATTTTATTGAAAGTTTTGAAATAATATAAAAGGCCCAATAGTTAATACTATTGGGCCT
>JBDKFR010000134.1:0-7373 GCA_039798645.1 Bacteroidota bacterium
TTACAGATTGTTGAATCAAAAGCTAAAAATATTCAAGAAATGGTGGATATGGTTTTTAGTTTTGGAGAATTAGGATTTCAAGAAATAGAAACATCAAAATATTTAACCGATGTGTTAGAAAAAAACGGCTTCACCATTGAAAGAAATATTTCTGGAATTCCAACAGCATGGATGGCAAAATGGGGAAATGGAAGTCCAGTAATTGCATTAGGAAGTGATGTTGATTGTATTCCAAAAGCTTCTCAAAAACCAGGTGTTGCTTATAAGTCTCCAATTGTTGAAGGAGCTCCAGGACATGGTGAAGGTCATAACTCAGGACAGTCCGTTGTTATTTTTGCAGCCATTGCGGCAAAACAAATTATGGAAGAAAATAAAATTCCAGGAACACTAGTTATATGGCCTGGTGTCGCAGAAGAATTAGTTGCAAGTAAAGCTTGGTATGTACGTGATGGATATTTTAAAAACATTGATGCTTGTATTTTTACGCATGTAAGTAGTGATTTTACATCAGATTATGGTGACAATGGGGGAAATGGAAATTTAAGTGTTCAATTTGATTTTAGTGGTGAAGCCGCTCATGCAGCAGGAGCACCATGGAGAGGCAAGAGTGCATTGGATGCTGTTGAATTAATGAATGTAGGATGGAATTTTAAACGAGAACATTTAAAACCAACGCAACGCTCACACTATGTAATTAAAGATGGTGGCGATCAACCAAACGTAGTTCCATCAGTTGCGAGTGTTTGGTATTTTTTCAGAGAAAGAACGTATGATGATATTTATAAAAACTATCAAGCTGGTTTAAAAATAGCAAATGGTGCAGCAATGATGACAGATACTAAAGTGACAAGTAAAATTTTAGGAACTGCATGGCCTGGTCATTTTAATAAACCACTTGCACAAGCAATGTATAAAAACATTCAAGCAGTCGGAATGCCAAAATGGTCAGAGGATGATGAAAAATTAGCAGTTGCTGTTCAAAAATTATTAGAAGCCCCAGAAAAAGACAACAGGGGAAATCCTATAAAAGGAATGAATAAATTAATAGACACTTTAGCGGGTTCCGTTCCATTTTCATGGGGTGGTGGTTCGGATGATATCGCCGATATCTCATGGAATTTACCAACCATTGTATTAAGATATCCTGCGAATATTAAAGGAACTAAAGGTCATCATTGGGGAGATGCGATTGCAATGGCAACACCCATAGCACATAAAGGTAGTTTGGCAGGTGCAAAAGCAACTGCATTAACTTTAGTGGATATTTTTACCAATCCAAAAATTGTTGCCGATGCAAAAGATTATTTTGTAAATGTTCAAACAAAGGATACAAAATATAAATCATTTATTAGCGCGTCAGATCCTGCACCAATTTATTTAAATAAAGAAACGATGGATCGTTATCGCGAACAAATGAAACCTTTTTATTATCAACCAGATAAATATGCAACCTATTTGGAACAATTAGGAATCAAGTATCCTACAGTTTTACCCGAGTCAAAATAATTTATAACACATAAAGTTTAAAATGGCGACCTTTTAAGTCGCCATTTTTGTTTAATTAAATGATTGATATCATTTAATAATATTCAACCATCAATCATAAATAAATTCCCAAATCAATAAACAAAAGGGTGTAATTTTATGTTCTAGAAAATAGAAAAAATACAATTATGGAAAACAATACTTCAGAGGGCAAATGCCCGTTTACTGGTGCAACTGCAAAGTCACCATCAATTCAACCTAGTGCTGGTCGTGGTACAAGAAACACAGATTGGTGGCCTAATCAATTACCATTAAACATCTTGCGTCAACATTCTTATTTAACCAATCCAATGGATGCATCTTTTGATTATAAAAAAGAGTTTGCTTCTCTTGATTTAAAAACGGTTAAAAAAGACATTTATGATTTAATGACCAATTCTCAAGATTGGTGGCCAGCGGATTATGGACATTATGGCCCTTTCTTTATTCGTATGGCATGGCATAGTGCAGGAACCTATCGTACTACCGATGGTCGTGGAGGTGCTGGTGCAGGAATGCAACGTTTCGCTCCATTAAATAGCTGGCCGGATAATACCAATTTGGATAAAGCAAGATTATTATTATGGCCAATTAAAAAGAAATATGGTCAAAAATTATCTTGGGCTGACTTAATGATTTTAGCAGGTAACTGTGCTTTAGAATCAATGGGTTTTAAAACTTTTGGTTTTGCTGGTGGTCGTGCTGATGTATGGGAACCACAGGAAGATGTGTATTGGGGTAATGAGCGTGAGTGGTTAGGTGATAAAAGATATAGTGGAGATCGTGATTTAGAAAATCCATTAGCCGCAGTTCAAATGGGTCTAATATATGTAAATCCAGAAGGGCCTAATGGTAATCCTGATCCAATTGCATCAGCTCGTGATATTCGTGAAACATTTGCACGTATGGCAATGAATGATGAAGAAACAGTTGCATTGATTGCAGGTGGTCATACTTTTGGAAAAACACATGGTGCTGCTGACCCAGGCAAATATGTTGGTAAAGAACCAGCAGCCGCTTCTATTGAGGAACAAGGATTAGGTTGGAAAAATACGTTGAATTCTGGTAATGGAGTGAATACAATTACTTCAGGTTTGGAAGGTGCTTGGACAACAACACCAACTCAATGGAGTAATAACTATTTTGAAAATTTATTTGGTTTTGAATGGGAATTAACAAAGAGTCCAGCAGGCGCACATCAGTGGAAACCAAAGGCTGGTGCAGGTTCAGGAACTGTTCCTGATGCACATGATGCAAGTATAACACATGCACCAACAATGCTTACAACTGACTTAGCTTTAAGATTTGATCCAGCTTATGGCCCAATTTCCAAACGCTTTTATGAAAATCCTGATCAATTTGCAGATGCGTTTGCTAGAGCATGGTTTAAATTAACACATCGTGACATGGGCCCTCGTGCTCGTTATGTTGGAACAGAAGTACCAGCTGAAGAATTAGTATGGCAGGATCCAATTCCAGCTGTCACTCATCCTTTAATTGATGCTTCAGATATTTCCGCTTTAAAAACTAAAATTTTAGCAACAGGTTTATCGGTAGCTGAATTAGTTTCAACTGCATGGGCATCGGCATCTACTTTCCGTGGATCTGATAAGCGTGGTGGAGCAAATGGTGCAAGAATTAGATTAGCACCTCAAAAGTTTTGGTCAGTTAATAATCCAACACAACTTTCAAAAGTGTTAGATACGTTGGAAACAATTCAAAAAGAGTTTAACACAACAAATAACAGCAAACAAGTTTCTTTAGCTGATTTAATTGTACTAGCTGGTGCGGCTGCCATTGAGAAAGCAGCTAAGGACGGTGGACATAATGTTACTGTTCCATTCACACCTGGTCGTACTGATGCTTCAGAAGCACAAACTGATGTTGAGTCATTTGGTGTATTAGAACCATTCGCTGATGGATTCCGTAACTATGTAAAAAATCATAGTGTAGTTTCAACTGAGGAAATGTTAATTGACAAAGCTCAATTACTTACATTAACAACACCTGAATTAACTGTTTTGATAGGAGGTATGCGTGTATTGAATACCAATTTTGATGGTTCAGCACACGGTGTATTCACAAGCAAACCAGGTGTATTATCAAATGATTTCTTCGTTAATTTAATTGACTTTGGAACTACCTGGAAAGCAAGTTCAGCATCACAACAATTATTTGAAGGTAGTGATCGCGCTACAGGCAAAGTAAAATGGACTGGAACAAGAGTTGATTTAATTTTTGGTTCAAATTCAGAATTAAGAGCTTTAGCTGAAGTGTACGCATGTGAAGATGCAAAAGCAAAATTTGTTAATGATTTTGTTGCTGCTTGGGCAAAAGTGATGAATTTAGATCGCTTTGATTTAGCTTAAACTACGTATAGATTTAGCTGAAACGATATCATTGATAAAGCATAAAAGGTGGTCATTTGGCCACCTTTTTGTATTCATACATGATATATTCATAATAGTTTACCTTCGTGTATATGAATTTCAACGACCTAAACCTTAATGCTTCACTAATCAACGCATTAACAGATTTAAAATATAATAAACCAACTACCATTCAACACAGGGTTTTTCCTATTGTTATGTCCGGAAGGGACGTTTGTGGTATCGCTCAAACTGGAACAGGAAAAACCTTTGCCTATTTATTGCCATGTTTAAGACAATGGAAATTTGATAAAAACAAAGCACCTCAAATATTAATACTCGTTCCAACAAGAGAATTAGTTGTTCAAGTTGTGGAAGCAGCTAAGAAACTTTCAAAATACATGAATGTAACAACTGTAGGTGTTTTCGGTGGCGTTAATATTAATACACAAGCAATTGAAGTAGAAAATGGAGCAGACATAATTGTTGCTACTCCAGGTAGATTGTTTGATTTAATCATGAATGGAAGTATTAAAACAAAAACCATTAAAAGATTGGTGATTGATGAAATGGATGAAATGTTAAATCTTGGGTTTAGAAAACAAATCACTAATATTTTAGAATTACTTCCACAGAAAAGACAAAACTTATTATTTTCTGCAACTATCACTGAAGAAGTAGAAAAATTAATGGACGACTATTTCACTGCTCCCGAAAGAGTAGAAGCCGCTCCAACAGGTACGCCACTAGAAAATATTATTCAAACTGGATACGAAGTACCTAATTTTAACACAAAGGTTAATTTATTAGAATTGTTATTGTCTTCGGATGAAACCATGACTAAGGTTTTGATATTCGCGGCTACTAAAAGTTTGGCCGATCAACTTTATGATAAACTAATTGAATTATTCCCAGATATCGTAGGGGTGATCCACTCTAACAAAGAACAGAATTATCGTTTTAATACGGTGAATCAATTTAAAGCAGGCGTATTTAAATATATAATTTCAACCGATGTAATGGCTCGTGGTATTGACGTTGCTGAAGTTACACATGTCATAAATTTTGATACCCCAGACGTTCCAGAAAATTATATTCATAGAATTGGAAGAACGGGAAGAGCTGATAAAAAAGGAATAGCAATAACATTTATAACACCTAAAGAGGTTAAAGAAAGAGAAGCAATTGAACTATTAATGAAACAACCCATTCCAACGCAAAGTTTACCTGAAAATTTAGAAATTTCTGAAATATTAACAGAGGATGAGAAGCCAAAAGTGAGAATGAAAATTATTCAAATTAAAGTTCCTAAGAAAGAAGAGTCAGGGCCTGCATTTCACGAAAAGTCATTGAAGAATCAAAAAGTAAATGTGCGAAAAAACCATAAGGATGCAATGACAAAAAAATATGGTAAACCCAAAAAGCGAAAACCGAAAAAATAGCGAAATAAAAAAGCCCTTAAATTTTATTAAGGGCTTTTTTATTGAATTAGAATCGCTCAAAATTACTGAAGAAGAAATTACCTTCTATTGCAGCATTTTCATCGCTATCACTTCCGTGAACTGCATTTTCACCTATTGAACTAGCATATTTCTTACGAATAGTACCTTCAGCAGCATCTTTAAAGTTCGTTGCGCCAATTAAGGTTCTGAAATCTGCTACTGCATTGTCTTTTTCTAATATAGCAGCTACAATTGGGCCACTAGACATAAATTCAACCAATTCACCATAAAAAGGTCTTTCCTTGTGCACTTCATAGAACTGACCAGCTTGAGTTGGGGTTAAGTGAATCCATTTCATAGCTTTCACCTTAAATCCAGACTGTATGATTTGGTCTAAAATGGCACCAGTGTATCCCTTTGAGGTTGCATCCGGCTTAATCATTGTAAATGTTCTGTTGCTCATGTTTATTTTATTATAATGTTTCTAATTGTGGCCGCAAAATTACGCAAAAACATTGGTTTTGCCCTAAATTTGTGCCCTTATGCAACCAATAGAACAGTTTTTCCCATTATTAAATTCTCCTTTTAAAGGTGTTATAACTTGTCATCAAAAACCTGATGGAGACGCAATGGGATCTTCTTTAGCTTTATATCATTTTTTGAAACAACTTGGACATGATGTTAAAGTAATAGCACCAACCAATTGGGCTCAATTTTTAGATTGGATGCCAGGGGTTAATGATGTAATTGACTTTGAATCAAATAAAGCGGTAGCTACTCAAATTGTAAATGAAGCTGATTATACTTTTTGTTTGGATTTTAACATCTTACACAGAACCAAGCATTTAGAACCCATTATTGCTGGATCAAAATCGATTAAAATTTTAATTGACCATCACCAACAACCTGATACCCCAAGTTTTGGATTTGGTATAAGTGATGTAAAAATGAGTTCTACTTGTGAAATGATTTATGATTTTATTGTACAATCAGGTCATAGCAATTTAATTAATCTTGATATTGCAAAATGCCTCTACACCGGTTTAATGACGGATACGGGCTCTTTCAGATTCCCGTCCACAACAGCATCAGTACATAAAATTGTTGCCCATTTAAAGGAAATAGGTTTACAACATGCTGAAATTCACGAGCATATATATGATCAGGGTAGTGAAGCAAGATTAAAATTTATGGGAAATGCATTTTTATACAGAATGCAGGTTTTCCCAGAATTGAATACCGCCTTGATGGCTATTCCAAAGGCTGATATTTACAAATTTGAATTGAAGACAGGAGATACCGAAGGGTTGGTTAATTATTTATTATCCATCCGAGGAATCAGGTTGGCTGCCATTGTAATTGATCGTGAGGAGGAAAGAAAATGGAGCTTTAGAAGCAAAGGTATCTTTGATGTTAATATATTTGCACGTAATCATTTTGAGGGGGGAGGTCATGCTAATGCGGCTGGCGGTCGTTCTTCAAAATCAGTAGATGATACTGCAAAGGATTTCATCAATATAATAAATGAGTATAAAACACAATTAACACAATAAACAAAAAATGATAAAATCAACATTAAAATTCGTCGCTGCAATTGTATTGTTTGCAAGTTGTAACCAATTTGAAAAAGCGCCATCAGGAATGATGTATAAAATTACACACGGTAGTGGAAACGAAAAACCATTGGTACAAGGTCAATTTGTAAAAATCAATGTAGAATACCGTTTAAAAGCTAAGGATTCAGTTTTAAGTTCAACTTATGGTGTTATCCCAGCATATTTTCCGATTGACACAACAAGACTTGGTAAATATAGTTTTACTGAAATCATTATGAAGTGTAGAAAAGGAGATAAAATTGAATTCAACTTAAGTGTTGATACTTTAGTTAAAATGAATGCACTTCAACTTAACGAAGTATTTAAAACGGGTGATTTTGTAATTGGAAAGGTTGAAATCGTAAATGTATTCTCTCAAGAAAGTCAAGTAACTGAAGATTACAAAAAAGAACAAACAGCTGAAAAAGATAAAGAAATTAAAG
>JBDKFR010000135.1:0-4648 GCA_039798645.1 Bacteroidota bacterium
TGTTCATTTATATATAAATAATCTCTTTTTTATCATATATTTAGTTTAACCAAAACACTCATTATGAAAAAAACACTTTCTACGTTGGCGTTATCATTAATTGTAATGATATCATTTGCTCAAACTGAAAAAACGAATGGAACTATTTACGTAAAGCATCCATATATTGATGTTGTAAATAACACTGTTAAGGGATATGTAAATCAAGATGCAAATTTGTGGAATTCATGTTATGCAGATTCTGCTGTTTTTTGGATTTCAGGAATGGACATGAAAAAATGGAATACAAAAAGTCAGAATTTAACAATGTTAAATACAGACCATAAATTTTTCAAAGATATTAAAGTAAAACAATTTGGATATCCTGATTACTTGGCTTATGATCAAGGTAATGACAAAGTAGTTCAATCATGGTGGACATGGACAGGTACCTCCAAAAAAACTGGGAAAGCTTTGAAAATTACTTTTGTAGTTTTCGATTGGTTTAATACTGATGGTAAAATTATTAAAGAAGGAACTTTTGGCGATTTTTCTAAGCAATTTGAAGAAGAGGGCATTGTATTTTAGTCTTCTTTAAATTTTAATCATTATAAAAGCTGGCCAATTTGGTCGGCTTTTTTAATTTAGAAAGGACCTCTGTTCCAAAGTTTAACTGGTATTACTTCACCAAAGTTTGCTAAAAGTGATTGCCTTAATTGCGCTATTAAGCGCTTATAAATGATTGCTTTCATACTTATTAATGCTAAAAATCGAAATAGGTAACCCATTTATAGTGTAAAAAGTACACATTAGTATATCAACTATTTGATAATCAATATAATATAAAATTTATTCTTTCATTTAAATAAGGGAAATTGCACTCCAAACTTGCTTGCAATGAAAAAGGGTTTTTATGTTTTATTCCTTTTACTGGTTTTGTGCCTTCAGGGATATGGTCAATTGAATGACGCAACATCAACAAATATTAATGAAAATATAAAGACTTTAAAATTGTATTTGAAGCAAATTATTAATAAGTCAATTTATTATAACTATTATTTGGGCGACGACTTGTATACTGAAAGATCTTATATAAATAATGCATCAGCGACCCTTAATAATAAGCAGCAAATTGAATTATATGTTTATTATACAACTCAAAAGTATGATGTGCATTCGAGTTCAATGATAAGGTCTGAACATGGAGAGTCAGTTGTTTTTGATCCTTCAAATATTACTGCTGTAAAGTTGAAAGGGAAATTTAGTGATTATTCAAAATCTCAATTGGGCTTATTAGTTATCAATTTTAAGGATGAAGTGGAGAAACGCACTTTTATCCAAAAAAATAAAAACGAAGATCCTAGTTTACTTGATAGTCCTTTGGTATATGAATTTGAATTACCATTTTTGAAAACTATGGAAGGAAATCCTGAAACATTACAACGTACATTATTAGATTTGCAAAAGTCATTTAGGAAATAAACGAAAATACAATATCGTATTTATTTCTTATGCTCAAAATAGGGGACTTCATCACTTGAAATAGTTTCCTCTTGATTCCAGAAAGCCAAAGTAACAATATGCCCATCAGGTGTATGAAGTGCGCGTCCAAAAATAGCATTAGTTGGATTAAATCTTAGGTCAGTAACTCCAATCGTAAAAGTGCTTGGAGCAATAGGTTCTGGAGCCGTTATAGGTGCTGGAGCCGGTTCACCCTCAACAGTAGCAACAGGAGCGGGAGCTGCTGCTTTGGGAGCAGGGCTTGCTACTACTACCACTTCATATTTATTATAGGCTAATAAGTCCTTTAAAAATTGCACACGATCTGCTGAAGCATTTTTTTCAACAATGGAGCATTTGATATTATCTAAATCCTCAAACTCGTGATTCTTATTTATTGCCATAAAATATTTATTAAAATTCCTATTCTTTATTTATTCTTAATTATTTAAATCCTTTTATTTAAAGCCCAAAGCTTAATGCGTAAATATATTCGTATACAACACTTGCTAGTCCAGTAAAAATCACCCCTGCTACACATATATACATTGCTATTTTTGAAACGGTTGGCACTTCTATTTTTTCTAAAGGTGTATTGTTCTCATCCATGAAAATAGATTTTACTACTTTTAAATAATAATAAAATGAAACAACCATATTTAAAGCTGCAAAAATAATGATGCCATAATTTCCTTTCGCAGCTCCCGCCATCATTAAAAATAATTTCCCAAAAAAGCCAGCAGTTGGAGGTACGCCCGCTAATGAGAATAAAGCAATCGTTAATACCCATGATAACATGGGGTTGGTTTTATAAAAGCCTTTAAAGTCGGAAATGTTTTCTTTTCCAGTTAAGGCGCTTACAATGGATACAACACCAAATGCAGCTAGGTTAGAGAAAATATAAATTAAAATAAAGTAAATCAAGGAGGCTGAACCTGCTTGAGAGCTTCCTGAAATACCAATTAAAATAAATCCTACTTGTGCTATAGAAGAGTAAGCTAAGAAGCGTTTGAAATTATCCTGGCGTAGGGCAAATAAATTACCAATTAAAATGGTTGCTCCTGCTAAAACAATAAGCACTAAGTACCATGTTCCTGCGATAGGTGTAAATACTTTGTACAATATGTTCACTAATGTAAAAAGAACGGCTGCTTTTGAAATCACGGATAAGAATGCCGTCACTGCAACTGGAGATCCTTCATATACATCTGCTGTCCATAGGTGAAATGGTACTGCTGAAATTTTGAATGCAAATCCAGAGATCAATAAAATAAATGCAAACAACTGCAATGGATTACCATTGATATGTGCTGTTAAAATGGAGAATGTTAAGGTTCCAGTAGTGCCATATATAAAAGAGATACCCATTAATAAAATGGCTGAAGAAAATGCAGATGATAAAATTAACTTCATCGCTGCTTCCGATGATTTGCGTTTCGTAAGATCAAAGTTAGCTGCTGCTGCTAATGGTATCGTGGACATCTCCAATCCTAAATAGAACATTAATAAATTACCACTAGATATCATGAAGAACATACCCATTAAGGAAGTAAAAGTAAGTATGTAAAACTCAATAAGGTTTTTATTATTTTTCAACCATGCGTATGATTGCATGGAAATAATTAATAAAGCAAGATTTAATAAATTCTTTTCAAATACAATTAACGCATTGGTATTAAACATACCGTTAAATAATTCGCCTGTTTCATGACAACAAAAACCTGCACCAAAATTAATAAGTAAGGCGATGTTTATAAAGTTTAAGATACTTTCATTACTTCTATCTTTACCCAGTTTTATAAAGAGCAATATAAAGATGAGTAGGCCAAGCGCCAACTCCTGTCTTAATTGTATTAATATGTTATAATTCATCATTTAAAGATTCTAATTATTTAAGTAGGTTTACTTTGCCCATTTGCAACATAATTACATCCGTGCTTGGCATAATTAAATGGTTAATTAAAAAGGGTGCTAAGCCAATTACCAAAATGCCGGCAATTAATAATACGGCTGCTAATTTTTCATTCCAAGTAGCATCATTTAATAATGCATGTTCTGTGCTAATGGGTCCCATTATAGCACGACCAGTTGCTCGTAAAATATAAACAGCTGTAACCACAATAGAAGCACCAGATAATATGGTAGCTAAACGATATGCGCCATTAGGATTTTGCCAGGAGCCCATGAATACTGTCATTTCAGCAACAAATCCACTAAATCCAGGTAAGCCCAAAGAACACAATCCTGCGATTACAAAAACAGTACTTATAAATGGCATTGCTTTTAATAAGCCACCTAATTGGGCAACCATTCTTGTGTGTGTTCTACTATAAATCATACCAATAGCTGCGAAGAATAGAGCAGTCATTAATCCGTGTGATACCATTTGAATTACAGCACCATTAATTGAGGTTTTATTCAACATGCCAATTCCCAAAATCACAAACCCGCAATGACTAATACTGGAGTAGGCGTTAATATATTTTAAATCAGTTTGCATCATAGTTGCAAATGCTCCGTATATAATGGCAATGGTTGCTAATAGAATAATGATCCAAGAATACGAAAGAGCTGCATCAGGCATTAAAGTGGCAATTCGTAAACAACCGTATCCACCTAGTTTCATAGAAATGCCTGCAAGAAACATACTTGCAGCAGTTGGTGCTGAAGCATGACCATCTGGTACCCAAGTATGGAAAGGAAATAAAGCAGCAAATACACCAAAACCTAAGAAAGCAAATGGGAAGAAGAATTTTTGTACACCCACTGGAATGCCTTGTTGCGTTATTTGTACAATATCAAAAGTATTTGTGTTGTAATACACGCCAAACAACCCCACCATTACAAGTGCAGAGCCAGCCATTAACATTAAGGCTAATTTCATAGCACTCTTTGTTTTATCACCGCTTCCCCATATTCCTATTAATAAAAATTTAGGGATCACTGCCACTTCTAAGAAAAAGAATAAAGTGAATAAATCCAAAGAGATAAAGAAGCCATAAGCGCCCATGCTCAATAAAACCAATAAGAAGAAGTATTCCTTACTTAATTTCTCCATGGTCCAAGAAACTAAAATACCAGCAACCACTATCAAAGAAGTTAATAAAATCATTGCTAGCGCAATACCATCTATACCTATATGGTAATTAATATTTAATGCTTTAAACCA
>JBDKFR010000136.1:0-4488 GCA_039798645.1 Bacteroidota bacterium
AATAAAAAAACAGGTGCTAATGTGGAGGTGTCCAAAATTGATACCAATACAGTATTCAAAACTGGCGATTTTAGATTAACTAGCTATGAATGGGGCGTAACCTATGCAGGCATGTTAGCAGTGGGAAAGGCGACAAAGGATCCACAATATATTAAGTATGCTGCTGACAGATTAGGCTTGTTAGGTGCAAGTTATCCGGCTTTCAAGAAACAATATGAAAATAAACACAGTAGAGAAAACCCAATGCATTCGGTTTTAGATCCAAGAGCCTTAGATGATGCAGGTGCTATGTGTGCTGCCATTTACAAAACCATTCAAGTAAATAATGATAACAATTTATTGCCAATGGCAGAAAACTTTTTGCAATATATAAGTACTAAACAGCAAAGATTTGCTGACGGGACTTTAGCAAGAAGTAGACCACAACCCAATACACTTTGGTTGGACGATTTATTTATGAGTGTGCCTGCATTAGCTCAAGCTGGAAAATATACAGGTGATAAAGCTTATTTTGATGATGCAGTAAAACAAGTATTACAGTTTTCTGAACGCATGTTTAACAAAGAGAAAAATTTATATATGCATGGCTGGGTAGCTGAAATGTCTGTGCACCCTGAATTTCATTGGGCAAGAGCAAATGGCTGGGCAGTTTTAACAATGGTTGAATTACTAGATGTATTACCACAGGATCATCCAAAAAGAGACGCTATTTTACAACAGTTACGTTTGCATGTAAAAGGATTAGCTGCATACCAAACAGGAACAGGATTTTGGCATCAGTTAATTGATAAAAATGATAGTTATTTAGAAACTTCAGCTACCGCTATTTATTGCTACTCCATCGCAAGGGCAATTAATAATAAATGGCTTGATGCAAAAACATATGCGCCCATGGTTTTATTAGCTTGGAATGCAGTAGCAACAAAAATTAATAAGGAAGGGCAAGTGGAAGGTACTTGTGTTGGTACGGGAATGGCTTTTGACCCTGCATTTTATTATTACAGACCTATCAGTGTTTATGCAGCGCATGGTTATGGGCCTGTGTTATTAGCAGGTGCTGAAGTAATCAACTTAATTAACACACATAAGTTTGAAATGAATGATAGTTCAATTCAAAGTTTGAGTAACTAAATATAGATTTTAAACTAATTTATTTTTGAATAGCCAACCATTCAAAAAGTAAATTAGGCCATTTTTCCAATGCTCCTTTTCCCAAGCCTAATCCAAAGCCATGTCCTCCTGTTGGGAAAATATGCATCTCTGCACTGACTTTATTTTTCTTTAATGCTTGATAATACAATAAACTATTTTCAACAGGAACTGAATTATCATCTGTAGCATGGACAATAAAACTAGGAGGTGTTTGCTCGCTTACTTGAAATTCATTTGAATATTTATAAATTAAATCCGAGTTAGGTTGTAATCCAATTAAATTATTTCTAGAGCCAGCATGCGCAATTGCGTTGTCCATTGAAATGACTGGGTAAACTAAAATTGCAAAATTTGGTCTGGTCCCTTCCTCTAATTGAGTTGATAAAGTAGCCGCTAAATGTCCTCCTGCTGAAAAGCCCATCACACCCACTTTATTAGGGTTGATATTCCATTCCTTAGCCCTTGATCTTACCATACGAATAGCTTGTTTTGCATCTAACAATGGAACCTGATCGGGATGGGTATTGGTAAGGGAATCAGGCAAACGATATTTTAAAACAAAAGCAGCAATACCATGCGCGTTCAATAGCTTAGCAAAATCGGTTCCTTCCCAATCATAAGAAAGCCTTGCATAGCCTCCTCCGGGACAAATAATTACGCCTTGGCCAGTCGCACTTCTTTTATTGGGTAAAAACACTTCTATTTGGGGTATTTGCACCTTACTAATTCTTGTTACCTCGGCAACTTCTATTTTTTCTTGTTGTAAACTATTAACACGTAAAGGAATTTTACCCTCAGGCCAAAGGTCTATTTTCAAATTTTGACTATATGTTTTAGTGCACAATAAAAGCATCGTAAATGCAATCCATTTTTTCATCTTATTTGTATTAAACAATTAAATTAGTGAAAATAACTGAATTGAAAGTTGCTATCATTTAAGTTTCAGGACACAACATGATGGCAACATATGATAAAATGTATAAATTACCTTTCTAAGACTTTTAAAGTCTAAACGATTGTAACATGAAAAGTATTTGGACACTTATTGCCGGTTGCTTATTCGTATTTTTTGCATCAGCACAAAAAATAAACCGATATCAATTAGTTCAACGTCATAATGTGATTATCAATAAATGGGATAGTCTTTCATCATTAACAGTTGGAAATGGGAAATTTGCCTTTACGGTGGATATTACAGGCTTGCAATCATTTCCAGAACAATATAAAAATGGAATTACGTTAGGTACACAATCCGATTGGGCTTGGCATTCCTTTGAAAATAAAGAAGCGCATCAACAAGAGGCTGCTTTGAAAAATTACACATTCAATGGGAAGCAAAGTAGTTATATGGTACAATGGAATGAGTCAGGTCCAAATAAAAAAGCAGCCGACTGGTTTCGTCAAAACTTACACCGTCTGCAATTAGGAAATGTAGGTTTTAAATTGATAAAAAAAGACGGATCTATTGCAACGATTTCCGATTTACAAAACGTTCATCAAACATTAAATCTTTGGTTAGGAGAAATTCATTCTTCCTTTACACTCGAAAATGATAGGGTGGAAGTAACTACTTTTTGTGATCCCAAAATGGACCAGGTGCAGGTTCAAGTTAAATCTAATTTAATAAAACAAGGTCGATTACAATTGCAATTAAAACTTCCTTATCCAACAGGCGGATGGAGTGATGACGGCGTTTTATATCAAATAGAAAATCACATTTCTTCCATTACAAATCAAAATGAAAATAGTGCAAGTATCCAACATGTGCTAGACGCTACCAAATACTTTGTCAATATGAATTGGACAAGTAACGCCACGATAACAAATTCAACAGCGCATGAATTTATCATTACCCCCAATAATTCAGTTGCTTTATGGAATTTTTCAATTTTATTTGATCCACAACAAAAATACATTGGCAATAATTATGCAGTTTCAAAAACTGCAAATCAAATAGCTTGGAAAAAGTATTGGGAAAAAGGCGGTGCCATTGATTTTTCAGGATCTACTGATGCAAGGGCTTTTGAAATTGAACGAAGAGTAGTGCTGTCACAATATTTAATGCATACGCAAGAGGCAGGACTTTTTCCTCCGCAGGAAACGGGTTTAACAAATAACAGTTGGTATGGTAAGCCACATTTGGAAATGACATGGTGGCATTTGGCGCATTATGGCTTATGGAATAAATTAGCGCCTCTTGAAAATATCATGAACTGGTATGAAACAGTTTCGGGTAAAGCTATTGATATTGCGAAAAGACAAGGCTTTAATGGAGCTAGATGGCAAAAAATGACAGACAATCAAGGCGCTGAAGTGCCATCGTCAGTGGGTGCATTTTTAATTTGGCAACAACCGCACCCCATTTATTTTGCAGAACAATTATATCGCGCTAATCCAACTAAAGAAGTGTTGGAGAAGTACAAGCATTTAATTTTTTTGACGGCAAATTTTATGCAGTCATTTGCTACTTGGGATAGCGTTTCAAAAACCTTTAATTTAGGTAAAGGAGTCATTCCTGCACAAGAAAGATTCAAGCCCGACGAAACATTTAATCCAACATATGAATTGGTTTATTGGAAGTGGGCATTACAGGTTGCACAACAATGGCGCATAAGATTAGGCATGTCAAAAGATATTCAATGGCAAAATGTGATTGATCATTTAGCGCCCTTGCCAACTTTAGATCAAAAATATTTATTTACACAAAATGCGACCGCATCTTATACGGACCCCAAATTAAGAACTGACCATCCTTCTGTATTAGCTGCGTTTGGCGTGATGCCAATGACCGGTCAGGTCAACAAAACCACAATGGACTCCACCTTTAATTGGATTTGGGATAATTGGGATTGGAAGGATACCTGGGGATGGGATTTTCCAATGGTGGCCATGACGGCAACAAGATTAGGGAAACCCGAATATGCCATTCAAGCTTTATTAATGCCCATTAAAACAAATACCTATTTGCCAAATGGCCATAATTACCAGGACACTAGGCTAAGATTGTACATGCCTGGAAATGGTGGATTATTGACCGCGATATCAATGATGGTAAGAGGGTATGATGGAGAGGATAAAAGTATGCCAGGCATCCCTAAAAATGGCAAATGGAAAGTTCGTTATGAAGGATTAAATAAAATGCCTTAAAAACAAAAACAAATAGTTAAGTGCTTAAATTGTAACTGTAAAATTGCATCATTACTAAAATAAAAATGCCGGTATGAAAAAATGGGTTTTATTTGGAATAGGACTTTTGACAATTGTGCAAATACAAGCGCAATCACTGACTTCAAAAAATAAAATATTGTCATCGATGCAATTAGCCAATCAATATTT
>JBDKFR010000137.1:0-6327 GCA_039798645.1 Bacteroidota bacterium
ACTGGATGATGAAAGCCTCATTCCAACTGCTTTTAAAACTAATGCTGAAATCCTTCAATGGATACTTGAAAACAAATGGAAATTAGCTTCAACTGACAAAGATTTGGTAGTGATGATGCATGAAATATCCTATACACTTGATAATAAAATTCATCATGTACAAAGTAGTTTAGTGGTGAAAGGAAAAAATGATACCCAAACTGCCATGGCCACCACCGTTGGATTACCATTAGCAATGGGCGTTTGCGCCTATTTAAAAGGTGAAATGAATATTACTGGACTTCATATTCCAATTGATCCTATCATTTATAAACCAATCTTAAAAGCATTAGAAGCTGAAGGAATTAGCTTTGCTGAGACTGCGTTTTAGTTGGTTCCCATTCATAGTCTAATTGTCGTTTTTCCAAATTTGCAGCAACTACCTTGACCATTATTTTATCGCCCATACTGAATTTGCGACCTGATCTAAGTCCAACTAATGAATAGCTAGATTCAACTAACCTAAAATCATCTATTCTTGATAATGTAGTAATACTAACTAAGCCCTCGCATTTGTGTTCAACTGTTTCCACCCAAAAACCAAAAGTAGATACCCCACTAATAACACCTTCAAAGGTATGTCCGAGGAATTGACTCATAAACTCCACTTGTTTGTATTTATTGGAAGCTCTTTCAGCTTCCATAGCAGCTCTTTCACGTTCACTACAGTGTGCACATTTCTCTTCCATAGCACTATCATTCATTGGATTACCTAACAAAACAGATTGAACTACACGATGTACTAAAACGTCAGGATAACGACGTATAGGAGAAGTAAAGTGACAATAATGTTCAAATCCTAATCCATAATGGCCAATATTGTTGGTGGTATAAACAGCCTTGGCCATTGTTCGAATACCAAGTTGCTCTAAAACATGTTGCTCAGGTTTACCATGAGCAGATAACATAAGTGCGTTAAAACTATGTGCGATATCATCAGGACTACTCAAATCAAATGGATAACCATGCGATTTAGCAAAAGCTACAAAAGGTGCTAATTTGTCTTCGTTTGGTTGATCATGCACGCGATATGGAAATGGAATGGCATCCTTCTTGATTTTTATTTGACCCATTTTCTCAGCAATTAATTGGTTTGCTTTTAACATTAGCTCTTCAATTAATTGATGCGATTCTTTACTTTCTTTTACGGTGATACCGGTTGGCTTACCTTTTGCATCTAAAGTAAATCGTACTTCTTGAGACGAAAAATTGATTGCGCCATGATCGAATCTAGCCTTTCTTAATTTTTGTGTGAAATCCAATAGCCACAAAATTTCGGCACTATGGTCACCCACTTTAGTTTCAATTATTTCCTGAACCTGCTCATAGGTAAATCGTCTATCTGAATAAATGATTGTTTTACCATACCAAGTGTTAACCACTTTACCCTGTTCATTGATTTCAAAGGTCGCCGAGAAAGTTAATTTCTCTTCATGTGGTCTTAAGGAGCATAATTCATTCGAGATTTTCTCGGGAAGCATTGGATAAACCCTATCAGGTAAATAAACCGAGGTAGCTCGTTCATATGCTTCTTTATCTATTGCAGTATCAGGTTGAACATAATGGCTCACATCAGCAATGTGCACCCCTATTTCAATATTTCCATTATCTAACTTTTGAAAAGAAATTGCGTCGTCAAAATCTTTGGCATCAACAGGGTCAATAGTAAAAGTCAATACTTTTCGATAATCTTTTCGTTTAGCAATTTCTGTCTCCGATATTTTATCATTTAAGCTTCTAGCAAAAGCTAATGTTTCTTCACTGAATTCTAAATTAAAGCCAGCTTCTGCAACAATTGATTTCATGGCTAAATCATTCTCCTGCTCAGGTGTGAATACATTGACTACCTCACCTTCAGGTTTACGATTTGAGTTTTCCCATTTCGTTAATTTAACAATTACCCTGTCTTTATCCTTAGCTCCATTCAGTTTGCCTAATGGAACATATATATCTGGCATGGGGAACAATGTACTTGGAATGAAGAAGGCTGTCTTTTCCATTACCTGCATCGTGCCTGCAAAAGAAACTTGTTTTCGCTTTAATACCTCCAGCACCTTTCCCTCTTTTTTTCCAGAACCTTGTCTAATTTTTGTGATTTTAACAGACACTTCATCCCCTTTTAATGCGGTATTAAAATCAGTTGGGAAAACGAGAATATCATTTTCCATATTAGGCACAATTACAAAACCCATGCCTGATTTCGCGATATCTAATACACCTCTATAAGTTGTAATCAAATGAGTTTGCTTGGTTGTTTGGTGTGTCTTTTTAGACGATTTTTTATTCAACTTTTGGCTTGAATTTTTATTATTTCTCATTTGAGTTTTTATAAAATTGGTCAATATAATTATTTACCAACTGATTAAATACGGATTCTTCATTAAATAAGAAATGTGGCGTAATAGGTAAAACATATAAAGGTATATCAACTAATTCGTTGGCATACTTTACTAATCTAACGGCATCTTTTTCAGTAGTGATGATTAATTTTCGCTTTGCTTTTATTTGCTCAAATTTCTCTTTTATTTCATTCAAATCTTCGATAGAAAATATATGGTGATCACTATAACTTATTTGATAATAAGTATGAGTATGCTCATGTAAATAAGCTTTTAATGGCAAGGGATTTGCTATACCACAAAACAACAATACCTCATCATTCCCATTTAATATCCATTGATCATTGGGGTTATAAATATGATAAGGCGTTTCATAAGCTATGGCTGTAAAAAATAAATGCTGATGCGGCAAGGGCTTTATTTTTTCAGTTATCTCTAACTTTTCTTCAACGGTTAAATGGGTTGGACATTTGGTTATTACAATAACATCAGCTCTTTTTGCTGATTTTCTTTCATCCCGCAAATCACCCGTTGGAAAAAATATATCATCTGTATATAAATTATTGAAATCAGTTAACAGTATATTAAAGCCTGCTACTATTTCGCGATGTTGAAACGCATCGTCTAAAATAATGGCTTGCAAATTTGGTACATCCTGAATAAGCTGCGGTATGGCCTCAATCCTTCTTTCCCCTACAGCAACAGAAACATGTGGAAATTTAACATGAAATTGCATTGGCTCATCCCCAATTTCTAAAGCAGTTGTGCTGCCATTAGCTAACGCATACCCTTTGGACTTTCTTTTATATCCTCTACTTAAAGTGGCTATTTTATACTGGTCTGAAATGATAGATAATAAATGTTCTACCATGGGTGACTTTCCAGTACCTCCTAAAGAAAGATTCCCAACACAAATAATGGGGAAATTAAAGTCAATAGATTTAAAATACTTTATGTTGTACAACCAATTTCTGATGGCTACAATCCATCCATAAATAATTGCAAAAGGCAAGAGTAAAACTCTAAACGATTTTAAAAAAATAGTGTTAAAATTCATAAATTTTCCAAGGAGTAATGCACTTTGTTAAAGGTACATCAAATTGGTTGGTATCTTCTATTTTTGGAATAGGTTCGAAATAGGAAATTCCTATTTTGTGAACAAAATTTGGGTGTTTACTGAAATAATGATCATAATACCCTTTTCCAAACCCTACTCGATGTCCTAATAAATCAAAGCATAATAATGGAACTAGAAATGCATCCACATTTTCAGGGTAAATAAGGGTCGTTGAAGTGGGTTCCTGAATACCCCATTTATTTTCAATTAAATCATTTGTTTCTGCATAAAAATCCATGCTATTGTCTTCCTTTATTTTTGGATAAACAATAGTTACCGCTGGAAGCATTGCTTTTAAGTATTTAGTCAGCAACAATGAATTTGGTTCATTTTTAGTCTCTAATGGGTAAAAACTTCCCACACAGTTTATGCCACTCCAATCCAAACGTTGAAATTGAATTAATAATAAATCATCCAACTTAGTGCATTCTGAAGTAGTTAAGGAATTCCTTTTTGATAACATTAATTGTCGACACTCACTTTTAAGCATAAAAGGTTTTTATTCAAAAAAACTAAAAATGGTAGAACCATAATTTCTTTCAAAACTATATCCGGGGAAATTTTTATAGTTGTTTCTGGGGGTATGTTCTAAAATAAAATACCCAGTTGGACTTATCAATTTTCGTTCAACAATAATTTTAGGTAAATCATCAATCGTATTTAAAGCGTAAGGTGGGCCTGCAAAAATTACATCATATTGTTGACTACAGGTATTGATAAACTGAAATACATCCATATTTAATATTTGGACATTTTCAATTTGTAACATTTCAACATTCTTTTTAATAAACTGTAGCATTTGGCTATCCTTCTCTACAATCGTTAATTGTTCCGCACCTCTTGAAGCTAATTCATAAGAAATACAACCTGTGCCACCAAATAAGTCCAAAGTGCTTGCACCTTCAATTTGAATTCTATTCTGTAAAATATTGAATAAACCTTCTTTGGCAATATCAGTTGTTGGCCTAGTATAAGGCATATTATGAGGTGGATTTATTTTTCTTCCTCCATATTTACCTGAAATAATTCTCATTAATAAATAAAATAAGTAGTGTAAATATTATTAGGACAATTATCACTATCCTCTTTATCCCAACATTCAGCTGATTCAACTAATTGACCCGTTTTGAAATAATTGGCCAATGTATTTATGAATGTATGTTTATCTTCTTCAACTCCCCAAATAGTAACTGAGGAAAAATTTGTTTCAACAGCACTGTGATTACATGCATTTAGAATTTGATACATATTTTGATCAGCACCCTCCAATTTATAATAATTGGCTAATTTGGTGATTCCATCCTGTTTAATATTCAAACAAAATAATTGATCAAATAAAAATATCGAAACACTTTTATCTATCCCTTGTTTCATGGCAAACTCCATATAATGATGCCACACAGCATTTGGAAATAACTTTGACAATGAAACAATTAATTGATCTGGAATACTATAGGCTAGTATTAATTCGTCCGCAATTGGATTAAAATAAACGTCGTCGGTATTGTTAATTCCATGTACTAGATTTAATTCCTGTTGATAGTAAATGGCATTCTGTTTTATAGCATTTTTAGTGATAATAAATCTCGAATTGTTCCAGACAAAAAATACATTAGAAAATGGCACTGTAACCAGCTTTGATTTTTTTTGTGCAACTGATATTAGCTGATCCCAGCCTGTTTCTTCCAAGTCACTCTTAAAGTGTTCTAAAGCTATGAATTGACTATTTTCTGTATTCTTTACTGAGAAAAATAGGTTGCTATTATCTATTGTTATGTATAAATCAATAGATTTATTTTCGGTAAAACTTATATTTTTAGAGTAAACGCCAACTATCTTTTTTGCCATAACATAAAATCTTATGCAATGATATTAAAAAAGGAGCAGTTCTTTGCTAAAACTAATTGTAGATTTGTAAAATATGAGTGAATCTAGCGTACATCCTTCCCTTCAAGTTAATGTTTCCAGCAAGCAAATATTAGCTATTTCCTTGCCTATTGCAATGGCTATTTTAGTGCCCCAAATTAATTTTGTTATCAATAACATTTTCCTAGGTGCATTAAGTTCTCAAGCCTTGGCGATTGGCGGAATAACGGGTGTATTTTATTTGATATTTGGTGTTATGGGTCAAGGGTTAAACAATGGTTTACAAGCCCTCATTTCTCGTCGTGCTGGCGAAAACAGAATTGATGAAATTGGTATATTATTTTCACAAGGAGTAATCATTTCAATTGTATTATCCATTTTAGGTATTTCCTTTACCTATTTTGTTGTTCCCTCCATTTTCCAATCACTTTTACATGATACTGCAAGGGCTAATACGGTCATTGAGTTTCTTAAAATTAGAATTTGGGGACTACCTTTTTTGTTTATTTATCAAATGCGTAATGCCTTACTAGTTGGCACGAATCAAAGTAAATTTTTAATTATAGGTACGGCTACTGAAGCAGTTGTAAATATATTTTTTGACTATAGTTTGATATTTGGGCATTTTGGATTCTCTGCCATGGGATTAAACGGTGCTGCTTATGCTTCAATCATTGCAGAAGTTTTGGGTTTATTTGTTATTTACTTAGTAATACATTATCAAAAGATCGGGGCCAGGTTTGAATTATTCAAACACTTTGATTTTAAATGGGATTACATCCAATTAATATTAGTACAATCTGCCCCTATTATGATGCAGTATATGATTAGTATTATCAGCTGGGAGTTTTTTTATATTTTGATTGAACACCGCGGCGAGCAATCTTTAGCCGTGTCAAATGCCATGCGTAATATATTCGGTTTTTTTGGAAGCTTTACTTGGGCATTTGCAGCAACTTCTAATAC
>JBDKFR010000138.1:0-10260 GCA_039798645.1 Bacteroidota bacterium
TGTAAGAGTTGTGTGAACTATGAAATACTCATGAGCAAGGATCGTAAGAACTGTATGTGTACCGCAATGTTATACGAACCTAAAGGGCCTCATACTCCTCATGAAACTGCATCTGAGTTCAAAACGAATTCTAAATTATATGAACGTTTTATGAAAATAAAGCAAAGTAAATTATTAAACTGGTTGACGAAAAAATAAAGACTATGGAGAAAGTTGTTTTAGGATTTAGTGGAGGATTAGATACTACCTTTTGTGTAAAATACTTAACAGAGGATAAAGGATTGGAAGTGCATAGTGTAATTGTAAACACGGGTGGTTTTTCCGACGATGAATTAAAAAAAGTAGAAGCACATGCTTATGCATTAGGTGTAAAAACACATACAACCGTAAATGCAGTAAAAGGTTACTATGATAGCATCATTAAATACTTGGTGTATGGCAATGTGTTAAAAAACAATACTTATCCTTTAAGTGTGAGTGCTGAACGTTTAAGTCAAGCTTTGCATATTGCAGAACATGTAAAAAAAGTAGGCGCGAAATTAGTAGCACATGGTAGTACCGGTGCGGGTAATGATCAGGTTCGTTTTGATATGATTTTTCAAATCATGATTCCTGGAATTGAAATTTTAACACCTATTCGTGATTTACAATTAAGCCGAGAAGCAGAGATTGAATATTTAAAGGGAAAGGGCATAGCAATGAATTTTGAAAAAGCTGCTTATTCGATAAATAAGGGATTGTGGGGTACGAGCGTAGGTGGAAAGGAAACATTGAATTCAAAAGGAATGTTACCTGAGAGTGCTTGGCCAACACAAATGACTAAACAGGGTGCAACTGAGGAAATGATTATTAGTTTCGAACAAGGAGAAATTAAAAAAGTAAATGGTCAAACATTTGGCCATCCAACAGAAGCCATCCAATTTATACAATCTATAGCAGGTGCTTATGGTATTGGAAGAGATATTCATGTTGGTGATACCATCATTGGTATTAAAGGAAGAGTTGGTTTTGAAGCAGCAGCGCCAATGGTTATTTTAAAAGCGCACCATGCTTTAGAAAAACATGTATTAACTAAATGGCAATTATCATGGAAAGATCAGTTAGCTTCTTTTTATGGTAACTGGTTACATGAGGGACAAATTCTCGATCCTGTGATGCGTGATATTGAAGCATATTTAACCAATTCGCAAGAACAAGTAACTGGGGATGTATTTGTACAATTGAATCCGTATCATTTTCAAATTTTAGGCATTGAGTCTCCTAATGATTTGATGAGTGCGAAGTTTGGAAAGTATGGGGAAATGAATACAGGTTTCACAGGTGCAGATGTTAGAGGGTTTACTAAAATATTTGGTAACCAAACAAGTATCTTCCACAATGTGAAGGAGTCTAATAAAAAATAAGTTGAGTAACAGTGTTGTTGAGGTCTAAAAATCAAACGCTACTTTAAATAAATAATTACAAGTTTAGTCAAATGCAAAAAGTAAATATAGGTATTGTAGGAGGAGCGGGATATACGGGTGGCGAATTGTTGCGTGTATTACTTCGTCATCCTAATGCACTTATTAGTTTTGTGCATAGTACAAGTAATGCGGGCGAGCCGGTTAGCAAAGTGCATGCCGATTTAGTAGGCGATACCGATTTAAAATTTGCAAATGAACTGTCACAAGAAATTGATGTGTTATTTTTATGCGTAGGTCATGGCGATGCTAAAAAGTTTTTAGCTGCAAATGAAATTAAACCAAGTATTAAAATAGTTGACCTTTCACAAGATTTTAGACTAGCAGGTACAGCAAGTATTGGTGATAAAAATTTCGTTTACGGTTTGCCTGAATTACAAAGAGAAAAAATTAAGACAGCCAATAATATTGCAAACCCAGGTTGTTTCGCAACAGCTATTCAATTGGGATTATTGCCATTGGCTGCTAAAGGTTTATTAAAAGAGGTTTATACAACAGGTATTACTGGTTCCACCGGAGCTGGGCAAGGTTTATCATCGACAAGCCATTTTAGTTGGAGGGCCAATAATATCCAAGCCTATAAAACTTTGCAACACCAACATTTAAATGAAATTGGAGAAAGCTTGGCAAGTTTACAAGGCAATCAAAACGCCGAAGTGAATTTTGTACCATGGAGAGGCGATTTCACAAGAGGTATTTTTATTACCTCAGTGGTAACAAGTGATTTAAGTTTAGATGCTGTATATGAATTATACAATACTTATTATGAAGGCCATTCATTTACGCATGTTTCCAAAAACAACATTGATTTAAAACAAGTAGTGAATACAAATAAATGTTTGATCCATATTGAAAAGCAAGGAAATAAATTCGCTATACATTCTGTGATCGATAATTTATTGAAAGGTGCAGTGGGGCAAGCGGTACAAAATATGAATTTACTTTTTGGGCTCGAAGAAACAACTGGGTTACAATTAAAAGCTAATTATTTTTAAATTATCCTAATCATCTATTATTCAAAATATATTATTGACTTTCAATTATAAGATTTAATTCAAAAAATATTCAAACATGTCTTTATTCAACGTTTATCCTTTAAATCCAATCGCTATTACTAAAGCTGCAGGCAGCCGTGTTTGGGACGATAAGGGGCAGGAATATTTAGACATGTATGGTGGTCATGCCGTTATTAGTATTGGTCACACGCATCCTCATTGGGTAAAACGCATAGAGGACCAATTGCACGCGATTGCTTTTTATTCTAATTCGGTGATTATGCCAATTCAAGAGGAGTTGGCAACGGCTTTAAATGAAATTAGCGGTAAGAAGGACTATCAATTATTTTTATGTAATAGTGGTGCAGAAGCAAATGAGAATGCATTAAAATTGGCGAGCTTTCATACGGGTAGAAAAAAAATAGTTGCATTTAAAAAAGCATTCCACGGACGTACCTCCTTAGCGGTTGCTGCTACTGACAATCCAAGTATAGTGGCACCGGTAAATGAGACAAATAATATTATCTTTTTACCATTTAATGATCTAGCTGCATTGCAATCATGTTTTACTGAACAAGGAAATGAAATAGCGGCTGTTATTATTGAAGGTATACAAGGAGTGGCAGGTATACATGAAGCAACAGATACATTTTTACAAGCGATTAGAAAAGTATGTGATGATTTTGGTGCAGTATATATTGCAGATAGTGTACAATGTGGTTATGGTCGATCTGGTCAGTTTTTTGCCCACGACTATGCTGGTGTGCATGCTGACATATATTCAATGGCAAAGGGTATGGGTAATGGTTTCCCCATTGGTGGAATTTTAATTGCACCACATATTCAAGCAAAATTTGGCATGCTAGGTACTACTTTTGGAGGTAATCCATTAGCATGTGCCGCAGCCATAGCGGTCATTGAAGTAATGCAAAAGGAAAAATTAATAAAAGCAGCTGAAGAAAAAGGGAACTTTTTAATAAATGCGTTGAAAAATACGAAGGGTGTAAAAGTGGTTAGAGGACGTGGTTTAATGATTGGGTTTGAAATGGAGGAAGGATTGGAGGAAGTGCGAAAAGTACTATTGAACGATGTGAAAATATTCACGGGAGAAGCAAAACCAAATGTAATTCGATTATTACCATCATTGGCAATATCGATGGATGATATCAATTTATTTTTAAAAGGGTTGAATCAAGCGATTCAAATTTTGAAGCAAAAGAAAGATTAAGCTATGAAACAGTTTATTTCGGTGAAGGATGTGACAGATATCAATGCATTGGTGCAAAAAGCATTGCATTATAAAGCAAATCCATTTGCAGATAAGAGTTTAGGTACTAATAAACGTATTGGCTTGTTGTTTTTGAATCCAAGTTTAAGGACCCGCTTGAGTACACAGGTAGCTGCACAAAATTTAGGCATGGAGCCGATTGTTTTTAATGTTGACAAAGAAGGATGGGCTTTAGAATTTACAGAAGGTGCTATCATGAACGGTACCACTGTTGAACACATAAAAGATGCTGCTCCTGTATTAGGTAATTATTTTGATATTTTATGTATCAGGACATTTCCAGGCTTGCAAAATCAAGAGCAAGATTATAGTGAAACAATTATTCATCAATTTATAAAGTATGCAGGAATTCCTGTTGTTAGTTTAGAGTCTGCTACTTTGCATCCGCTTCAATCATTAACTGATTTAATTACTATTAATGAATCTATTTTTACAAATGCAGCATTGAAAAATAGAAAAGCTAAAGTTGTTTTAACATGGGCGCCGCATATTAAACCTATTCCACAATGTGTATCAAATAGCTTTAGCGAATGGATGACAGCATGGGGTGAAGCCAATTTTGTCATTACGCATCCTGAGGGGTATGAATTATCAACTGAATTTACAAATGGGGCTACTATAACGCATAATCAGGACGAGGCATTAAAAGATGCCGATTTTGTATATGTAAAAAATTGGAGTAGTTATCATGAATATGGGAAAGTACTCACCATGGATGAAAGCTGGATGTTAACGAATGCAAAGTTGTCAAAAACCAATGATGCGAAAGTAATGCATTGCTTGCCAGTTCGTCGTAACGTTGAATTAAGTGATGAGATATTAGACGGCAAAAATAGTTTAGTAACTAAGGAAGCATCAAATAGGGTTTGGGCTGCACAAGCAGTATTGTCAGAAATATTAAAAAATAATGGATACTAATTTGTTGAATTTATAACCATGGAAAATTTATATGTCATTAAAATAGGAGGAAATATCGTTGACAATCCAGCATTGTTGACTGAATTTCTTACTGCCTTTTCTAAAATAAAGGGGCAGGCAATTTTAGTGCATGGAGGTGGTAAATTAGCGACAAGTTTGGCATCAGAATTAGGAGTTGCACAAACCATGGTTGAAGGAAGACGTATTACAGACGAAGCAACATTGAAAATTGTCACAATGGTTTATGCGGGTTATATCAATAAAAATATAGTTGCTCAATTACAAGCATTAGGTGTGAATGCTATGGGTTTAACGGGTGCGGATGGAAATTTAATTATCGCTCATAAAAGAACGGGCGCTAATATTGATTATGGATTTGTGGGAGATGTTGATGGAATAAATGATGCATTGATTACGCAATTGCTCAATACAAATACCAAACTAGTAGTTGCACCTATTACACATGATGGTCATGGCCAATTGCTCAACACCAATGCTGATACCATTGCACAAAGTATTGCAACGGGAATGGCAAGGCATTTCAAAGTCCATTTAATTTATGGATTCGAAAGAGAAGGGGTATTATCAGACGTTAATGATCCAAGTTCAGTGATTGCGTTTATTGATCGACCGGTTTACGGTACATTAAAAGATCAAAAAGTCATTTTTGAAGGAATGATTCCTAAAATTGACAACGCGTATTTGGCTTTAGAGGGTGGTGTACAATCTGTCATCATTGGTAAAGCCGAAAAATTGAACCAATTAATTAACGGTACTGCAGGTACCACAATCAAAATATAATGTCACAGACAAATAACATACAAGAAAATAGTGCTCAAATAAGTTTATTACAAAAGGAGGCAAAACAATTATTATCAAAATTAATTGCAACACCTTCTTTTAGCAAAGAGGAAAATATAACGGCCGATTTAATTCAAGATTATTTACATCAGAAAAAAGTAAAGACGGAAAGGGTTAAAAATAATATCTGTGCAATGAATTTGCACTATGATGCAGCAAAACCTAACCTATTATTAAATTCACATCACGATACTGTAAAACCAAACAAAGGATATACTTTGGATCCTTTTTCGCCAATTGAAAAGGAGGGTAAGCTTTTTGGATTAGGGAGTAATGATGCTGGCGGATGTTTGGTAAGTTTGATAGCTTGTTTTTTATTTTTTTATGATCAAAAAAATCTGCCCTATAATATTATATTAGTTGCATCCGCAGAGGAAGAAATTTCAGGTCATGATGGAATTGAATTAGCCATCAAGTCAATTCCTCCTATCGATTTTGGAATAGTAGGTGAGCCAACTTTATTGGAAATGGCTATTGCAGAGCGCGGACTAATGGTTTTGGATGTAGTAGCAACAGGTATAGCGGGTCATGCAGCAAGAGAAGAGGGGGAAAGTGCATTATATAAAATATTGCCAGATTTAAATTGGTTTAGAACCTTCCAGTTTGATAAGGTATCTGATTTATTAGGCGCTGTGAAAATGAGTGTTACTGTTATTGAGACAGATAACAAACAACATAATGTTGTTCCATCTACTTGTAAAATGGTGGTTGACGTTCGTGTAAATGAGTTGTATAGCTTCGAGGAAATATTAGCCATCATTGACAAAAATGTGCAAGCAACCGTAACCCCACGATCATTAAGAATGCGTTCAACGGGTATTGCTTTAGATCATGTTTTGATAACATCGGGTATGAAATTAGGCAAGGGCTATTATGGATCAGTAACTACATCGGATAAAGCATTAATGTCTTTCCCTACTTTAAAAATGGGGCCTGGTGATTCAGCTAGAAGCCATACCGCCGATGAATTTATCTATTTAGATGAAATTGAAGAGGGGGTTTCAACTTATATACAATTACTTTCAACTATTTTTACATCATGAGTAAGCTTTGGCAAAAAAATAATCAAGTAGCTGCATCCGTAGAACAGTTTACCATTGGTAATGATCAAGCTATGGATATATACCTGGCAGCTTATGATGTTATGGGTTCTATTGCACATACCACTATGCTTTCAGAGGTGGGTTTATTGACAAAGGAGGAACAAGTTCAATTAAAAAAAGCGCTAGTTGAAATTTATGGATCCATAAAATCTGGCAATTTTAAATTATCAGCAGGCGTTGAAGATATTCATTCACAAGTGGAAATGCTTTTGACTGAAAAGTTGGGGGATATTGGTAAAAAAATTCATAGCGCAAGAAGCAGAAACGATCAAGTTTTAGTGGATTTGAAATTATTTTTACGTTCTGAATTGATGGAGCTAAGTAAATCTGTTACTACTTTATTTAACCTATTACAAGTAAAGAGCGAACAATTTAAAAATGACCTTTTACCTGGCTATACCCATTTACAATTAGCTATGCCTTCCTCTTTTGGTTTATGGTTAGGTGCCTATGCCGAAAGTTTAGTTGACGATATGACCATGTTAGAGGCGGCCTTTAAAATAGTGAATAAAAATCCTTTGGGATCAGCTGCTGGTTATGGTTCGTCTTTCCCAATTAATAGAACAAGAACAACAGAGCTACTTGGTTTTGATACCTTAAATTATAATGTCGTTTATGCGCAAATGGGTCGAGGAAAAGCGGAGCGTGTTACTGCACAAGCATTGTCCAATTTTGCAGACACCTTGTCAAAATTGAGTATGGATGCTTGTTTGTTTATGAATCAAAATTTCGGCTTTATCAAATTTCCTGAAGAATTAACAACAGGTTCAAGCATCATGCCACATAAAAAAAATCCAGATGTTTTTGAACTTATCAGATCCTATTGTAATCGAATAAAAGCTTTACCTAACGAAATTATGATGATGACTACTAATTTACCTTCCGGTTATCATCGTGATTTACAATTATTAAAGGAGCATTTATTTCCTGCTTTTCAACAATTAAAAAATTGTATAGAAATGGCGTCCTTGATGATTGAAAATATGGAAGTGAAAAAAGATATTTTGGAAGACACCCAGTATCAATTTTTATTCAGTGTTGAGGAAGTGAATAAATTAGTGAATGAGGGTATGCCTTTTAGAGACGCTTATAAAAAAGTTGGAATAGCCATTGAAACTGGCAATTATACCTATTCAACGAAGCTTGCTCACACCCATGAAGGAAGCATAGGTAACCTTTGTAATGCTCAAATTGCAGACGAGATGAAAAAGGTATTGAATCGTATGGATTTTGCCAAAGTTGAGTGTCAAATTGAACATTTATTGAAAAGCTAGCTGTATTTTTGAGACTCGATTTGATTAACCACAAAAAACATTTAATTGTATGAATATGAAAAAAGGACTTATGGCTGCAGTTGTATTGGCAAGTAGCTTAACAGCAATGGCACAAACTAAGCCGGTTACTAAACCAGCAGCACCAACAACAAAGCCGAAATTGGCATTAACTTACACCCCAGGACAATCACTAAAAAATACGAAAGACAGTGCATCTTATGCTTTAGGATATAGAATTGCCCAAAGCTTAAAAGGGCAAGGGATTCAGGATATAAATTTCGAATTGTTTAAAAAAGGAATGGCTGCAGGTGTAATTTCTAAAACAGATATACCTGATAGCTTAATTGATGTATGTATTAAAAACTACCAAGATAAAATGAGTCAAGAAAAAATCGCAATCAACAGAGCGGCTGGAAAAGCGTTCTTAGAAGCTAACGCCAAAAAAGAGGGTGTTGTTAAAATGACAAACGGTATGCAGTATTTAGTATTAACTGCTGGAACGGGTACTGAACACCCTACTTTAAAAAGTAAGGTAAAATGTCATTACCATGGCACTTTAATTGACGGCACTGTATTTGACAGTTCTGTTCAAAGAGGTGAGCCTATTACATTCCCATTAAATGGGGTGATTAAAGGATGGCAGGATGCAGTGCAGTTAATGACTGTAGGCGCTAAATGGAGATTATTCATCCCTAGTGAGTTAGCTTATGGTGAGCGTTCTGCAGGCCCAACTATTGGACCAGGATCAACCTTAATTTTTGATGTTGAATTATTGGGTATAGAATAATAATTCCTCGAAAAAAATAGTTTAAACACCCCCAAAATTGGGGGTGTTTTTATTGGTATTAAGTGGTAATTTTGAGATTGATAAAAATATATTATGATACAGCGATTTAGTGTGTTTATTTTGATAGTGTTTTTGGCATATGCCTGTTCTCCAAACAATGTAAAAAATGACCCCAATATTGTTAAGATTTTGGATAGCGCAAAAGTAAGTGGATCATTTGCACTCATGGAAAATGGATCTGGCCAGTTTACCATTACGAATCTGTCTTTATATAAAGATTCTTCTTATGCACCATTAAATACATTTTTTGCAGTACCTGCGTTGCTTGGGTTAGATAAGGGGTATATAAAACATGACACGAGTAATTGGGTAAGTTTGGATTCAGTGAATTATTATAACGCAATAATAGAAAAATTAGGTAGAGCGACTATTTTAAAAACAATTGATTCATTGCATTATGGGAAAGGTATTGTGAGTAATGATTTGAATAATTTTTGGAAAGATGGCTCACTTCGTATCACTGCCGATGAACAATTGGGCTTTATTAAAAAATTATATTTTGGTCAATTATCTTTTCAAAAAAGAGCGCAAGATATTTTTAAGAAAATGATCTTAAAAGAAGATAATGCTAGTTATCAATTAAGCTATATAATTGGATCTGATCAAGCAAGCAAGCCTAGCTTCTGGTTAGTAGGTTATGTTGAGGAAAATAAGCATCCTTATTTTTTCGTAATGCATTTAGAAGCAAAAAATAATAATCAATTTAATGATGTAAATGCTGTATCCTTATTAAAAACCATTTTATTACAACAGGGATTTTTAAAGGGAGTTAGATAAACCATTCCTATTTTTTACAATTATACCAATTCTAATATGCAATACTATTGTAACTCTTTAACGACTTATAAGCGATATATTACACGAGAAGTAAAAATAGGTAACTTGATCATTGGTGGAGGACATCCTATTAGGGTTCAAACAATGACCACGACTGATACGATGGATACCGATAAGACCGTTGAGCAAGTAATCAAATGCGTAGAAGCTGGTGCTGAGCTAGTGCGCATAACAGCGCCTTCAAAAAAGGAAGCAGATAATTTAGCTAATATAAAGGCGGCATTAATTGCAAAAGGTTATCATACACCACTTGTTGCTGATATTCATTTTACACCTAATGCTGCTGAGATTGCTGCAACCATTGTTGAAAAAGTAAGAGTGAATCCAGGTAATTATGTTGATAAGAAAAAATTTGAACAAATTGAATATACCGATGCCGAGTATATTGAAGAAATAGAAAGAATTAGAGAAAGGTTTACTCCTTTAGTATTAATATGTAAGGAACATGGAACTGCTATGCGCATTGGAACCAATCATGGTTCATTGAGCGATAGAATTATGAGTAGGTATGGAGATACAGCAAATGGAATGGTTGAAAGTGCAATGGAGTTTTGCCGTATTGCTAGAAGCTTGGATTACCATCAAATAATTTTGAGTATGAAATCCAGTAATCCGCAAGTGATGGTGCATGCTTACAGATTGTTATTGCAACAAATGCAGCATGAATTTGGAGAATG